>JBFFXF010000269.1:0-10251 GCA_041569895.1 Planctomycetota bacterium | reverse complement strand
GCTGGAGGTGCGGCACGGCCCGCGGGAATCGTGATCGCCGCCCGGCCGCGTCTCCTCGCCTCTCGGGGCGGCGGCGCGCCGCGCGTCGATGACAGGTGCGGATGAGCACGACAACGAGAATTGCCCTCATTGGCGTCGCGGCACTCCTGCTGTGGGCGGCCGCGGAGGTGGTGCTCGTCGCGTTCGCGGGCGTCCTGCTCGCCGTCTCCCTGCGGGGCTCGTCGAGCGCGCTCGGCAAGCGGCTGGGGATCCCGGCGGGCGCGGGGCTCGCGCTGGTGGTGGCGGGCATCGTGCTGCTCGGCGGCATCTGCTTCTGGTTTCTCGCGCCGCGGGTCTTCGAGCAGGTCGACCGGCTCGGCGAAAAGCTGCCGGAATCGCTCAACAAGCTCAGGGAGGCGGCGTCGGCTTACGGGTGGTCGAAGGCGCTCATCGAGAAGGTGACGGAGCAGTCGGGCGACATCGCCCTGCGCGAGAGCGGCGCGCTGCTCGCGGGCGCGACCGGGATCCTCTCGACGACCTTCGGCATGATCGCCGGCGCCTTTCTGGCGCTCGTCATCGGCGCGTTTCTCTCGATCCAGCCGCGCCCGTACGTCCAGGGCATCGCGGCGCTCTTCCCCGCGGATCGCCGTGACGACGTCGTCGACACCCTGGGCGCCGTCGGACGCACGCTGCAGTGGTGGGTGCTGGGGAAGTGCGTGTCGATGGTCGCGGTCGGCATCTCGATCGCGGTGGGCCTGTGGCTCCTCGACGTGCCGCTCGCCCTCACCCTCGGCCTGCTCGCGGCGGTGGCGACCTTCGTCCCGAACTTCGGTCCCCTCATCTCGGTGCTCGCCGCCGCACTTCTGGCGCTGACCGTCGATCCGATGCTCTGCGTGTGGGTGATCGTCCTCTTCGTCGCCGTGCAGCTCGTCGAGAGCTACCTGCTGACGCCGGTCGTCAACCGCGAGACCATCGACATGCCACCGGCGCTGACGATCGTCATGCAACTCCTCTTCGCCGTCCTCTTCGGCCCCCTCGGCCTCCTGCTCGCCGCCCCGGCCACGGCGGCGGCGATCGTGTTCGTGAAGCGATTGCACGTGGAGAAGCTGGCGGGGTCGTAATCCAGTCCCGGGCCCATGCCCGAAGAAGCTGCTCGACTTCTCGCGCAGACTCTGACGGCAGAAAGGGAAGCAAGGAAGGCAGGAAGGCAGGAAGGGGACTGGGTGTTCTGCTTCAGCGGATGCGTGTCGGTTCGGGGGCTTGCCGAGAGGCGGCGGCCCCGGTGACAGAGGCCATCAAACGGCGAGAGTGAACCTCAGGTGGCGCAACCCCATCAGTCCGTCCGTTTCCTGCCTTCCTGAGTTTCCTGCCTTCCTCATGAATCGTCTGACAGCAAGCCACCGAAGTCGACGCTTCTTGCCGGAGCCGCCATGAATGGGCCGGATCACCGGCAGCCGAGCGATACTTCTACGCAGCCGAGGGTGCTGTCGTCCGCTCCGCACGTCGGAAAGGGCGCGGGTGGTGGTGGGCCGCCGAGGAATTGGAAGTTGAGGGAGTACTGCGGGTCGGAGATGTTGACGCGGCCGTCGCCGTTCGTGTCGGAGGCCGCTCTGCAGCGGAGCGGGGCGCCGCCGAGGAACTGGAAGTTGAGCGAGAACTGCGGATCGGAGATGTTGATCGCCCCGTCGCCGTTGTCGTCGCCGCGGACGAAGAGCGTCGCGCCGGCGGAGACCTGGATCTCCAGCGGCTCGAAGGTCGGCACGTTGTCGGCGCCCGACTGGCTGACGACGTTCTCGACCGGCTGACCGGCGCCGCGAAGCCCGTCGACGTGGCGCAGGCGCGCCGTGGAGGTCCCCGACGGGGGCACGTCGAGCTCGAGGCCGAGTCGCGCCACGGTCGCCGTGTCGTTCCGCGGCAGCCTGATCGGCTGCGTGAAGGAGAGCACGACGGCGCTGATCGCGCCCTCGTTCCCGGGGCCGCTGGTCACCTCGCTGCGCTCGAAGCCGTCGGCGAGGAGACCGAGGGCATCGGTCCTCGCGAGATCGACGGCGGTCACTCGCCCGCCGTCGACCGTCAGCGAGATCGACCACGCCGAGGCGCCCGCGCCCCCGCCGTCGTGGGCGACGGTCGCGAAGTGCTCGGCCGTCACGCTGCCACCGGGCGCGCCGGCGACCGCCGTGGGGCCGCGGAAGCCGAAGACGAATCGGTCCTGTCTGATGGTGATCAGCCCGTCGTCGCCGGCGGGGAAGACGGTCTCGCCGGCGCGATTCGTCATCACGTTGAACCGACCCGGCGGGCCCGGATCGTCGATGAACTCGAGGCGTGTCTCGCCGGTGCCGACGACGTCCACGCGAAGCTTCAGGATCTCCTTTCGCGTGCCGAGCAGTCGCTTGGTGAAGGTCGGGCTGTCGAGCTCGAAGACCACGCCGTAGAGCACCGAGCCGAGTGCCGCCGGGTCGAAGCCGGTCGCGAACGCCGGCGTCAGCGCCGCGACGTCCGCGCCGAGCTCGACGCCGGTGACGCGGATTTTCGCGGGATCGTAGACGATGTGGACCGAGAATGCGTACGTCTGCTGGTCGAAGTCGCCGAGGACCCGCACCTCGTTGTCACGCGAGCCGGAGAGCAGCGTGGTGTCCTCGATGACGAAGCGGTTGACGGCGAGGGCGGGCGTGGAGATCCACAGCGCCAGGATCCCGAGGATCACGGTGGTGGGCGGAGCTCGGTGCAGCATGGTGTTCCGTCGGTAGTGTGTCGTCTTGTTCTCGGCCTTGCAGGAGACCGTTCCCGTCCCCGTTCCCGTCCCCGCAACGATCTCGTCACAGCCGGCGGTTGAACGCCCACTCGAGGACATAGACGATCGCCGAGAAGATCAGGATGCCGATCAGCATCATGACGAAGAAGTGCGTCGCCTCACGCACGATCACGCGCGCGTCGCGCTCGCGTATCGCCGCGCAGACGACCGCCACGACGAGACAGAGAAGGACGAAGAAAACGAGCCAGAGGACGAGGTCACTCATCGCCGTCACTCATTGCCGTCACTCACCGTCGTCTTCCCTGACGCTCCCGTCCCGCGAGCCGCCGCCCGGACGCGGTGGGGGATCACCGCGCCATGTCCGCGGATCGGCGACGTGAAGGATGAGGAGCACGTTCAGGAGACCACTGATCGTCGTGAAGTTCAAGCCGGTGCTCAGGTGCGCGGGGAGATTCCGGGCGACGCCGCCGTGGCCGATCCTCGGTGGTCGCCGCCTGCGGATGGTGTACTCCGAGAGCAGCGTGCTCAGCCCGTTGCCGACCTGGCCGACGAAGAACACCGGGTGGAGGTCGCGATTGACGGCGCGGAAGTCGGCCAGCGCCTGGCCGCCCCAGAAGAGGGCCATCACGGTGGTGAAGAAGACCACGGCGCGCGCGCGGTACCCGAGCATCCAGAAGCCCGCCCCGGGCACGAGCCAGCTCGACACCACGGTCAGGATATAGTTCGAGGTGGAGTACTCGAGCGCGGGCTTCGCGCCGGTGTGAGAGGTCGCGCTCATGTGGTCTTCGGGCATCGGAAGCGGATCACATGTGGAAGTCCTCGCCGAGGTAGTGCTGGCGCGCCAGCCGGTCGGCGAGGATCTCGTCCTTGTCGCCCCTCGCGATGATCTTGCCGTCGAGGATGATGTACGACTTGTCGGTGGTCGCGAGGGTCTCTCGCACGTTGTGGTCGGTGAGCAGGACGCCGATCCCCTTCTGCTTCAGCCGGAAGATGATCTGGCGGATCTCCGACACCGCGATCGGGTCGACGCCGCTGAACGGCTCGTCGAGGAGGATCAGGTTGGGGTCGGTGATCAGCGCGCGGGCGATCTCGAGCCGGCGCTTCTCGCCGCCGGAGAGCACCTCGGCCTTCGACCGCAGCAGGCGGCCGAGCCCGAACTCCTCGACCAGCTCGTCGCGCCGGCGCACGCGCTCGGCGGGGGAGAGCGCCGTGGTCTCGAGGATGGCGTTGAGGTTCTGCTCGACGGTCAGGCGGCGGAAGACGCTCGACTCCTGCGACAGGTATCCCATGCCGAGCCGGGCGCGCTTGTACATCGGCAGGTTGGTGATGTCGTTGCCGAAGAACTCGATGGTCCCCTCGTCGGCGGTGATCATGCCGATGGTCATCCGGAACGTCGTCGTCTTGCCGGCGCCGTTCTTGCCGAGAAGCCCGATGATCTCGCCGCGCCCGACGGTGAAGCTGACGCCGTCGACCACGGTGCGCCCACCGAACGACTTCGTCAGCTCCTGGACCACGAGTATCGGCTCGCCTCCGGGGCCCTCGACCTCCCGCGCCTCGACCGCTATCGCCTTCGCCTTCACCATGACTCGAGGTCCTTCACTTCAGTTTCTTGGATGGACGGGCAGCACGATCAAATGGTCTCCACCGCGTGCCCGCCCGATCGCCGTGCCCGCTTCGAGCTTCCGGGAACGGGAACGGGTACGGGTACGGGAACGGGTACGGGAGCGATCAGTCATCATCGTGTGCGCGTATCGAGACCTCAGTGGATGAAACGGCACCGCCAGTTCCATGGCAGCGCGGGCCAGAAGACAACGAACGCCTTCCCCATCATGTTCTGTCCAGGGACCGTCCCCCACGCGCGTCCGTCGTGGGACGACGGGCTGTGGTCGCCGCAGGCGAAGTACTCGCGGGCGCCGTCCTCGTCCGAGCCGATCGCGAGCGGCGCGTGCGTGGCGTAAGAGCCCGCCTCCGTGTAGTAGACGTCCCGGTAGACCTCGATCGACTCGAAGCTCGCGCCGACGCCGCCGGCGAGGAGGTGGAGCGAGTGCTCCTCGGGGTCGAGCCGTGGCGAGTCGCGCTCGTACTCGAGCACGAGCACCACCACGCCGTCGACCAGCACCGCGACGCGGTCGTCGACGTTCTCGAACTCGACGCGCGTCGGCTCCTCGAGCGGCAGCGAGATCGGCGCGGTCGCGCGCTGCTCGAGCGGCTGGCGGCTTGGCGATGGGCTCAGCGAGTCGTCGGTCGGCATGCGCTGCAGCACCGCCGGGTTGGCGTCGCTCGCCTCGCCCACCGGCAGCCGGAACTGATAGGTGAAGTCGCCATCGCGGATCTCGCCGCCGATCCACGGGTCCTCGCCGACGCCGGACGGGCGCACGGTGAACGCCACCTTCTTGTCGCCGACCTCCTCCGGCGGGTCCGACCGGGGGAGGTTGGAGATCGGCGACAGCAAGCCGTACGGATAGAAGTTCACGCACGGCCGGTTGTACAGGAGGCACGCGACGCGTCCGGGCGGGCTGGTGACGTTGACCGTCCAGGTCGCAGGATCGGCCTCGAACGACCACCACTTGCCGCCGGCGACGTGACTGTCGAGACCCGAGCCGCGCTCGAAGACCTCGCGCCAGGCCGCGTCCTTGCTGTAGCCGCGCTCGATGACGTCGCTGTCGGAGATCTTGATCCAGAGCGAGTCGCGCGCGTCGGGCCGGTCGATCTTGCGCGCGATCTGCAGGCCCTCCCTGTCGGGTCCCGCGTAGAGGTCGCCGCCCTCGATGAGCACCGTCTCGCCCGGCAGCCCGATCAGCCGCTTGATGTAATTCGTGCCCTCGTCGAAGTGAAACACGATGACGTCCCAGCGCTTCGGCTCGCCGATGCGGAAGGCGAACTTGTTGACGAGGATCTTGTCGCCGCCGCGCCGGTTCGACTGCGTGATGACGTCGTGGTACCGAAACCAGCAGATCGGGCACTGGAGGAGCAGGTCCTGCCGCAGCCGCGGGTATCTCTGCTCGAGGCGCACGAGGACCGCCTGCTGCTCGTACTCTCGCGACGGGGGCGTCCAGGTGTGACCGCAGCGCTGGTTGTCGCACTCGATGACCGAGCGGCCGGGCTCGAGGAACGTGTCACCGCGTCGAGTCGGCTGCTCGAACGCGCGCCTCGTCGCGAGCCCGCATTCCGGGCAGGCGCCCTCGAAGACGGGGCGGATCTGGTACTCGACCTCGATCGCCTGCGTCGAGGAGTCGGTTCGCAGGCCCATGTCGAGCGCCGTGTCGCAGTTGGGGCAGGAGGACCGGGCGTGGATGCCGTAGAGCGTCGGCGCCATCGAGCCGGTGGGGATCTCGAACGCCTCGACCGAGAAGTGCCGGATGATGAGCGCCAGGATGAACGCGACGACGATGGCCTCGAGGTTCTCGCGCCACCAGTCGTAGCCGCTCAGCTTGCGCCGCGCCGCCGCGGGAGCGGGGGCAGCCGGCGCCTCGGCCGGAGGCAGTGGGGGAGGCGGCGCAGCACGCTCCTCCGCCACGGTCGCGGCCGCCGTGGCCTGGCGCTTCCTGCGTCGCTTCCTCTTCGCCCGTCCCATGTTACTGATCGCGACCGGCGACTCCGAGGAGCTCCTCGACCTCGGCCCGGAGGGCCTGGAGCGCACGACCACGGTGGCTGATTGTATTCTTTTCCCGGGGTGGAAGCTCGGCAAAAGTGTGCCTCGACCCCTCCGGCACGAAGAGCGGATCGTAGCCGAAACCGCCCTTCCCGCGCGGCGTCCGCTCGATGCGTCCCCGGCACTCGCCGCGCACCGTGAGCAGCACGCGGGGCGCCTCGAGGGGGCCGGCGGGGACCGATGCGACCGCCACGGCGCAGACGAATCGCGCCGATCGGGCGCCATCCGGCACGCGCTCGAGCTCGCGCAGCAGCTTGCGGTTGTTGGCGGCGCTGTCGGCGTTCTCGCCGGCGGAGGTCGCCGCGTAGCGCGCCGAGTGCACGCCGGGACGGCCGTCGAGGGCCTCAACGCAGAGGCCCGAGTCGTCCGATACGACCCATATGGGATCCGGAGTTCCGTGGAGCGCCCCGCCCGCCGAGCGCGCCCCCGCCGCCGCCCGGGCGAAGGCCACCGCCTTGAGACGCGCGTTCTCCTCGAAGGTGGCGCCGGTCTCGTCGACGTCGGGAGCGCCCGCCAGGACGCCGGCGTCGTGGATGGCCGCGGCGAGGTCGCCGAGGAGGGCGCTGATCTCGCGCACCTTGTGGGGGTTGCCGGTGCCGACGACGACTGTCGGCTTCGTGGACCGCTGTGACCTGCTGTCGGGCATGGTGTCTGGCCGCGCCGCCGCGGAGAGCGCGCAGCCTAAGTCGATCGACTGAAATGAATAAAAGACATCGAGCGGCGTCGATTATATTTTGGAAATGGCGCCCGGCAAGTGGTAAGAGTCGAGTGGAAAGGAGAGCGGAGGACGCATGATCGAGTGCCCGACCGAGCCCCTGACCGAGACGCCGACCGCGACTCGCACCGACCCCCTTGCCGCCGGCGCGCCGTCCCGCGATCTGACTCGCCCGCCGGGCCTCTCCACGACGCTGGCCGCCCTGCTCGCGGCGATCACGCTCGCCGCGCCGCTCGCGGCGGATGTCATCGTCCTCAAGAACGGCAACCGCTTCGAGGGCGAGGTCTCCCCCGGCTCGTCCGAGGGACGCATGCGCGTCACCATCGACAGCGGCGTCTACTTCGAGTTCCTCGCCGACGAGATCGACACCATCGAGTACGGGCCGTCGCCGTCGCAGCAGTTCGACGAGCGCCTCGAGAAGATCGCCGCGGACGATCTCGACGCCCTGCTCGGGCTCGCCGCGTGGGCGCGCGAGCGCAAGCTGCGCTCGAGGGAGGAGGTCGTCTACCGGCGCATCCTTCGCATCGACCCGAACAACGAGCCGGCGCGCAGCGGGCTCGGTTACGTCATCCACCGCAACCGGTGGGTGCGCGAGAGCGAGCTCAAGACGAGCGGCCTCGTGCTCCACGACGGCCAGTGGGTGGAGCCGGAGGAGCGCGCGCGCCGGGCGCGGGAGCGGCTGCGAAAGGAGGTCGCCGACGATCTCCGCGGCGTGGTCTCGGACAACGAGTACGTGCAGGAGTACTCGATCCGCAAGATCCTCAACCGCAAGGACCCGTGGATGCGGCACGTGCTCGTGGAGTACCTCATCCACGAGAGCCAGGCGGTGCGGATCGTCGCCGCGCAGACGATCGCGTCGCTCACCGAGAACGCCGAGCGCGAGCGCACGCGGTCGTCGCGGCGGCGCGGGACTCGACGGCGCGCGGCTTCCGAGACCGGCACGCCGACGCCGGAGGAGGAGCGCGCGCTCGATACGCGCATCTCCGATCTGTTCTTCCGGCGCACGCTCGAGGAGGAGGACACCGTCGCGCGCAAGGCGATCGCCAACGCGTTGATGCGGATGCGGTTGCGGCGCTACTTCGAGCTCGCGCTGGCGGAGGTGCGCACGTCGCCGAACGCGCTCCACCGCGAGCGCTCGGCCGAGGGAGCGCTCTTCGCGCTGCGCAAGGAGTGGGTGCCGGAGTTCATCGACGCGCTCGGGGCCACGCCGCCGGGCGTCCCGCTTCCGGGCAACCCCGCGGTGCGGCGCGTGCTGCGGCGCGTCTTCAACCAGGACTTCGAGTACCGCGTCGACGCGTGGCAGGCGTGGTGGAGGGACAACGCGCACCGCTTCACCGACGAGGCGTGAGCGGGAGCGCGGATCACGAGCGCCTGTCGGCGGCGCGGCTCGCGGGCGTCCCACCGGCGACGGCGCGCCGCTGCGCTGCGCGCACCTCGCGAATCCCCTTCTCCGCCAGATCGACCAGCGCGTCGAGGTCCGCGCGCGAGAACGGCGCGCCCTCCGCGGTCCCCTGGATCTCGACGATCTCGCCGCCGTCGAGCATCGCGACGTTGAGATCGACGTCGGCCGAGTTGTCCTCCGCCTGATCGAGGTCGAGGAGGTTGCGGCCGCCGATGCGACCGACGCTGATCGCCGACACCTGATGGACGATCGGGTTCCTCGCGAAGCGCCCGGCGACGATCTCGGCGCCGACCGCGAGCGCCGCCGCGACCCAGGCGCCGTTGATCGCGGCCGTGCGCGTGCCGCCATCGGCCTGCAGCACGTCGCAGTCGAGGCGCAGCGTCCAGCCGTCGAGCGCCTCGAGATCGAGCACGGCGCGCACGCACCGCCCGATCAACCGCTGGATCTCCTGCGTGCGACCCGAGAGCTTGCCGGTCCGCTCGCGGTTCTTGCGCGGCACGGTCGAAACCGGCAGCAGGTCGTACTCGGCCGTCGCCCAGCCGCGTCCCGAGCCCTCGAGAAACGGCGGCACGCCCTCCTCGAGCGTCGCGGCGCAGAGCACCTTCGTCAGTCCCGAGGCGAAGAGCACCGAGGACGGGACGCGATCGAGGAAGCCCGTACGGATCTCGATGACGCGCAGGGCGTCATCCGCTCGATCGGCGCGCGGCAGGGGAGTCTGTCGGTTCATGACGGTGGATCTTTGAGGACCGGTCGATTTCCCGGTAGAGTTAACAGAACCGGAGACGTAAAATCACGCACTTTGTGAGGAGACGTGACGGAGAGGAGGACGATGACCCGCGCAACCACGACCGCCGCGATGCTTTCCGTGCTGACTCTCGCCGCCGCCGGCTGCGTCGTGCCGCCAGGACGCGCGATGGAGCAGCAGATCGAGTCGCTCGGCGCGTGGGACGACCCGGGCGAGGTCATCATCGAGGTCAACGGCCGCGGAATCACTCGCGGCGACTTCTACCAGCGCCTGCTCGAGAAGTTCGGGGCGCGCGTCCTGCTCAGCGGGGTGATCAAGGAGGAGCTCTTCCTGCAGGAGGCGGAGCGGCTCGGCCTCGAGCCCAGCGAGGAGCAGGTGCGGCGCGAGGTGGAGCGGCGCATCGCGTTCGAGGCGGAGCAGGCCGGCGGCCAGGCGGAGCTCGAGAGCATCTACCGCCGCGAGGGGTGGACGCTCGATGACATCAAGAAGGACTACGCCAGCCGCATCCGCGCCGAGCAGCTCATCATCAACGTCATCCAGGCGAACCGCGTGATCGACGAGCCGACGCTGCGCAAGTACTGGCGCGAGACGTACGCGCGCGACCGCTACCGGATCAGCCACATCCTCTATCGCTACCGCGAGCGCGGCATGCCGGAGGACCTCGTCGTGCGGAAGAAGCACGAGGCGATGCAGAAGGCGCTGCGGACGGTGCAGCGCGTGCGAGACGGCGAGGACTTCGCGAGCATAGCGCGCAACGAGTCGGACGACGACATGACCCGGGCGCAGGGCGGCGACTCGGGCCTCTGGGTGGGCGTCGAGGACATGGCGCCGACGGTCGCGCAGGCGGTGCTGACGCTCGATGAGGGAGACGTCAGCGATCCGCTCGACGTCGAGGAGCTCGGCTCGATCCTGGTCTTCCACATGACGATGAAGAAGCCGAATCGCAGCTACGACGAGTGCCGCGACGAGCTCGCCGAGGAGCTGCGGACGAAGATTCCCGACGTGC
>JBFFXF010000268.1:0-10280 GCA_041569895.1 Planctomycetota bacterium | reverse complement strand
GCTACTCGATCGCCTTCGGCAAGAGCGTCGGGGGGTGGTTCGGCAACCCGATGACGTATCTGTTCTTGCAAGACGTCGACTACAACTCGCCGAGGGAGGGTGAGAGCTACCCGCACATCGTCTTCATGGCGTTCCAGATGATGTTCGCCATCATCACGCCCGCGCTCATCACCGGCGCCTTCGCCGAGCGCGTCAAGTTCCGGGCGTACGCGCTCTTCATCGTCCTCTGGGGGATTCTCGTCTACGCCCCGCTGGCGCACTGGGTGTGGGGTGGTGGCATCCTGAGCACGGAAGACGGGTCGCTGCTCTCGAGCATCGCCGGCGTCGGCGCGCTCGACTTCGCCGGCGGCACCGTGGTGCACATCTCGAGCGGCGTCTCGGCCCTCGTCTTCGTGCTGCTGATCGGCAAGCGGCGCGGGTATCCCGAGGAGCCGATCCGGCCGAACAACCTCGTCTACACGATGCTCGGCGCCGGGCTGCTCTGGTTCGGGTGGTTCGGCTTCAACGGCGGCAGCGAGCTCGCCTCCGACGGCACGGCGGGACTCGCCTTCGTCGTCACGCACATCTGCGCGGCCGCCGCGGCGGTCTCGTGGGCGCTGGTCGAGAAGGTCCACCGCGGCAAGGCGAGCGCGCTCGGCGTCGCGTCGGGGCTCGTCGCCGGTCTCGTGTGCATCACGCCCGCGTCGGGCTACGTCCTGCCGATGCACGCGCTCATCATGGGCCTCATCGTCAGCCCGATCTGCTACTACTTCGTCGCGGTGCTCAAGGGCCAGCTCGGCTACGACGACTCGCTCGACGCCTTCGGCATCCACGGCATCGGCGGCACCGTCGGCGCGCTCTTCACCGGCCTGTTCGCGACCGCGGCGCTCGCGGAAGCGATGGGCGGTGTCGCCGGCGGCTTCAACCAGCAGCTCGTGGCGCAGATCCTCGCGACCATCGCGACGTGGATCTTCGCCGGCGTGATGACGTTCATCCTCGTCAAGGTGATCGACGCGACGGTCGGCATCCGCGTCACGCCGGACGAGGAGCTCGAGGGCCTCGACATCACGCAGCATGGCGAGGTCGGCTATAACCTGTGATCCCCACCCGGAAGGCGGGAAAGCAGCGACTGGTGCTTTCCTGCCTTCCACCGTTCCCGTTCCCGTTCCCGTTCCCGTGCCCGTGCCCGAAAGCTTTCGGGGTCGGGTTCGTGGGCGGCGTCGGGGCCGGGTTGGCGGAGTCCGGGATCGATTCCGAAACCGAGGACCGATACCGACTCCGACTCCGATACCGATGCCGATGACCGATTCCGACTCCGATTCCGATTCCGATTCCGATGCCGATGCCGATGCCGAGGGTCTTTTCCTCGATCTGCGTCATCTGCGAAATCTGCGTAATCTGCGTTCCCGTCCCAGTCGAGCTTCATCCGCTCTTTCGACGTGTCGAGGACGAGGACGAGGACGAGGACGAACGGGCGGGTTGCTCCGGTAGGTCAACTACTCGGCGCCCACCCCTCCTTCAGCGCCTTGCCCTGGGAGGGCTGGGCGTCGGGCTCGTCGGCGTCGGCGGTCTCGCTCGCCGCCTTCTCGGCAACGGCCTCCGCGTCGGCGCGGGCCTTTTCGGCCTCGTCCTTTTTGCGACGGACGTGGGGGAGGTTGACGCCCGCCTCGCCGAGCTCCTTCTCGAGGATCGCCTCGAGATCCTCGCCCTGGAGGACCTCCTTCGAGAGCAGCGTCTCGGCGACCTTCTCGAGGCAGCTGCGGTGCTTCTTCAGCTGGGTGACGGCGCCGTCGTCCGCCTCCTCGATGAGGCGGCGAACCTCCTTGTCGATCTCGATCGCGGTCTGCTCGCTGAAGTTGCGCTCCTCGTTGGCGATGTCCCGGCCGAGGAACACCTGACGCTGCTCGCGGCCGAGCGCGACGGGGCCGATCTTCTCGCTCATGCCGAAGCGGCAGACCATGGCGCGCGCGATCTCGCTCGCTTTGTTGAGGTCGTCCTGGGCGCCGGTCGAGATCTCGCCGAAGATGAGCCGCTCGGCCGCGCGTCCGGCGAGCAGCGACTTCAAACGATCGATCAGCGCGCTCTTCGTCGTCAGGTACCGGTCGTCCGACGGGAACTGCATCGTGTAGCCGAGCGCTGCGTGACCACGCGGCACGATGGAGATCTTGCGCACCGGATCGGCGTTCTCGGAGAGCGCCGCGATGAGCGCGTGCCCCGCCTCGTGGTAGGCGACGCGGCGGCGCTCCTCCTCGCTCAGCCGGCGACTGCGTCGCTCCGGGCCGGCGATGACGCGCTCGGTGGCCTCCTCGAGCTCGGCGCGCCCGATGCGCTCCTTGCGACGGCGCGCGGCGAGCAGGGCCGCCTCGTTCAGGACGTTGGCGAGGTCGGCTCCGGTGAATCCGGGCGTCGCGATGGCGACGTTCTCGAGCTTGACGTCGTCGGCAAGCGGCTTCTCCTTGGCGTGGACGCGCAGGATGGCCTGGCGTCCCCTGAGGTCGGGAGCGTCGATCACCACCTGCCGGTCGAAGCGGCCCGGTCGCAGGAGCGCCGGGTCGAGCACGTCCGGGCGGTTGGTGGCGGCGAGGATGATGACGTTGGTGTTGGCGTCGAATCCGTCCATCTCGACGAGCAACTGGTTGAGCGTCTGCTCGCGCTCGTCGTGCCCGCCGCCGAGACCGGCGCCGCGATGCCGGCCAACAGCGTCGAGTTCGTCGATGAAGATGATGCACGGCGCGTTGTCCTTCGCCTGCTGGAACAGGTCGCGCACGCGCGCGGCGCCGACGCCGACGAACATCTCGACGAACTCCGAGCCGCTGAGCGAGAAGAACGGCCGCTTCGCCTCGCCGGCCACGGCGCGGGCGATCAGCGTCTTGCCGGTTCCCGGAGGCCCGACGAGCAGCACGCCCTTCGGCATGCGGCCGCCGAGCGTCTGGTAGCGCTTCGGGTTCTTCAGGAAGTCGACGACCTCCGTGAGCTCCTCCTTCGCCTCCTCGCACCCGGCGACGTCGTCGAACGACACCGTCTTGACCTTCTCGGCGTAGAGGCGCGCCTTCGAGCGGCCGAAGGCGAGCGCCGTCCGGCCCGCTTGCGACTGGCGCAGGATGAGGAACCAGAAGACCAGCAGGAGCACGCCGGCGAGGATGAACGGCAGGAAGAAGATGAAGCTGCTCTCGGGATACTGCCGGTGCGGCACCCCGTAGGCCTCGAGTTCGGCGACGAGCTCCTGGTCGGGCTGCACACGGCGCGTGGAGAACGAGACCTTCTTGCCGCGCTCGATCTCCCGCCGGGGCGCGAGGCCGCGGCGCTTCGACGCCTCCGTCTCCTCCTCGGGGGGCGGTTCCGGAGCCGTCACCGCGATCCTCGGGACGTTCTCCCGGGGCTTCGCCTCCTCCACCTCCTGGGGCAGCTTCAGCTTGCCGTAGATCGTCTCCCGGCCGATGTCGACGTCGAGGATGTACCCCTGGCGGAGGTACTCCTTGAACTGGCTGTAGTCGATCTCGTACTGGTTCCTCCCGAACACGTTCGAGAGCAGCAGCACCGCCAGGAAGGCGATCGCGATGTAGACCAGAACGAAGCGAGATCTCTTTCCCATTGTGAAACGCCTGGAAGCGGCCTCGGACGGCTCCGGGGGCCGGCAGGCCCCCTGCGCCCGCGCGGCTCTCCTCCTTCTTCGGGTCTGGCGGCCGTCGTCAACAGGTGCGCCGCCCCGGATGGTTGCATCAAACCCCCCTTTCCTCCAGTGCGAAGTTCCGTAAAATTCGAGGGCAACGAAATCTCCGTGAACCGATCGGCGCCGCAGGATTCGAAGACGACATGAAGCGAGACACCGTCGACACCCCACCGACCGCGCTCTCCCGCGTGGATTACCGGGACGCGCTGCAGCGGCAGCACGAGCTCGTCGAGGCGCGCCGGCGTGGCGACGTCCCCGATCTCGTCTGGTACCTCGAGCACGAGCCGGTGGTGACCTGGAATCCCGGCCGGGGCGGCCGTCACATCGTCGCGCCCCGAGAGCGGTTCGAGGCGAGCGGCGTGGCGCTCGAGGAGACCACGAGGGGCGGTGATGTCACCTACCACGGCCCGGGGCAGCTGGTCGCCTACCCGATCGTCGAGCTCGGCAGCGACGGACCGGTCGGGCGCGACCTGCACCGGTACCTGAGGGCGCTCGAGGACGCCATCATCGCGACCATCGCGCGGTGGGGGATCACCGGCGAGCGGCTCGAGGGACTGACGGGCATCTGGGTCGCCGGGGAGAAGATCGCCGCCATCGGCGTGCGGGCGTCCCGCTGGATCGTCTCACACGGCCTCG
Organism: Planctomycetota bacterium; assembly: GCA_041569895.1. GTDB lineage: Bacteria > Planctomycetota > UBA8108 > UBA8108 > JACQVS01 > JBFFXF01. Next base: position 5,995 of record JBFFXF010000268.1, on the reverse strand, counting down.
CCATCAACGTCCGCTGCAACCTGGGGCCGTTTCGGGACCTGATCGTGCCGTGCGGCATCGCAGACCGGGGCGTCACGTCGATGGAGCGGCTGCTCTCGGCGCCGCCGACCTGCGCCGAGCTCGTGCCGCCGCTCCACCGGGCGCTCGAGGAGGCCCTCGGGCGCCCGCTGGCGGCGACCTTCGACGGCCGTGCCGCGCAGCCGGAGCAGGGGGGCGAGAGCAAGAGGAGTTTGGATATCGAGTGGCCGAAATTGTAGAATGGTGCGTTCCCGCGACGTGGGGAGACGCCGGGAACCGAGGCCGCGGTCCCGAATCGCGCGCGGGTCTCGCTCCCCTCGCGGCGATCGAGTTCAAGTCGTTTGGCCGTCGAGACTTCAGCCCTTTCAGCACGGTGACTTCACGGGTGACTGGCGACACTCCGGCCACCATGTTCGTCCCGGTCGAGACGCTGACCGAGCCGCTGACCGAGCCGCTGACCGAGACGCTGACCGAGACGCTGGCGAGGTCGCGCCCGGCGCGCCCGCGTGAGCCCGGTCCGCGCCCGCCGTGGATCAAGGTCACCGTGCGGCGCAGCGAGGCCTTCCACCGCCTCGAGGAGACCGTGCGCGAGTTCCGGCTGGCCACGGTGTGCGAGGAGGCGCGCTGCCCGAACATCTTCGAGTGCTGGTCGCGCGGCACCGCGACCTTCATGCTGATGGGAGAGGTCTGCACCCGGCACTGCGGATTCTGCTCGGTGGCGAGCGGTCCGCTCCGCGCGCTCGACCCGGAGGAGCCGGCGGGCGTCGCCGAGTCGGTGCGCAGGATGGCGATCCGACACGCGGTGATCACGTCCGTGAATCGCGACGATCTGCCGGATGGCGGCTCGGCGCACTTCGCCGCGACCATACGAGCCGTGCGCACGGCGTGCCCGGAAACGACCATCGAGGTGCTCGTGCCCGACTTCGAGGGGGACGCCGACGCGGTCGACGCCGTGCTCGACGCCGACCCGGAGGTCTTCGCCCACAACATCGAGACCGTGCCGAGGCTCTACCGCCGCGTGCGGCCCGAGGCGCGGTACGCGCAGAGCCTCGAGGTGCTCCGCCAGGCGGCCGAACGCCGCGACGCGCCGTCGCCGTCCGGCGGGAGCGATCGCCGTCTCCGGCGCGTCAAGTCGGGGATCATGGTCGGCCTGGGCGAGTCGCTCGTCGAGGTGCGCGAGACGCTCGACGACCTGCGCTCGGCGGGGTGCGACGTCGCGACCATCGGCCAGTACCTGACGCCGACGTCGCGCCACCTGCCGGTGGAGCGCTTCGTCCCGCTGGAGGAGTTCGAGGAGTTGAAGGAATACGCGCTGGCGATCGGATTCGCTCACGTGGAGTCCGGTCCGCTGGTGCGAAGCTCTTATCGCGCCGAGCGAGCGCTCGAGGACTGAGAATCGATGCTCGATCCCGTCCACGACGAATGTGGCGTCGCCGCCGTCTACCGGCTCGGGAATATCGAGTCGATCGGGTTCGACTCGCCCGCTGTCGGCGGGAACAACGTGTCCCACCTGATCCCGGTGATGCTCACCGACCTCCAGAACCGCGGTCAGCTCGCCGCCGGGATCACGTCGTACAACCCCGACCGCAAGAAGATCCTCGTCACCCGCAAGGACAACGGCACCGTCGGCGAGGTCTTCCGCATGAACCACGAGGGGAAGTTCGAGAACATCATGCGGGAGAACGCCGGTCGCGCTGCGATCGGCCACGTGCGCTACGCCACGTGCGGCGCCCAGGACGCCACCTTCGCGCAGCCATTCGAGTGCCCGAACGGCTACAAGTGGAAGTGGTTCGCGTTCTGCTTCAACGGCAACCTCGCCAACTACGCGGAGTGCCGCGGCCAGATCCTCGAGCGCGACGATTACCACCTGGTGCGCGAGACCGACACCGAGATCATCCAGCACCACCTCTTCCTCGGCCTCGAGGGCACCGACAAGCCGGACTTCGTCAAGGTCTTCAAGCACCTGGCCAGCGTCTTCGATGGCGCGTACTCGATCGCGCTCATCAATGCCGACGGCGACCTCGTCGTCGCGCGCGATTCGCACGGCTTCCGGCCGCTCTGCTACGCCGTGCGAGAGGGCGAGCTGTTCGCGGCGGCGTCGGAGAGCCAGCCGCTCGACAGTCTCGGCTTCGCGCCGGAGGAGATCCACAGCGTCGAGCCGGGCACGCTGATCCACGCCACCGCCGATGGCGTGCGCGTCAAGCGCTTCGCCCCGAGCCCGAAGAAGTCGTACTGTTTCTTCGAGTGGGTGTACTTCTCGAACGTCGGGTCGGTGATCAACAACCGTTCCGTCTACGCGAGCCGGCGCCGAACGGGAGAGGCGCTCGCCGCGGCGGAGACCGAGAAGATCGACGACAACTGCGTGATCGTCCCCGTGCCAGACACGGCACGCGCCGCGGCGGACGCCATGGCCGCCAAGCTCGGCGTGCCGGTCTTCGAGGGCCTGCTGAGGAATCGCTACCTCGGCCGCACGTTCATCGAGGGGAGCAGCCGCTACAAGAAGGCCGAGCGCAAGTACAAGACGATCCCCGAGATCCTCGAGGGGAAGCGCGTGTTCCTCGTCGAGGACAGCATCGTGCGCTCGACGACGCTGCGCGTGATCATCAAGAAGATCCGCGAGAAGGCGCGCGCCGGCGAGGTGCACGTGCGCGTCGCGTCTCCGCCGATCATGGCGCCGTGCAGCTACGGCATCGACATGTCGACGATCGGCGAGCTCTTCGCGCCCGCGTTCATGGAGCAGCCCGTCCGCGGGCAGATACCCGAGGACACCCTCCGCCGACTCGCCGCCGACCTCGGCGCCGACACCCTTCGCTATCTGAGCATCGACGCCCTCGCCGACTGCATCGGCCTCCCCGAGGAGAGCCTCTGCATGGGCTGCCTCACCGGAAAATACCCGACCGAGTGGGGCAACAAGCTCTACGAGGTGGCGCTCACCGAGCGCGATCGGCGAGCGCCGGGCGGCGTGGTGACCGGAGGCGAACGCACGTACGAGCGGGCGGCGTTTTGACGGACGCTCTCTCGTCCTCCGAGCCCGATGACCGATTCCGATGACCGATTCCGACTCCGATTCCGACTCCGGTTCCGATGACCGAGGCCGAGGCCGAGGCCGAGACGGGCACGGGAACGGGAACGGGAACGATGCCTAGACTGCGTGGCCGGCGGGTCTGGTTGACGGGGGCCTCGAGCGGGATCGGGGCGGCGCTCGCTCGTGCTCTGGCGCGGCGCGGATGTCGGGTGGCTCTCTTTGCCCGCAACGCCGAGCGGCTCGGGGTGGTGCGCGACGAGTGCGAGGCGCTCGCGCGGGAGCATTCCGATGACGCCGTGGCGCCGGTCGTCATCGCGCAGACGGGTGATGTCACCGATCGGCAGCGCGTCGCCGACGCGGTGCGCGAGGCGGAGGAGGCGTTGGGTGGGCTCGACGTCGTCATCCTGAACGCCGGCATCGGCGAGCCGGTGCACGTCGATCGGCTCGACGCCGAGAGCGTGCGGCGCGTGTTCGACGTCAATCTGATGGGAGCGGTCCACGGCATCGAGGCCGCGCTGCCCGGCTTTCTCGCGCGCGGGCAGGGCACGATCGTCGGCGTCTCGAGCGTCGGTGGATACCGCGGCCTGCCGCAATCGGCGGCCTACTGCGCCAGCAAATCCGCGCTGGCGACATTCCTCGAGTCGCTGCGTCTCGATCTCGCGCCGCGCGGAGTCGACGTGCTCACCGTCTCACCCGGTTTCGTGCGCACGCCGCTCACCGACCGCAACCGCTTCCGCATGCCCTTCCTCTTGCCACCGGACCGCGCAGCGGAGATCATTGTACGCGGCATCGAGCGCCGCAAGCGCGAGATCCACTTCCCGCTGCGACTGTCTCTGGCGATGAAGCTCCTTCGCATCCTGCCGATCTGGATGTTCGATCCGTTGATGAAGTCGATCAGCCGGCGGCAGGGGGGGGCGTTCAAGGAGTGAGGCGGGGGGGCGAGGCGGAGGCAGGGACAGTCGGAGTCGGAGTCGGGAATCACCAACTCCCCGATTCCACGCCGTCTCCTCGGCCTCGAGTTCTCGGGAACGGGCACGGGAACGGGAACGGGAACGGGTACGGGTACGGGTACGCACGATGAGCTCAGGAGAACCGATGCCCACCAGAGGAACCATCGCCGTCTTCACCGCCCTGCTGGTCGCCGTCGTGATCGGTGTCGTGTCGATCGCGATCACGTTCGCGCCGTCGCCGACCGACGCCGCCGTGACGGCTGCCGCGGAGCGGCCGAACATCATCGTCATCATGGCCGACGACATGGGGTTCTCGGACATCGGCTGCTACGGTGGCGAGATCGAGACCCCGAACCTCGACCGGCTCGCCGCGGGCGGCGTCCGGTTCACGCAGTTCTACAACACGGCGCGCTGCTGTCCGACCCGCGCCGCGTTGCTCACGGGTCTCTATCCTCACCAGGCCGGGGTCGGCTGGATGATGGCCGACAACGGCCACGACGGGTACCGGGGCAACCTCAACAAGCGCTGTGTCACCATCGCCGAGGCACTCAAGCGCGCGGGCTACGCGACCTACATGGCGGGAAAGTGGCACGTGACGCGGCACGTCGCGCCGGACGGGCCGAAGCACAACTGGCCGCGTGGGCGCGGATTCGATCGCTTCTTCGGCACCATCCACGGAGCCGGCAGCTTCTTCGACCCGAACTCGTTGACGCTGGACGACACGCAGATCCCGCCCGACGTCGAGGACTTCTACTATACCGATCGCATCAGCCACTGGGCCGCGAAGTACATCGACGAGCACTCGGGCGAGGCCCCGTTCTTCCTCTACGTCGCCTACACGTCCCCGCACTGGCCGATGCACGCGCGCGAGCGCGACATCGCCAAGTACCGCGGGCGGTACTCGAAGGGCTGGGATGCGCTGCGCGCCGAGCGCCACGCGCGCATGGTGCGCATGGGACTGGTCGACGAGAAGTGGGGGATCACGCCCCGCGACCCGGCCGCGCCGGAGTGGGACGAGGTCAAGGACCGCGCGTGGTTCGAGCGGCGGATGGAAGTCTACGCGGCGATGGTCGATTCGATGGATCAGGGGATCGGTCGCATCATCGCGGCGCTCGAGAAGAAGAAAGCGCTCGATCGCACCTTGATCCTCTTTCTCGCGGACAACGGCGGATGCGCCGAGGAGTACGGCTCGCGCGGGCCGGTGAAGCCGGATCCGTCGAAGCCGGTCGAGCTGCGCCCGATGGCGCCCGGCGAGCTGCAGACACGCATGCAGCCGCTGGTGACGCGTGACGGCCGCCCGGTGCGAACCGGCCGCGGCGTGATGCCGGGACCGGCGGACACCTACCTCGCGTACGGACTTCCCTGGGCGAACGCGTCGAACACTCCGTTCCGGCTCTACAAGCACTGGGTGCACGAGGGAGGCATCGCGTCACCGCTGATCGCGCACTGGCCGGAGCGCATCAAGCGGCGCGGCGCGCTCGAGCACCAGCCCGGGCACGTCATCGATCTGATGGCGACGTGTATCGACGCCGCCGGAGCCGAGTATCCCGCCGAGCACGCCGGCGAGAAGATCCAGCCGATGGAGGGACGCTCGCTGCTGCCGGCGTGCCTCGGCGAGAAGGTCGAGCGCGACGCCATCTACTGGGAGCACGAGGGCAACCGCGCCATCCGGGAGGGGAAGTGGAAGCTCGTCGCGAAGGGCGAGAAGGGGCCGTGGGAGCTCTTCGACCTCGAGAACGACCGCACGGAGCTCGACAATCTCGCCGGCAAGCACCCCGAGCGCGTCGAGCGGCTCGCCGCGAAATGGGAAGCGTGGGCGCAGCGCTCGAACGTGTACCCGCTGCAGCCGTGGAGGAAGCAGCGCGAGGCGCGCCGGGCGGAGAAACAGCGAAAGCGGAAGGGAAGTCCTTAAAGGTCGAGGGCGCGGCCGACGGTCGACGAAGACGGGAACGCAGATTACACAGATTCCGCAGATTACGCAGAGCTCGGACTCGGACATCGG
>JBFFXF010000267.1:0-10327 GCA_041569895.1 Planctomycetota bacterium | reverse complement strand
CGGGACCGGGACCGGGACCGGGACCGGGGACGGGGACGGGAACGGTGGTCACTCCGAGGCCATCACCCGGCGCAGGTGATCCGCCAGACCATCCAACCCGATCTCCTCCTGCTTCCGTCGCGCGAGGTCCTTGATCTGCGCGACGCCCTTCTGCGCCTCGTCGGGTCCGATGATCACGGCGAAGCGCTTGCCGGTGCGTTCGGCGTGACGCAGCTGCTTGCCGATGCGCGCGGTCTGCGGGAAGAGCTCGCACCGGATGCCCGCGATGCGGAGGCGCCGGGCGATGTCCGCCGAGAGGGTCGCGGTGGCCGGATCGAAGAGCGTCACCAGCACTTCCGCCGAGGCCGTCTTCTCGTCGAGGACGCCGAGCTCGCGCAGGCCGGCGACGAGGCGGTCGAGGCCGAGGCTGATGCCGACGGCGGGAATCTCGTCGCGGGTGAAGATGCCGATGAGGCCGTCGTAGCGGCCGCCGCTCATCACGGCGCCGAAACCCGCGAGGTCGGCGAGGAAGGTCTCGTAGATCGTCCCGGTGTAGTAATTGAGCCCGCGCGCGATCGAGAGGTCGACCGAGACGTGGTCGCCGAGCCCCACCGCGTCGACAATCTCGATCACCTCGGCGAGCTCCGCGCGTCCCTGCGCTCCGATCGTGTCGTCCTCGAAGAATCCCGAGAGGCGGTCGAGGCGCCCCCTGGACGCCGCGCCGCCGGCGTCCTCCGTGCCGGAGAGCTCGAGGAACTCGAAGATCCTGGCGATCTGGCCCGCCGCGAGGCCGTTCTCGGCGGCGAGCAGCTTGCGCGTCTCGTCGGGACCGATCTTCGGGAGCTTGTCGATGGTGCGCAGCACGCCGAGCTCCGGCGGCCCGTGAGCGACGCCGACTTTCTCCATCAGCCCGGAGAGCACCTTGCGATTGTTGATCCGGATCGCGAAGCGCTCGACGCCGAGACCGATCAGCATGTCGGCGCCGAGTTGCAGGATCTCCGCGTCGGCGATCTGCTCGGCGGACCCGACGATGTCCCCGTCGCACTGGACGAACTCCCGGAACCGGCCGCGGGCCGGCTTCTCGGCACGCCAGACCGGCGCCACCTGGTAGCGCCGGAAGGGTCTCGAGAGATCGCCGTGCTGCGCGACGACGCGGGCGAGCGGCACGGTGAGGTCGTAGCGCAGCGCCACGTCACGGCCGCCGTTGTCCTCGAATCGGTAGAGCAGCGAGTCGCCCTCATCGCCGTACTTTCCGAGAAGGATGTCCGAGTACTCGAGGGCCGGAGTCATCAGCGGCGCGTACCCGTAGCTCTCGAACACTCGCTCGATGACGCGCAGCATCTGCTGTCGCGCGAGCATCTCGGCGGGGAGATAGTCGCGGAAGCCGCGCAGCACACGGGGTTCGACGGAAGCCATGGGTCAGGACCTCTCGGTTGACGGTCTCCGAGCGACGCGCACGGCCTGCGCCGGCGCTTCGGACCAGTTTCATAACACGAATCGACGGGTGCGTCGAGTATGCGGGCGGGCAGCTGTCACTTCGCGTTCCGGAACTCGAACTCGGCGGGCGGCTCGGGCGGTCGCTCGCCGCCCATCTTGATGCGGTTCTTGCCCTCCGACTTCGCCTCCAGACAGAGCGAGTCGGCCAGCCGGATCAGGTCCTCGAGCTCGTCGCAGTCGGTCGGGAAGGTGGCCCCGCCGATGCTCGCCGAGAGGACGATGTAATCGTCGTCTCCCTCGCGCTCCTCGCCCTCCTCGCTCTTCTCGCTCTTCTGGATGACCGCTCCTCTCGGGGGACGCACGATGACGCGGCCGATCGCCTTGCGGATGCGGTCGCCGAGGGTGAACGCCTCCGACGCGGTGGTCTCGGGCAGGATGGCCGCGAACTCGTCGCCGCCGTAGCGGCAGACCGAGTCCGCCTGACGCGTGTTCTCCCGCAGCAACCGGCCGACTTGCCTGAGAACGTGGTCGCCCTCGAGGTGGCCGTACCGGTCGTTGACCTCCTTGAAGTTGTCGAGGTCGAGAAGGAGGAGCGTCAGCGGGCTGCCGTAGCGACGCGCGCGATTGACCTCCGAGGAGAGCGTCTCGTTGAAGTATCGCCGGTTGAACACCGTCGACACCTCGTCGACGACGACGTAGCTCAGCAGGGCATCCATCTCCGACCGCGCGACGAGTCGCACGCCCCGCAGCAGCCCCGTTTTTCCGTGGAGGTAGTCCAGCGCGGCGACGCGAAAGCGCACCGGGCGGCCGAGCTTGTCCTCCATGCGGCTCTTGTGCTTCAGGATCGCGGCCCAGATCGACTTTGCCTGGGCCGGGCTGAAACGACGGTACGTCACGAAATGGAGCAACTCGACGTAGAGGTCGTCACCGGTCTCGCGAAGTTGGTCGACGACGACCGCCAGGTCCGCCGGCGAGCGCAGATGCTCGTCCTGTCCGAGGACCTCGACGAGGTCGATGCCACTCTCCTCCAGCTTCCGCAGGCTCTCGAAGAGGCTCATGCGAGCATCTTATCAGAACCTCCGGGGCGATGGGATCGGCGTTCGGGGGCGATTTCGGGGCGGGATGGGCGCTCCATGGCCGGCGTGAGTGGGTCCGTCTCATTCGTTCGCGTGCCCGATTCGGGTGTTTCGGGAACGGGAACGGGAACGGGAGGGAACGGGGGTCACTCGGACTCAGACGCCCGTCTTCAGAGCGCATCGATACGCGACATCACGTCGGACGTCACGTATGGCTTGCCGAAGTAGTGCACGTCGTTGGTGGAGCCGGCGTTCGCGTTCCGGAACCTCTCGGCCTCGTCTCCGAGGACGAACACCGGCACGTCGATGGCCCGCTCGCGAAGGAAGCGGAAGAACGCGTGCTCGTCGTCCTTCAGGAGCTCGGTGTGAATCATGATGAGGTTCATCTTCCGGATCGTGAGCACTTGCTCGCCCACCTCCTTGCTGAGCGCGATCTCGAGCTCGAAGCGGTGGTTGTCGAGAAGATTCCTGATTTCGTACGTCGTCTCTTTGCTGCGGCCGAGAATCAGTATTCGTCCTCGATCCATCCCCTACCTCACGCGCCTTGTACGCCTGGGACAGTAGATCGGCGTGTCACGAAGACGACCGCCACTCACCCGGTGCTCACTCTATCGGCGCGACGCAGGCGGAGGTGAACGATCAAACCGGTCTCGGCGTCACAGCTCGACGGTCAAGCCGTCCGTGGCGATGACGATCTCGCCTTCGAAGTGCCGGCGGCACGGCGAGATCAGGTCCTCGCCATCGCACTGGGGATACAGGTGCGTGAGGATCAGCTTGCGGGCGTTCGCGGCGGTGGCGATGCGGCCGCACTCGGATGGAATCAGGTGCCCGGAGCACTTCCGGCCCTCGGGAAACGCGCACTCGAGAACGAGCACGTCCGCGCCGCGAGCGGCCTCGACGATGCCGTCACAGACGTCAGTGTCACCGGAGTACGCGACCACCTTTCCCGCTCGCGGCTCGAATCGATACGCGATGCTGTTATCGGTATGGACGACGGGATGCCAGGTGACCTCGAACGGGCCGATGGTGAAGAACCCGTCATCCCCCCGCGGCAACTCGCGCACGCGACACCGGTCCTCGAGGTCGATCCACGATCCCCAGGCGCGACCGAGCGACTCGAGCAGCTCGCGCAGTCCCGGAGGCCCGATCACTTCCAGCGGCTTGCCGCCGCCGCCGACGTGATGGAACGACGGATTCTTCAGCGCGAAGAGGATCGGCGCGAGATCGCCGGTGTGGTCGGGGTGGAAGTGAGTGACCAGGACGTGGGTCAGTCGCTCGAATGGATAGCCGCAGGCGACGAGACGGTGCGCGGAGCCGGCGCTCGGATCGATCAGCGACAGCCAGGTCCGCTCGTCGGTCTCGACGGACAGGGCGAGACCCGGCGAGCTGCGGCCCCGCCAGGGAACCGCCGTCCCCGATCCGAGGATCGTCAGCGACGCTCGCGTCACCGCTCGAAGTATTTCAGCAGCCGGATGACGGTCTCGCGGAGCTCGTGACGCTCGACGATGAGGTCGACGAACCCGTGATCGAGCAGGAACTCGGAGGTCTGAAATCCCTTCGGGATCTCGGAATTGATCGTCTGCCGGATGACGTTGGGACCGGCGAAGCCGATCAGCGCCTTCGGCTCGGCGATGATCACGTCGCCGAGCGCGGCGAAGCTCGCCATCGCGCCGCCCATCGTCGGGTTGGTGAGGATCGAGATGAACAGGCCGCTGGCCTGGCCGAAGTGCGCGAGGGCGGCGCTCGTCTTCGCCATCTGCATCAACGAGAGGATGCCCTCGTCCATGCGCGCGCCGCCCCCCGAGCCGGACACGAAGATGAAGGGCACGCGCAGCGAACCGGCGAGTTCGATGCCGCGCGTGATCTTCTCGCCGACGACGGCGCCCATGCTGCCGCGCAGGAAGCGCGAGTCGCTGACGCCGAACACCACGGGGACGCCGCCCATCTTGGCGGAGCCGACGACGCAGGCGTCCTTGAGCCCGGTCAGCTGCTGCGCCGCGCGGAGGCGGTCACTGTACTTCTTCTGCGCCTCGAAATTGAGCGGGTCGAGCGGCTCGAGGTCGGCGAACTTCTCCTCGAAGGAGGCCTCGTCGACCATCATCGCCAGCCGCACCGAGCTCGGGATCTCGAAGTGGAAGTTGCACTCCGGGCAGACGAAGAGCTTCTCCTCCATGCGCGGCTTGTAGATCAGCTTCTCGCACGTCCGGCACTTGATCCACAGCGCGTCCGGAAGCTCGCGTCGCCGGCGCTGAGCACGCGGGGGGCGGTCGCTGCGCTCCTCCACGGTCTCCGGCACGCGGCTCTCCGTCGATTCGTCGATCTCGTTCGCGACCGGAAAGTCTTCCTCTCGATGGCCCTGGATATCAACCTCCGAGCTCTTCGAGGCGAGCTCTCAGCTTCCTCACGGCGGCGCCGGCATCGGCAGTTCCGTAAATCGAGCTGCCGGCAACGAAGACATTCGCGCCGGCGCGTGCCGCCTCCACGATGGTATCGGGTCCGATTCCCCCGTCGACCTGCACGTCGATCTGGTCCCCGGCGCGTGTGTCACGTCCGCCGCCCCCGGCGGCGGGCTCCCCCGCGCGACCCCCGCTCGCGGCCTCCCTCAGCCGCGGGATCTTCCCGAGCGTCCCGGGCATGAAGGCCTGACCGCCGAACCCCGGATTCACGGTCATGACCAATATCATATCAACTCGGCAGACGAGGTCCAGTACCCGGTCGACCGGCGTCGGGGGCCGAAGCGACACTCCGACGCCGATCTCGCGCTCCCGCAGAAAGGCGATGCACTCCTCGACCGGGCTCTCCGCCTCGACGTGGAAGGTTATGTGATCCGCTCCCGCGTCGATGAACGGCCCCAGGTAGCGCAGCGGCTCGCTGATCATCAGGTGGACGTCGATGGGGACGGTGGCGATCTTCTTGATCGCCTCGACGACGAGCGGCCCCATCGAGATATTATCGACGAAATGACCATCCATGACGTCGACGTGGATCTGGTCCGCGCCGGCCTCCTGGACCGCCACGACGTCACGTTCGAGGTTGAGGAAGTTCGCGGAGAGGATCGAGGGGGCGATCTTGTACGGGGGGCTCGAACGGGTCGTCATCAGGGTCTCGTTCAGGTTTCGACACGGCGCTCCCGGACGCCGCGGCGCATTGTAGCGGTCACGCCTGGAGACGGGAAGCCCCGGCCGGGGGTTCCCGACCGGCGCTCTCGCCCCGGCTCCGCGAGCGACGCAGCAGCCAGAGCCCCGTCACGAGCACGAGCAACTCGAGGGTGGCGATCCCCACGACCACGCCGATCGGCACCGACTCCTTGAGCGCGAACGACCACCAGAAGTCGAGCCCGGTCCCCGGCTCGCCCTGCGCGACGCGGCCCGCGAGGAGCTCCGTCCAGGCCTCGGCGCCGCGCGACAAGTGCTCCGGGAACGGATTGTGAAGCGCGTTGTACTCGAGCGGGGCGTCCGGATCGCGCAGGTTGCGGTAGTAGTCACCCTCGACGGCCGGTCCGAGAAAGTTCACCGAGATCGCGACGATGTTGACCGCGATGCCGACGGCGAGCGCCGTGCCGGTCCACCAGCGTCGGATCGGGTCGAGCGCCAGCGGCATGAGCAGAAACGGGATGACCGGAACGAGGAACCGCGGCCCGAAGCACCAGCCGCCCTCGTAGTGCTGCCAGGCCGAGAAGACGAGCACGTGCGCCACGACCATTGAGATGGCGAGCAGCGCCTCCCGGCGCCGCCACCGGGCGAGGGAGGGGAGCCGGAGCGCGCCGAGGAGAAGGAGCGGCGAGAGCACCAGCAGCCCCTTTCCGGGGCTGACGAGCAGCGTCGCCATGGCGACCGGGTCCGGGAGACCGAATCGGTAGGCCGGCCGGCCGGCGTCGTCGACCTCCGGATACCCGTTATCGAGGACGTCGCCGAAACGAAGCCAGTTGAGCGCGAGATTCGCGCCGGCGCCGAGCACGAGGGCGACGAGGTACGGCGATCCGCGCCAGACGAGTCCGCGGATTGACGCGATCGGCGCGGTTCCGCGCGCGACGTACGCGCCGATGAGCGCCAGCCCGATGACGGCGTCGGCGCGCGTCAGGATCGCGAGCACGGCGAGCGCTGCCTCGGCGAGGCGCCAGCGCATTCCCCGCCGGTCGGCGATCGCCAGGAGCGCCACGAACGCCGCCATGACGACGAGGTTGCTGCGGTACTGCGTCGCGTACGCCCAGACGAGCGTCCCCGCTCCGAGGAGCATCGCTCCGGCGGCGGCGCCGGACCTCTCGACGCCCTCGCGAAGCAGCCAGGAGTGGAAGCACGCGACGGCGAACGCCGCGACGAACGCGCTCGAGAGCGACGAGAAGAACCAGAGCCAGAACTGGTGATCGGGGTGCGGGTCGGGCAGCGGGCCGTCGAGCGCCTTGCCGGCGGCGAGGAACGGGATCGTCAGGAGTGACTGCCCGACGCCGTACGGCGCGTAGGGCTCGCCGTCGGGGCCTCGCTTCCCGAAGAAGTACTCCGAGCCCTCGACCTGGGGGATCGCCAGCGAGCCGCGATCGAGCAGGCTCTCGGCGACGAAGAAGGTCTCGTACTCGTCGATGACGTGGAACCGTCCCGACTGCGTCAGGCCGTAGAGGCCGAGAAAGAACAGGAAGGTCCCGAGTGGTCGCATTCCCCCACTTCCCCCAGTCCGATCCGGTGGTGATACGTAAAAAAAAGAGGAGGCGGCCGCGTGGACCGCCTCCTCCAATCCCCAAACTACCTCTTCGCCGCGCCAGCCGCGGCCGGCGCGACAACCCGTCACGCGATCAGTCGATCGGCGTCGAGCCCGAGGTCGCCGTACCGCTCGAGCTGAAGCGGATCACGCCGGTCTGATCGACGAAGAAGTAACGGTCGCCGGTCGTTCCGGGGGTCTCCGGATCCGCCGTGCAGCTCCAGGTGTTGGTGCCGCCGGTGTAGTTGAACGAGTATCCCGACTTGCTGCCGCCACCGAGGACCGAGTCGATGTATCCCTCGGTCTGCAGGTTGTTGAGGCTGCCCGAGTACGCCTGGAAGCGCGTACGGTACTGCTCGTTGACCGTGGTGAGCGTACGGAGCGAGCTGATCGCCGAAGCCTCGTTACCGGCCTTCCTCGCATTGAGGAGACTCGGAATGGCGATTGCGGCGATGATGGCGATGATCGCAACGACGATCATCAGCTCGATCAGAGTAAAACCCTTATTCCTCTTCATGAGTCCCAAACCTCCGTGGTGGTAAGAGCGTCTGTTCGTATCCATGGCTCCGGGCGCGACGTTGAACACCTGGAAACCGTGCGCCGAACTCGGCGATCCCTCCCTCCCACGTCCAGGCTGGTCACTCTCTCCTCGAGAAGGAGACCAGCAACTCGTCCGGGAGACCGGACGAGGCAGACAGTCATCCAGCTATGGCTCCTTCCCTCCTTTCTTCTCCACTACCATATGCACCGATCGTGTCGTATCGAGATAGTGACAGTGTCAGGAACACTGAGAGTTCGAACATGGCAGGAAACGGTACCAGTGCCGTGATACACGGTCCGCGCTTGCCACGCGTGGAACGTGACCGAGGGAGTGAGAGCAATGCGCGTGCCAACACATCACGCGCGAGAGTCGAATTGCTAAGTCATTGAGAGCACACGGTCATCACCATCGACCCATTCCCGTAAACGAAGCCACTTTCCGGAAGTGACTTCGAGTGTCGAGACGAGAATTGTCGATGTGACGCTCCGTGGCGCTTCGCGAAGGTGCCGCGAAACAGCGGGGCTGGCGCGTCCTGCAACGGCAGACCCGCGCCGGCGGCCGGCGCCGCGCTATTTAGACCTCGACGCGGAGCTCCCGGGCGAAGAGCTCGACGCGTTCCTCGTTTCGCCATCGACCGAGGACCGGGCGGTACGCCATCGACACCCGCGCGTTGCTGCGCGTGATCTCCCGGTGGTAGTCCCCGAGCCCGAACGCCACCGCCCGCAGCGCGCGCTCATCCTGGCGCACGAAGAAGCTGAGGTGGGCTCCGTCCCGGCCGATGAGCCGCGGCGAGCCGACGACGTCGATGCCGCGCGTGGCGAAGATCGGCTCCCGGTTCCCCTCGCCGAAGGGCGCCAGCCGGGCGACGTCGCGGAGCACGTCCGGAGTCCAGTCGCGAAGCGGGTACTCGCCGTCGATCTCGAGCTCGGGGACCATCGCCTCCGGCGGGACGTCGATGGCGCGATTCATTTTCTCCCGCAGCGCGTCGACGGAGCTCGCCTCGAGGCGCACGCCGGCGGCGCGGGCGTGGCCGCCGAAGTTGTCCAGGCAGTCGCTCGCCCGCTCGAGCACGTCGCGTATCTGCACCTGCGGAATCGAACGCGCCGATCCCTTGCCGACGCCATCCTCGAGGGAGATCAGCAGCGTCGGCCGGAAGAACTCGTCGACGAGCCGCGACGCGACGATGCCGATGACACCGGGATGCCAGCCCTCGCCGGCCAGCACGACGGCTCGATCGCTGTCGAGGTCGACGCTGCTGAGCAGCAGCTCTCGCGCCTCCTCGTAGATCTCCCTCTCGATGTTCCGGCGCCGATCGTTATCGCGAGCGAGTCGTCGCACGAGCTGGCTCGCCTCTACCGGATCGCGCGTGATGAGCGCGCGCAGGGCGACGTCCGCCTCGCCGAGACGGCCGGCGGAGTTGATGCACGGGCCGATGCGGAAGGCGACGTCGCGGGCCTCGAGGTCGCGCTGTCCCCGCTCGTCGCGCAGCGCCAGATCGACGAGCGCGCAGAGACCGGGTCGCGTCGACTCCTCGAGCGCGCGCAGGCCGTACCGCGCCAGGATGCGGTTCTCGCCGACGAGCGGCACGACATCGGAGATGGTCCCGAGAGCGACCAGCGCGAGCGACTCGAGCATGAATCCCTTGAACCGCTCGGAGACCTTCGTGCTCGCCGAGAGGCGCCTGCAGATCGCCCAGATCACCTTGAACGCCACGCCGACTCCCGCGAGCTCCGAGAAGGGATACCGGCTGCCGGGGATCCACGGGTTCACGAACGCCAGCGGCTCCGGCGCCGGGTCGGAGAGCAGGTGATGGTCCGTGATGACGACGTCGACGCCGAGCGACCGGGCGAGCGCGACCTCCTCGACCGCCGACGAGCCGTTGTCGACCGTGACGATCAGCTGCGCGCCGGCCGCCGCGAGGCGCCGCACCGCCTCGAGGTTGAGACCGTAACCCTCCTCGAGGCGTCTCGGGATGCAGCACTCCGCCGGGCAGCCGACGAACTCGAAGAACTCGAGGAAGAGCGCCGTCGACGCGAGGCCGTCGACGTCGTAGTCCCCGAAGACGACGACGCGCTGGCGCTCGCGAATCGCACGCACGATGCGCTCGACCGCGGCGTCGATCCCTGGCATCAGGGAGGGGTCGGCGAGATCGTGGAGCGTGGCGTTGAGGAATCGGTCCGCCGCCTCGGGCCCGTCGATCCCGCGCGCGACGAGAAGACCGCCGAGCACGCGACTGCACGAGAGCTCCTCCGCGATCCGCCCCGCGAGCGCCCGGTCGAAGGGCACGGATCGCCAGCGCCGCTCGATTCTCTTCTTCCTTCCCTTCACCACGCGGGGGAGTCTATCAATCCGCGGTCAACCCGGCAAGCCCCGGACCCCATCGTTGCAAAAACGTACCCGTACCCGTTCCCGTTCCCGTGCCCGTGCCCGTTCCCGTGCCCGTGCCCGTTCCCGTGCCCGTGCCCGTGCCCGTTCCCGTTCCCGTCCTCGAGGGCGCTGGAGTCCGAAGGACGAGGACCAAAAAAACAAGGCCAGGAAACCCGCAGGTTTCCTGGCGTTGTCTCGCCGCCGGAGCGTGCGCCTGGAATCAGGCGCTGTCTCT
>JBFFXF010000266.1:0-10352 GCA_041569895.1 Planctomycetota bacterium | reverse complement strand
CGGAGTCGGACATCGGACATCGGACATCGGACTCGGACTCGGACTCGGATTCGGACTCGGTCAGGACTCGGTCATCGGAATCGGTGTCGGAATCGGTGTCGGAATCGGTGTCGGTGTCGGAGCTCGGGCACGGGAACGAGATCGAGATCGAGGACGAGGACGAGCACGAAAGAGGCGCTAAATCCCACGACAGCAACCGTTTGCGCCACCATCCCGCGCCGTGAGCCGGCCGCGTCGCCCGGGTTGACAGTGGCGAGCCTTTCGGACGGACCCGAGAATTGGGTATAAGGGAGCGTTGCTGCGTACGATAGATGTTATCGGGTACGTGGAAGTGCGACTTCCACGTCACGCGGCCGATGCCGATCGGCCTCGGGGCGGGGCCACCGGCGCAGAGAGGACAGAGCATTGAGCCATACCAGACGACCCCCGGCTCGGTGGGGCGCGGTTCGGTGGGGCGGATCGTGGAGTCCGGCCCGACGACCGCGATCCTGGCGGCTCGCCGTCGCGGCGTTCGCTCTCGTTGCCATCGCCGGCTGCGCCACCGATTTCGGCGGCAGCGGCGACACGCCGCCGCTCCGCGAGTGGTCGCCCGAGCAGGGCTGGATCGAGCTCCCCGAGGGCACCAGCTCGCCGACCGCCGCGGCGCTGCGCGCCGAGGCGCGCAAGGCGTTCGAGTCCGGCGCGTACGAGGACGCCCTCAAGGGCATCTACGCGATGCAGCGCGAGTTCAGCGGCTCGACCGAGGCGAAGGACAGCGAGACGCACTTCCTGATCGCCGAGTGCCACCTCAAGCTCGGGGCCTACGAGAAGGCCTACGACAACTACCAGGAGGCGCTGAAGCGCGGCGCCGGTGGCAGCCTGCTGAACCGCACGCTCAACCGCATCTATCACATCGGACTCTTCTTCCTGCAGGGGAAGGCGAAGCGGAGCTTCGCGGGCATCCCGTTCAACAGCCCGAGCTTCGGCGTCGACATCCTGATCGGGGAGAAGGGGCTCTTCACCCGCTACGAGAACCTCGACTACGCGGATGACGGGCTCCTCGAGATCGCGCGTCACTACTTCGAGAAGAAGCAGTACCCGGAGGCGGAGAAGATCTACGATCGCCTCGTCAAGCGGTATCCCGACAGCGAGTGGGCCGAGCTCGCCGAGTACCAGCTCGCGGTGACCGTGTTCAAGCAAGTGCGTGGCGTCGATTACGACCAGGGTCCGTTGAAGAAGGCGAAGCGTCTCTTCAACACGTACCGTGTCCACTACCCGCGCGGCGTTCACGTCGAGAAGGTGCGCGACTATCTCGATCGCATCTCCGAGATGGAGGCGCAGCACGACCTCAAGGTCGCCAAGTACTACATCCGTGAGAGTCGCCCGGAAGCCGCCATGTACTATCTCCGCGAGGTCCTGCTCAACAACCCGCGGACAGACGCGGCGCGCGAGGCGCGCGAGATGTACCGCCAGATGGCCCGCTTCCGCGGCATCGAGACGGACGAGGAAACGGAGGACAGCATTGGCGGATCGTCGTGACCCGCGACAGTCGGACGCGACGCCGCCCGCGGCGTCGATGCGTCGGGTGCGCGTCGGCCCCGCGTTGCGATCGCTGCTGATCCTCGCGGCCGCGGCGCCGGTGGGGTGCGGGTATACCACCGGATACGGCACGCCTCCAGGCGCCGAGACGGTGGCCGTGCCGATCTTCCACAACAGCACCTTCGCGCTGCGCCGGGATCTCGAGTTCGAGCTCACGTCGCTCGTCCGCCGCGAGCTCCAGGCGCGCACCAGCCTGCGGCTGGTCGACAGCGGGCACGCAGACCTCGTCGTGCGCGGCAATATCGTCGAGTTCGCCGAGGAACGGGTTGTCGAGGCGCGGCGGAACGAGAAGATCGAATCGAACGTTCGAGCCGTCGTCGACCTCGTCGTCGAGGACTACGTCAACGGCTACCGCCGGGTGCTGCGCGTCCGCGACGACCAGCCGTTCTCGCCGGTCAGCGGCGAGACCTTCGAGCAGGGACGGCGCCGCGCCCTGGAGAACCTCGCCGAGCGCATCGTCGCGCGCATCGAGTACTGGGACGACTACGACGAGATCGAGGGAGACGGCTCGGAGGACGGCACGGCGAGCGCCGCAATCGATCGAGCCGCCATCGATCGAGCGGATGCGAGCGCGGCCGGGGTCGCCAGCGTCGCGGGCGAGGCGGGCGTCGAACGCCCCGCGCACCGGAACGAGGATGAGGACGAGGACGGAAACGGGAACGACGCGGCGGCCCGGCAAGCGGTCGAGGTCCCGTCGGTCGACCGCTGACATGGCCGGCCCAGAGGAACGGAAACCGATCGACAACGACGGGGAGGACCGCCGCGAGACTCCGGCATCGACCGAGGAGTCGACGCCACCCCGCCGATCGCGCGGGTTCCTCCTGGTCCTGACCTTTCTCATCGCGCTGATCGGCATCGCGCTGATCGTCCCCGGCGAGACGGCCAACGTCGAGACCAGCGAGGAGCGCGTCCTCCTTCTGCTCCAGCGTGGCAAGCTGGTGCCGGACTCGCTGCGATTCATCCAGGACAAGAAGGTTTTCATCGGCAAGATCGAGCGCTCGAGGGAGGAGATCCGCGAGGGGCTTCCCGAGCGCTTCCGGATCGCTCCCGGCTCGGATCAGGGCATCTACGACTTCAAGCAGGAAGTCAAGAAGCACAACGCGAAGGAGCAAGACCCGGCGAAGTGGATCAACTTCGTCCCGCAGGAGTCGCACGGGGAGCTCTGGAGCACCATCACCCAGATCGGGTTGCTCTTCGTGTTCTTCCTGATCCTCTACTTCGTCTTCATCCGGCCGATGCGCGCCGTCGGGCCGGGCGGCAGCCTGTTCTCCTTCGGCAAGAGCCACGCGCGCGTGGCGAGAAAGGGCGCCACCGGCGTCACCTTCGACGACGTCGCCGGCATCGACGAGGCGAAGAGCGAGGTGCGCGAGATCATCGAGTTCCTCAAGAACCCGAACAAGTTTCTCCGCCTCGGCGGTCGTATCCCGCGAGGCGTGGTCCTCGCGGGCTCGCCCGGCACCGGCAAGACGCTCCTCGCCAGGGCGATCGCCGGGGAGGCGGACGTGCCGTTCTTCTCGATCAGCGGCTCGGACTTCGTCGAGATGTTCGTCGGCGTCGGCGCGTCACGCGTGCGGGACCTCTTCAAGCAGGCGCGCGAGAGCTCGCCGTGCATCATATTCCTCGACGAGATCGACGCGGTCGGGCGCCGCCGCGGAGCGGGGCTCGGCGGGGGGCACGACGAGCGCGAGCAGACCCTGAACGCGATCCTCGTCGAGATGGACGGCTTCGACAGCGATGCGGGCATCGTGATGATCGCGGCGACCAACCGCCCGGACGTACTCGATCCCGCGCTGCTGCGACCCGGCCGCTTCGATCGCGAGATCGTCATCGATCTGCCCGACGTGCACGGGCGCGAGGAGATCCTCGAGGTCCACACCAAGAGGGTCAAGATCGCCGACGATGTCGATCTCAGGAGGCTGGCGCAGCTGACGCCCACCTTCAGCGGCGCCGAGCTCGCCGCGCTCGTCAACGAGGCCGCGATCCTCGCCGCGATGCGCGACAAGACGGCCGTCAACATGGCGGAGTTCGAGGAGGCGCGCGACAAGATCCGCTTCGGGCGCGAGCGCTCCAATCGCAGCTTCACCGAGGACGACCTGAGGATCACGGCCTACCACGAGGCGGGGCACGCGATCGTCGCGCACCTGCTGCCCGAGGTCGAGCCGCTTCACAAGGTGACCATAATCCCCCGCGGCATGGCGCTCGGCGCCACCATGCAGATCCCCGAGCGCGACCGCTACCACCTCTCGCGCAAGCAGCTCCACGGCAACCTGATGGTGCTCTATGCCGGGCGCATCGCCGAAGAGATGTTCTGTGACGACATCACGGCGGGGGCGACGAACGACATCGAGCGCGCCACCGAGATCGCTCGCCGCATGGTCTGCGAGTGGGGGATGTCGGAGGCCATCGGCCCGATAAACTACGCAGACGTGGACGAGACGGCATTTCTCGGACGTGACCCGGCGCGTGCCCGCACGTACAGCGAGTCGATCGCCGAGAATATCGACAACGAGGTCCGCCGGCTGGTCGACACGATGTACAAGAGGACCGAGAAGCTGATCCGTGACCACCGCAAGGAGGTCGACCGCATCGCCGTCGCGCTCCTCCGCAAGGAGACGCTCACGGGCGAGGAGGTCGCGGCGCTGGTGGAGGGGAAGGAGATCGAGTTGCCGGAACAGCCGAAGGACGTCGAGGGGGATGGGGCCGAGCCGGAGACGCGGCGATGATTCCGGGTGGCCCTGGCGGACCCGTACACGCGCCCGGTCCCGTTCTCGGAACAGCGGAAGCGGGCACGGGGACGGGGACGGGGACGGGAACGGGAACGGGAACGGGAACGGGAACGAAGGCCCTCGCGCTCCGATGAGGCTTCCACCCGCGACATGACATGTTCGCCGACCAGCTGCTGGTCACTTTCCGGTCGCAAGCGGGGCCCTCGGCGCGCCCGCCGTGCGCGCTGCGCATCCAGATCCCCGAGGGGGAAGACGTGGTCCTCGTCGAGAACTTCCTCGCCGGGGCCGTCCAGGGCCCTGTGGAGCTGCGCAGCGTCGCGGTCCCCGACGGCGTGTGCTTCGAGATCGTCGGGTCGTACCGGTCGATTCTCGACCTCCTGGCGGTCGACGAGGCGCTCGAGGACGTCGGACAGCCCGCCAGCAGCGGGACGGTCAAGCAGCGCCTGCGCACGGCCGCCCTGGCCGCCCTCAGGAGCTGGCACCGGCTCGATTACCATCTCGAGCTTCCGGGGCGCCGCGAGTGGCGACTCGGCGATGGACCGGCAATCATGGGGATACTCAACGTCACGCCGGACTCGTTCTCCGACGGAGGTCGCCACCTCGACCCGGAGCACGCGATCGAGCACGGCGTGCGGCTGGTCGAGGAGGGCGCGGACGTCATCGACGTCGGCGGCGAATCGACCAGACCGGGCTCGTCGCCGGTGTCGGCCGATGAGGAGATCCGCCGCGTTCGTCCGGTGGTGGCCGGCCTGCGCAAGCGGATCGACTGTCCTATATCGATCGACACGAGCAAGGCGGAGGTCGCACGTGTCGCGCTGGACGAGGGAGCCGATATCGTCAATGACGTCACGGCGCTCGCGGGTGATCCCGAGATGGCCGCGCTCGTGCGCGAGCGCGGCGTGCCCGCCGTGCTCATGCACATGCGCGGTCGGCCCGCGACGATGCAGGACGATCCGCGCTACGTCGATCCGGTGGCGGAGATCCTGCGGTATCTCGCGCGGCGTCTCGTCGAGCTCCGCGAGCTCGGCATCGATCCGCAGCGCACGATCATCGATCCCGGGATTGGCTTCGGCAAGCGTTCCGGGGATAATCTGGAGCTGATACGCGGAATCAACGAGTTTCGGAGTCTCGGGCGGCCGGTGCTCATCGGCGTGTCGCGGAAGTCATTCCTCGGCAAGCTGCTCGGGCGCTCGGTCGAGGAGCGCGAGGCGGGAACGCTGGTGGCGAACACGTACTGCGCGCTCGCAGGCGTCGCCATCCTGAGGACGCACGACGTTCGGAACGCGAGGGAGATGAAGAAGCTGCTGGCGGCCCTTCGAAATAGGTAAGGTAAGCCGGCCGGCGCGCCGCGAGGCGGGCCCGTTTGAACCATGTGCCAGATCGCCCTGATGAGCCTGAGAGATCTCCTCGAGTTCGTCAACCTCGAGTATCTCTTTGAGATCTTTCTGATCTACCTCGTCATCTACACGTTCCTCCGTTTCATGGAGGGGACGCGTGGCGAGGGCATCCTCAAGGGGATCGCGCTCGTCATTCTGACCGTGCCGATCGTCATCAGCATCGTCGCGAATCAGTTCGGCGTCCTGCAGCGCATGGAGGTCATCCTCAAGTTCTTCGGCGCCGCGGCGATTCCGGCGCTGGTCATCATCGTCCAGCCCGAGCTGCGCCGCGCGCTCGTGCGTCTCGGCCAGACCCGTCTCTTCGGCTTCATATTCAAGGGCGAGACCGAGGGGATCGTCGACGAGATCGTCAAGGCGGTCTTCAGGATGTCGAAGCAGAAGGTCGGGGCGCTGATCGCCATCGAGCGCGAGGTCGGGCTCAAGAACTTCATCGAGCGAGGCACGCCGATCGACGGCGTGGTCACCAGTCAGCTGCTGACGACGCTCTTCTTCCCGGGATCCGAGCTCCACGACGGCGCCGTGATCATCCGCAACAACCGCGTGGCCGCCGCCGGCTGTCTGTTCCCGCTCAGCGAAAACCCATCGCTCGCGCCGTTCGTCGGCACGCGTCACCGCGCCGGGCTCGGGCTCTCCGAGGAGTCGGACGCGGTGGTGATCATGGTGTCGGAGGAGACCGGCGTGGTCTCGCTGGCGCACGCCGGCGAGCTCGAGAGACCGCTGGATCGCGACCAGCTTCGCGAGACGTTGCTGAAGTTCTACGCGCAACTCGAGGACCGCGGGGCCGTCGAGAAGGGTGGGGACGTCGACGACCTCACCGAGCAGGAGATCCTGCCCGTCTCGGAGGTCACCGAGGGCTCGCGGGCGGCGCAGGACTCCGCCGGCGAGGACGCGAAGTTCAAGCAGAAGGCGGAGGTGTAGTCGATGGTCGCCTGGCTTCGTGGAGCGCTGCTCGGGAACTGGCGCAACAAGGGCGTGGCGCTCTTCTTCGCCGCCATCATCTGGTTCGTCGCGTACCAGTCCGAGCTGCAGAACGAGGAGCTCTCGGTGCGCGTCAAGCTGCTGCCCAAGCAGCCGACCCGCGTCCTGGTGCTCGCCGAGGAGCGCCGGCGCGGCGGCGAGGTACTGCCGTTCAGCGGTGTCGTCAGCGTGCGCATCAACGGATCGCGAAGGCAGCTCGACGAGTTCCGCCAGATGCTGCCCGCACGCGTCGAGGTGCTCGTCGACGCCGCCGGCGAGGGCGATGCCGAGCGGCGCACGTATTTCTTCAACGCCGACGACATGACGCTTCCCCGCACACCCGTCGAGATCGTCCAGTTTGAGCCGGCTTCCGTCGATCTCGTGTTCGATGACCGCGTCGAGCAGCAGAAGCCGGTCAATCCCGTCTATCCCGTGCGCGAGGGCTGGGAGAAGGTCGTCGAGAAGGTCGATCCGCCCGCGGTGCGGGTCTCCGGGCCGCGGTCGATCCTCGAAAAGGTGCGCCTCGTCGCGGAGCCGTCGGCGCTCGTGCGCGAGCGCTTCGATGGTACGGTGCCGATCCAGGTCCGTCACGAGAGCGCCGAGGGCGTTCAGGTCAGAAACGTCGTCAGCTTCCTCGACCGCTCGAGCGTCAACCTCACGCTGCAGCTCCAGGTGCGCCAGCGCGAGTACTCCGCCGAGAGCGTCAAGGTGCGCTTCCTGGTGCCGCCGCTGCGATTCCCGTTCAAGGTGGCCTTCGAGGACGCCATCGTTCCCGTGCGCTTCCGCGGTCCCGAACGGGAGATCCAGCGTCTCGAGGCGAGGATCGCCGAGGACCCGACGTTCTTCGTCGCCGTCGAGGTGCCGGCGTACAACCTGACGCCCGAGCAGGTCTACAACTTCACGTTCACCGAGGACAAGCTGCTGCTCTTCGGCTTCTCGAAGGAGGTGCAGTTGCTCCAGCACCCCAGTCGAGAGGGCCGGGGGCCGTGGCAGTGCTCGCTCGTTCCGGTCAAGACCGAGTGACCGATCCGGGGGGGGTGTGTTGACGCCCGGCGCGTGCATCTTCGGGACGGACGGCGTCCGCGACCGAGCCGGCAGCGGGTTGCTGGCCGACGCCGAGATCGTTCGCCTCCTCCGCGCCGCGGCGTGGACCGTGCGGGGTTCGGCTCCCTTTCCCCGCGACTTTCCCGGCGATGCGCCGCGCAACGGCCGGGGGCGGATCCTGATAGGCCGTGACACGCGCAGCTCGGGCGAGCACATCGAGGGGATCGCCGTCGAGGCGCTCACCGGGGCCGGGTTCGATGTCACCGTCCTCGGCGTCATTCCGACGCCGGGTGTCGCCTACCTCGCATCGCGGGCGCCCGACGCGGTCCTCGGCCTGATGATCTCGGCGTCGCACAACCCGGCGGAGTACAACGGCATCAAGCTCCTGGCGCCGACCGGCGCCAAGATGACCGACGATTTCGAGCGCGCGGTGTCGGACGCCTACTGGGAGTCGCGCGCCCCGGCGGCGACCGGGCGCGGCGCTGTAACGCATGGCGCGGAGGCTCGGGCGGAGGCTCGGGCGGAGGCTCTCGCGCAGTATGTCGATCACCTGATCGCGTCGTCGCGCCGCCCGGAGAGGTTGCGGGGACGGCGGATCGTTCTCGACACCGCCAACGGCGCCACGCACGCGGTTGCCGGCGCCGTCTTCGGGGCGCTCGGCGCCACCACCATCGGCATCGGCGACACGCCGGACGGCGCCAACATCAACGACGGCTGCGGCGCGCTCCACCCGGATGGCCTCGCGCGAAGGATCCTCGACGAGTCGGCCGACTTCGGCTTCGCGTTCGACGGTGACGGCGACCGCATGATCCCGGTGACCGCCACGGGCGCGGTGCTCGACGGCGATCACATCCTCGCGGTCGCGGGCCGCCACTACGACCGCAGCGCACTGCTTCCCCACCGGGCCATCGTCTCGACCGTGATGGCGAACATCGGCCTCGAGAAGGCGCTCGCGGAGTCCGGCCTCCAGCTGATCCGCACCGCGGTCGGCGACCGCTTCGTGTACGACCGCATGGTCGCCGAGGACCATCCCGTCGGCGGCGAGCAGTCGGGCCACCTGATCTTCCTCGATCACGCGAGCACGGGAGACGGCCTCCTCTCCGCCCTGCGGCTGATCGACTGCCTCGAGGACGGCCAGTCGCTCGATTCCGCCGCGACCGCGATCCGAAAGTACCCGCAGATCCTTCTCAACTACGAGGTGGCTCGCAAGGTCCCGCTCGAGGAGATCGACGCGGTGCAGCGCGCCGTCGCCGAGGCGGAGCGTGAGCTCGACGGCGAGGGTCGCATCGTGCTGCGGTACTCGGGCACCGAGCCGCTGGCGCGCGTCATGGTCGAGGGCCCCGAGACCCGCATGGTCGAGGAGCTGGCGCGGCGGATCGGCGAGGTCATCGTCGCCGCGCTCGGGTGAGCGCGGGCCCGGTCGGAATCGGCTTGTGCCTCGCGCGCGACGGTGCCTATAATGCCTCGCGCAGGGTAAAAGGGTCCGTGCGGCGTTCGGGAAAGTGAGGGAGAACCATGTTCGAAGGCTCCATCGTCGCCCTGGTGACGCCGTTTCGGGACGGGGAGATTGACTTCGACCAGCTCGACGAGCTCGTCGAGTTTCATGTCGGCGCCGGGACGAATGGCATCGTCCCCTGCGGCACGACCGGCGAGTCGGCGACGCTCTCCCATGAGGAGCACGAGGCGGTCATCGAGCGCGTCGTCCGCAAGGTCGACGGTCGCGTGCCGGTGATCGCCGGAACCGGCTCGAACAGCACCGCAGAGTCGCTCCGCCTCACCGGATACGCGAAGAAGGTCGGCGCCGACGGCGCGCTCCTCATCACGCCGTATTACAACAAGCCGACGCAGGAGGGCCTCTACCGGCACTACGAGGCGATCGCGAACGCCATCGACATTCCGATCGTGCTCTACAACGTCCCGTCGCGAACCGGCGTCAACCTCCTCCCCGACACCGCCATCCGTCTCGCCGAGCTGAAGAACATCGTCGCCATCAAGGAGGCCAGCGGCAGCCTCGATCAGGCGACCGAGATCCTCCGCAGCAGCGACCTCGTGGTGCTCTCGGGCGAGGAGACGATGACCCTCCCGCTGATGGCGCTCGGCGCCTCCGGCGTCATCTCCGTCGCCGCCAACCTGGTGCCGAAGGAGATCGTCGACATGGTCGACCTGATGGCCGAGGGCGACCTCCAGGGCGCGCGCGACATCCACATGCGCCTCTTCCCGCTCTTCAAGGTCCTCTTCATCGAGACCAACCCGATCCCGGTGAAGACGGCGATGTCGATCGTCGGACTCGTCCGCCCCGAGTTCCGCCTGCCAATGTGCGAGATGTCCCCGGCCAACCTCCGCACCCTCGAACGCATCCTCGACGACCTGGGAATGGGCCGGGCAGTCTGACTCTGATCTCTGATCTCTGATCTCGGAATCGGTCTCGGATCTCGGAGTCGGTCTCTGATCTCGGAATCGGTATCGGAGTCGGAGTCGGAGTCGGAGTCGGTGTCGGAGTCGGAATCGGACATCGGAATCGGTATCGGTATCGTGGACCGTGGTCCGTGACCGTGGTCCGTGACCGTGACCGTCATCGGTATCAGAGTCGGTCATCGAACTCCGACACCAGAGCCCTCGAGGACGGGAACGGGAACGGGCACGGGAACGG
>JBFFXF010000265.1:0-10364 GCA_041569895.1 Planctomycetota bacterium | reverse complement strand
GTCGCTCGGCCTCGACGATACTCTCCGTTGTATCGCCTCGGCCTCGCTTCGCGCCAGGACGAAGAATCGCTCGGCCAGCCACACCACTCAGAATCGCGCCGCGCTATTCAGGTCCGGCGCGGCGTCCGTTTTGTCTTCCCGTGCTCGTCCTCCAAGTGAGTGCGAGAACTCCGAGTTGGGCGGTCGTCGAGGGTGGGAAGGAGTTCGGGCACGGGACCGGGGACGGGACCGGGGACGGGACCGGGCACGACGCAGGACCGAGGGCCATGTCCGCGAGCACGGAACACGACGCCGGAAAGCAGATCGACGCCGGAGCCACGTGGCCCGAGCGCTCGCGGGGCGCGGTCGCCGCGACGCTCGTGGGCGCGGTGATCACCGGCCCCCTCGTCGGTTTCACGCTCGCCGCGCTGCTCGCGCCGGGCTCCGCCTTGGCGATCGCGGCCGGTGTGTTCAGCTTCCCGATCGCCCTCGCCCTCGGCTACCGCATCTGGCAGGTGCGCGTCGCGGCCGTCTTCGTGAAGGGCATCGTGCGCGGCGCGCTCGGAGCGCTCTGGTCCCTCCTCGTAAAGCGACGCCGGCCCGCGCTCCGGGACGTGCTTCCCGACCGCGAGCGTCTCGAGAAGATGGTCGGCGCTGCGGCGCGAGCGGCGTCGGCGTTCGCCCACGTGGGCTGGCTCGTCGGGTGCGTCGCCGGTCTCGCCCTCGCGTTCGTCGCCGAGAGCTCGCCCGGCCTCGCCTTCGCGGTCACGCTCCTCGCGCATGCCGTCGCCGGCCACGCCCTGACGCGCCTCGCCCGCGCCGGCTATCTGCCGCCGCCGGATGGGGCCTGAGCCTCCGGTCTTCGTGAGATTTTCGGTTGACCGTTCCGCGGTCGCGGAATACGCTCCCGGACGCCGATTCCCCTGAACTGCCACACCCCGTCGACTCGCTCCGGCCGCTGCCGGAATGGGGCGTGCGCCGAGATGTCGGCCACCCCGACGGGTCTTCCCGTGATACAATCGGGGATTCTCCCCGGAGGGACGCCATGAGCAGAAGAACAGCCGCCAAGAAGACAGTCCGGAAGGCCTCCGCCTCGCCGAAGCGCACGACCGCGACGCGAAAGCGGAAGAAAACAGCCTCGTCGACTCCGCGTGGACGGAAGGCGCGCTCGCTCGCGAGGCGCAAGAAGTCGACGCGAAAGTCGGCCTCTACCCGTTCACGAAAGAGAAGGGCGATGAAAGCTTCGAACGACGGCAAGAAGATGCTCGCCGAGGCGGGCGGCAACCTCGACCAGGTCCGGGAGATCCTCTTCGGGACGCAGGTCCGCGAGAGCGAGAAACGCTTCAGCCGCTTCGAGGAGCGGCTTTCGCGGGAAGCGGCGGAGCTTCGCGCGGAGCTCAAGAACCGCTTCGAGTCGCTCGAGGCGTACATCAAGTCGGAGGTCAAGTCGCTCGTCGAGCGCATCAAGCTCGAGCAGGGCGAGCGCGCGTCGGCGATCAAGGACCTGTCGAAGGGCCTCGCGGAGCTCGCGAAGACGGCAGAGCGACGGGTCACCGAGCTCGACGAGCGCACGACGAAGGAGCAGCAGAAGCTCAGGAACCAGATCCTCGAGCAGTCGAAGAAGCTGCGAAACGAGTTTCAGCGCGGCCACCAGGAGCAGGCCGACCTCTTCGAGCAGGCCTGCGATGAGTTGCGGAGCGACAAGGTCGACCGTGTCGCGCTCGCCGGCCTCTTCACGGAGCTCGCGGTCCGGCTCGGCGACGATCGGAAAAGGCCCGCGAACGGTTCGAGGTGATCGCGCCCCGGCGCGCGGGATTGACCGATGGTGACCGGCGTCGACCAGAACGGCGACCAGGGCGACCAGCGGCGCGAAGCCGAGGGCATGGAGCAGCTCCGGCATCTCCTGATCGGCGACGAGCGCACGCGACTCACTGATCTCCAGCAGCGTCTCGACGATCCGGCGCTCCACGCCCGGGATGTCAGTCGAGTCCTTCCCGAGGCGATCTCGCTGCGGTCACGCAAGGACGACCGGCTGGCGCGCGCGCTCGCGCCGACGATCGAGGAGTCCATCAAGACGTCGGTGAAACGCGACCCTCGCGGGATCACCGACGCCATCTTTCCCGTCATCGGACCGGCGATCCGGAAATCGATCGCCGACGCCATCTCGAGGCTCGTCCAGTCGCTCAACAACACGCTGGAGCACAGCCTGTCGGTACGCTCGCTGAAATGGCGGCTCGAGGCGCGACGCACGGGGAAATCGTTCGCCGAGATCGTCCTGGTGCACACGCTGATCTATCGCGTCGATCAGGTCTTCCTGATTCACCGTGAGAGCGGACTGCTGTTGCAGCACCTCGTCGCCGACGCGACGGTGTCGAGCGACGCCGACATGGTCTCCGGCATGCTGACGGCGATCCGGAACTTCGTCGCCGACTCGTTCGGAGTCGACGACCAGCACTCGCTCGACTCGCTCCGAGTCGGTGACCTCACGGTGTGGGTCGAGGCCGGCCCGCGAGCCGTCGTCGCGGTCGTGATCCGCGGCCACCCGCCCGAGGCGCTCCGCGTCCAGCTTCAGGAGGCGGCCGAGGAGATCCACGCGTCGCAGGCGGAGGCGCTCGAGTCGTTCGACGGGGACGCCGGGCCGTTCGAGCTCAGCCGTCCGGTTCTCGAGGGCTGTCTCCAGGAGGCGCGCCGCGAGAGGAAGACCGACAAGAAGAAGAAGGGCGGCCCGCTGGTCGCCGTCGCCGTCCTCGCGGTGCTCATCATGCCACTCATCGCGTGGGGATGGCTCGCGGTTCGAGACCACCTGCGCTGGAGCCGGTATCTCACCGAGCTGGAGGCGGCGCCGGGAATCGTCATCACCGCCACCGGCGAGCGCGACGGCAAGTGGTTCGTCGCCGGGCTGCGCGATCCGCTCTCCCGGGATCCGGAGGCGATCCTGGCAGAGTGCTCGCTCGGCCCCGAGCAGGTCGAGGCCGCCTGGCGCGACTTCCACTCGATGGAGCCGGACTTCATCGACGCCCGCGTCGACGCGGCGCTCGAGCCGCCCGACGGCGTCGAGGTCGCGGTCGCCGACGGCGTCGTGCGCGTCACCGGTCGCTCGAGTCACGCATGGCGCGAGCGTCTCCGCCGTTCGGCGCCACTGATCCCCGGCGTGCGCGGCGTGGTCGACGAGGGCCTCGCGATCGATGATCTGGAGGCCGTGCTGCTCGCTCGCGCCGAGCGCGTGCTCGAGCCGCCACCGACGGTGACGCTCCGTTTCGATGGCAGCACGATCGTCGCGTCCGGCGCCGCGGCCCAGGAGTGGATCGATGGCGCCCGGTTGCTGGCGCGGACCATCGACGGCGTCACCGGGATCGACCTCGACGCCGTCGAGCCCGGCGACCTGCTCGGGCGGGCCCGCGCCGTGCTGGGCCCACCCGCGACGGTCTCGCTCGCTGTCGACGGCAGGACGCTGGTGGCCAGCGGACGGGCGCCGCACCGGTGGATCGAGGAGGCGCGGCGGTTCGCCAGGCTCGTCCCGGGAGTCGAGGGCCTTCGCGAGGAGGCACTCGTCGACGAGGACGCCGAGCGCCTCGAGACCGCGGGACGAGAGGTCGCCGGCAAGATCCTCGAGTTCCGGGTCGCCTCGGCGGAGCTGGTGCCGGGTCAGCAGGGCACCCTCGACGCCCTGGCCGCCGCGATCCGCACGGCCGTCGCGGCCGCGGATCGCACCGGCGCGCCGATCGCCGTCGAGGCGATCGGCTGGACCGATCATGTCGGAGTCGGCACGCCGAACGTCGGTCTCGCCCTGAAACGCGCACGCACCGCGATCCGGGAGCTCGCGGCCCGGGGCATCGACCCGAGCGTCTGCACGCCGGCGACGAGTTTCACGACGCCCGTGGGCTCGGATGGACGGAGCCTTCGCCGGGCGAGCTTCCGGCTGGTTTCGGGACAGCCGTGACCGTCATCCAGAAGAAGATCTGCATGCTCGGCGCGTTCGCCGTCGGGAAGACCAGTCTCGTCGCCCGATTCGTCAAGAGCATCTTTTCCGACGTCTACCACACGACCGTCGGCGTCAAGATCGACAAGAAGACGCTGACGATCGATGGCCGCGAGATACGGCTGATCCTCTGGGACCTCGCCGGCGAGGACGAATTCGTGACGACACGGATGTCGTACCTGCGCGGAGCGGACGGCTACCTCCTGGTGGTCGACGGCACTCGCCGTGAAACCCTGCAAACCGCTGCGGACCTGCGAAGCCGCGTCGAGAGGAGCGTCGGCGCCCTGCCGTACGTCGCCGTGGTCAACAAGCGCGACCTCGAGACCGAGTGGGAGCTCGCCGACGGCGAGGTGGCGGGGATTCTCGGGTCGGCGATCTCCGTCGTCCACACGAGCGCAAAGACCGGCGACGGTGTCGAGGCGGCCTTCGAGGGGCTGGCGAGGGCGATCGTCAGTCAGGGGCGATGAGCGAGCTCCCGCGACCAGTGGTCGAGCGCGTCGGAGCGGCGCTGCTCGCCGGGCGCGACGCGGCGTACGTCGTCATCGACGAGGCGCACCTGATCGTCGAGAGCGGCGGGCCGCTCGCCGCGCACGGCCTCGGCGACGTTCGTCCGGGCGCTCCGGCCGCCGAGCAACTGCCGGTCCTCCACGGCCTGCTCCCTCTCGAGGAGGCGGACCTCGTCCTGCCCGACGTGACCATGACGGAAGGTCGGTTCTCGACGGTGCGCCTTTTCCGTCACGATGGCCTGGTGTGGGCCGTTTTCACGGACGCGACTCGCGAGGCGCTGGAGCGGCAGACGGCGCGACAGCACCGGAACGCGCTCTCCCTCGTCCGGTCGCAGCTCGAGAATCTGGAGCTGCGCATCGAGCAGGAGCTCGAGGCGGCCGCGGGCGACGTCGGGTTGCGCGACGCGTTGCGAGCGCTGGACACGGCGGTGATCGAGCTCCGCGACGACGGCGCGTTCGACGTTCTCGGCGCGCCGCCGCCGCAGTGGTTCGAGGAGCTGTGCGGGAACGCGGCGCCGTGGGAACGATCGGACTTTCTGCGCGACTTCGTGCGGGAGGCCGGGGACTTCTGGGAGCAGCGGGCGGGCGAGCGTCTCTCTTCGGGGATGTGGACAGAGACGTTCCGATCGGGCGACGACGTACACCTCGAGGCCACGGCGCTGCGCGTCGGAAAGCGCCGCGTGCTCGTGGTCGCGCGGACCGATACCGAGTACCGCGACCGACACCGCCTGCTGCAGACGGCCAGGGAGGGAAAGCTCGCGACGGCCCGCCGGATCACCGAGGAGACGCGCCGTGCGGAGAAGTTTCGCGCGCACCGCGACGATCTCGAGCGCCTCGTGGCGGAGCGCACCTCCGAGCTCACCGAGACGAACAGGCAGCTTCGGCGGGAAATCGCGGAGCGCCAGCGCGCGACGGAAAGGCTGATCGCGTATCAGGCGCGGCTCCGATCGCTCGCCCGCGAGCTCGCGCGCGCCGAGGAGCAGGAGCGCCGTCGCATCGCGGTCGGCCTGCACGATCACATCGGCCAGATTCTGGCGCTCACCAAGATCAAGCTCGGCGGGCTGCGGCAGACCTGCGCCGGCACCGACCTCGCCGGACCTCTCGACGACGTCTACGCCCTCCTCGACGAGGTGATCGACTATTCGCGGTCGCTGACCTTCGAGCTCGCCTCGCCGGTGCTGTACGAGCTCGGCCTCGAGGCGGCGCTCGAGGAGCTCGCGGAGCAGGGCGAGAAGCGCTACGCCGTGCGGACGACTTTCCGCGACGACGGGCGTCCGAAGCCGGTCGACGAGGAGACCCGGTTGATCCTGTACCAGGCGGTTCGCGAGCTGCTCTTCAACGTCAGCAAGCACGCCGGCGCGAGCACGGTGTCGATCGAGGTTCGACGCTCCGACGACACGCTGCGGATCGATGTCAGCGACGACGGGGCGGGTTTTCCCGAGAGCCGATCAGAGCCCCACGCCCCATCGGCCGGCGGTTTCGGTCTCTTCAACATACGCGAGCAACTGGATCACCTGGGAGGGCGGATGGACATCTCCTCACCGCCGGGCGGCGGATCGAGGGTGACGCTGCTCGCGCCGCTCGCGGAAGGGACGGATGAAAAGTGACCGGGGAGCGGCACGGTGCCACCCCCCGGTCGGTACGGGGCGTCGTCTCCAAACGAGCCCTTCTACTTGTAGAAGTTGGTCGCCTCGGTCTCGTCCACCGGCCGGGTGATCTGATCGCTGCGGAGCTTGACCCCGAAGCGGACGTCACCCTCCTTGACGGCCTCGACGACGACCTTCCAGCTCGTCTTCTCCTTCGGCGCGAGCGCCGGCAGCGGGGCGAACGTCACCACGCCGTCGCTGTGGCGGCCCGCGGTCGGTCCGGACGTGCGAATGAAGCGCATCGAATCCTCGAGCTCGCAGGCAACCCGAATGTTGGTGCTCGCCGCGGAGCCCTGGTTGGTGACGCGGATCTCGTACGTCTCCTCCTCGCCGACCGCGATCGGATCCGACAGATCGACGACCTCGAGGAGGATCGCCGGGATGCCGCGCACGGTGGCCTCGACTCGGTCCGTGACCGGTGTCGCGCAGTAGGCGCTCGCCTTCGCGCTCACGGCGAGCGCCCTCGGTGAATTGGTCGCCAGCACGAGCTTGAAGCTCCGCGCCCCGTCGACGGGGAGCGAACCGAGCTTCCAGAGGACCTTGTTGCCGACGGGCGACGGATCTCCGGTGGCGCTCACGACCCGCGCGCCGGTCGGGATCAGCGCCTCGACGAAGGCGTCGTTCGCGGCGCCGTTGCCGGTGTTCTTGACGGCGATCTCGAACGAGACCGGACGTCCGATGAAGGCGGTCGACGGGCCCGTCGCGTCGATCTCCAGACGGGGCTCGCGAACGATGGTCGAGATCTCGTTCGATTCGGCGGTCAGGTCCCCGCCGCCGGTCGCGACGGCCCTGGCGGCGAACTGTCCGCTCTTCTTCGCCTTGACCACCGTCGAGACCAGCCGTGATTGGCCGGCCTCGAGGGTTCCGACGCGGAGCAGGAAGGTCGAAAGGCCGCTGGCGGTCTGGAGACCGTCCGGGAGCTGTGTCCGGATGCTGACGTCCTCGGCCGCGCCGGTCCCGGCGTTCGCCACGCGGTAACGGAGCTCGATGTCGTCGCAGGGCGTCGTCTCCGGGGGCGCGTCGAGCGCGAGCTGGAGCTGGGGACGCACGACCTCGATCGAGGAGCAGACGCCCGTCGCGTACGTGACGTTCGAGCAGGCCGAGAGGGCCCCGGCGTCCTTGGCGACGCCACTCACGCGGATGACCTTCTTGGCGCCGGGCTCGATGCTCCCGAGCGCCCACGTCATCGCGCCGTCCGCCTGGCTGCTCCACTTGGGCGTCGAGCTCCGGACGTCGAGGCCGGAGGAGACGGTGTCGTGAAGCGTGACATCGGCGAGGTCCATGTCGGTGAGGTTCGTCACCTCGAGGAGGTACTCGAACGGCTTGCCGGCGACGACTTCGCGCGGCGACACCCTCTCGAGCAGCAGTGCGCTGGTCTCCGGGCGCCCGCTCGGAACGGCGAGCGTCGAGACCAGCATGCCGCCGCGAGACGCGGGCGACGTTCCGGCGCGATACGAGGCCTGCCGGGGACGGGCGGAGCCGTCCCCGGTGCTGGCCTCGGCCTTCTTCGACTTCACTTCCTCGACCATGTAACAGCCCGGAGCGCTCGACGCGCAAAGCGCGAGGAGCATGACAAAAACCGCTGAGCGTTCGACTGTCGCTCTCATCGTGCAGTCTCCCTGATGGAGTGAAAAAACCTCGCGTGCCCTGCGCACACGACACACCTCCGTTATATGGACTCACGGCGAACGGACAATCGGGGGCCTCCCGATTTCGGCCTTCGAAATCCCCGACGGACCTGCGTCATCGGGTCACCCCCGTGCCGAGATAGACGCGACCGCCGAGGACCTCGTCGATGGCCGTGAACAGCTCCTCGAAGGCGCGATCCTTGAGCAGATACCCGGAGGCGCCGCTCCGGAGCATCCGTGATACGAACCGCTTCTCGGCGTGCATGGACATGGCGATGACGCGTGTGGTGGACCCGGCGATCTGCCGTGTCGCCTCGATGCCGCCGACGTCCGGCATGCCGATGTCCATGATCACGAGGTCCGGACGGTGCTCCGCGGCGAGGTCGATGGCGTCCTTGCCGCTGGCGGCCTCGGCGATGACCTCCATCCCGGTGCGCCTCTCGATGAGGGCGCGCAACGCTTGACGAACGACCCGGTGGTCGTCCACGAGGAGGATCCTGATCACCATGTGCCCGCTCCACTTCGCTGCTCGAGATCGGGGTCCGGTTGTACCACCGGAGGCGAGCGGGCGAAGTCGGGGAATTCCCGATTTCGGGCGTCGATTATCACCACGGGAGTCGGGGGTCGGGAGGAGCCGAGCTGGCGCCGGCGTCAGCCGTCGAGGGACGTGAGACCCTCGCGGATCGCGTACTTGGTGAGCTCGGCGACGCTGTGGAGTCGCAGCTTCTCCATGATCCGCTGTCGGTGCGTCTCGATCGTCTTGACGCTGACGTGAAGCTGCAGCGCGATCTGCTTCGTCGTCTTGCCCTCGGCGAGGACTTGAAGCACCTCGCGCTCGCGATCGGTGAGCGGGGAATCGGTCGGCTTCTCGCCGCTGGAGAGCTGCCGCACGTAGTCGTCGACGACGATCCCGGTGATCCCGGCGCTCAGGTAGACGCCGCCGCCCACCACCTTGCGGATCGCCTCCGCGAGTTCGTCGACGGCGCAATCCTTGAGGAGATAGCCACGGGCGCCCGCACGGAGCATGCGGCCGACGAAGCGGCTGTCGGAGTGCATCGAGAGCGCGATCACGCGCACTCGCGGGTCATCGGCGATCACCTTCCGCGTGGCCTCGACACCGTTGAGATCGGGCATGCCGATGTCCATGACGACGACGTCCGGCGAATGCTCCTTGACCAGTCGGATCGCGGAATGGCCGTCGCCCGCCTCCGCGACGATCTCGAGGTCGGAGTGGTTCCGCAGACACTGGGCGATGCCGTCGCGGACGATCTTGTGGTCGTCGACGAGGATGATTCTGGTCTTCACGCTCGCTGTGCTCCTTGACCGATGGTCCACTCTACAGGCAGGCGTGTCGCCGGGGCAAGGGGCACCCGCGTCCTCGGGTCCTCGCCTGGTACAATCGCGCTGTGCGGGGAGCGATACCGGCGTCGGAGACTGGCAGCGGTGAGACGATCGAGGTGGCGCGTGAGGGCGTCGGCGCGGCGGGCGCTCGGGGTGGGGTTGCTCCTGGCCTGCATCGTGGACGTCGGTGCCGCGCGCGGCGAGACCCGGGTCTTCCGTATCGGCGACGACGACGGATTCGGCATCGGCCTGCGCGCCGGCGGCGCCCGTCTCGCGAGCGCCGGGTTCTTCGATAACCGCGAGGCGGATGACCCGTCGTTCACCGACGTGCGGCCGGTCTCCCCGAACGACCCGCACGGGTTCTCCTGGGTGCACTCGATCGATCCCGCGCCCGGTGCGCTCGTCGCCCTCGAGCTCCGTCTGCTCGCCCTCGGCATCCAGGACGGCGATGATGACGTCACGGGCGTTGACCGGGAGATCCGTCTCTGGATCGAGGGCCGAGAGGTGCCGGGCGCGTTCGACGAGGTCGATCAGGCGCACCGCGACGGTGAGGACCTCGTGGAGACCGTCGGGCTCGTCACCGTCCGCGTCACCGGCGCGCTCGTCGCGGAGCTCGCCGGCGACATCGCCGACGGCGAGGTCGAGCTCCGCTTCGCCAACCTCGACCTCATCCGCCCGCTCTCCGGCGACGCCTTCGCGATCGACTGGGCGGAGCTCGTCGTCGAGACCGTCGCCGCGGGCCGCCGCCTTCCCGGCGACTGCAACGGCGACACCGCGCTGAGCATCTCGGACGCGCTCTGCCTCCTCGGCCACCTCTTCCTGGGCGACCCGGCCCTCGAGTCGCCGTGCGCCGCGGGCGGCGGCGAGGCAGTGCTCGACTTCGACGGCGACGCGGCCCTCGGCCTCGACGACGCCATCGGCGTCCTGGAGCATCTCTTCCGCGGCGGACGGACGCATCATCTCGGCCTGGCGTGCGTCCCCGTCGCGGGCTGTGAGGACGCCTGCGGCGAGTGACTCGCCTCGATGGCGAACTCGTCCTCGTCCTCGTTCCCGTTCCCGTCCTCGTCCTCGTCCTCGTCCTCGTTCCCGTTCCCGTTCCCGTTCCCGTGCCCGTGCCCGTGCCCGTGCCCGAGAGCTTTTGGACACCGACACCGACACCGACTCCGATTCCGATTCCGATATCCGATGACCGACTCCGATACCGATACCGATTCCGACTCCGACCTCCGACTCTGCTCTCTGCTCTCTGCTCTCTGCTCTCTGTCTCCGACCTCCGCCTCAATCC
>JBFFXF010000264.1:0-10366 GCA_041569895.1 Planctomycetota bacterium | reverse complement strand
GTCGAGTTCGGGGAATTCCTGCTGGACCGGCATGCGTGATCGGGATCGGCAATTCGGTCAGGGTGAATGGCAAGGCCGCTGTGAGTCGGGTACACGAGGTCGCGGAGCGCTGCTCGGGGAACGGCGGGCAGGCACGCGCGGCTCCTGGAGTGGCGGCTGACCAGGCGGCGTTCAACTCCATCGCCGAGAGCATCCGGGCCATGGCACCCTTCATCGGACAGCGCACCTCGGCCGCCGTGCGCGCCGCGATGACGTTCCATGACGTCCTCGACGAGATCATCCTGGCTCTCTACCTGAAGCGCGGGAAGCTGGCGGGAATCCGTGGCCCCGCCAGAGTTCGCTGGCTTCTGGCGTTCGTCAGGGGGGAGCTCTCCAACCTTGACCGACGGTGGCGCGTACGGGTCCGGGGGACAGAATCCCTGGGCGCAGACGATGCCGCAGACGAAGCCGAAGCCGCGGCGTCCCACTGCGCCGAGGCCGTTGCCGCGGGCGTGTACGAGGAGCTCGTCGAGGTGCTGCTGTCGGTGTTGAGGAGACTCCCGCCCCTGGAGGTGATCCTCTGGGTCGACGTGTCGTTTCACGGCAGCGAGGTCGGCGAGGTCGCGCGCTCGCTCGGCATGCGGCCCGAGGAGGCGTCCTGGACGCTCTATCGGGCGAGGCGCAGAATCCGCGCCAAACTTCGAGCGTGGTCGACAGAGAGGCTCTGCTCATGAGCATGAAGCCTCGAATCGTTCTCGCCGCCATTCTCCTCCTCCTCGCGAGGCTCGACACCCTCAGCCGCAGAGGCGTGAGGTCCGCTCTCGAGTAGCGTGACGGCGCACGGCCACGGGACTCGTCGTCACCGCCCCGGCGCCGGTCTCGCCCCCGGAATCAAAGTCCCCGCAACCCGGCGGCGCTCGATCTCCGCCTCGATGTCGTCGCCCTCGTAAAAGAAGATCCGTCCGCGCACGGTGGCCTTCTTGCCGGGGTCGAGGTCCGGGAAGACCGGGTCGGAGTGCATGCAGGGGCAGCGTTCGTTGTTCCACGGGCGCGCGCGGTCCCAGGCGGTGACCACCCAGCGGGCCGCGTCGCGCGCCCGGACGGCGACGGCGGGGCCGACGATCTTCTTGTTGTCGTTGGTCAGGTCGTTGAGCTGGGGGGCGCCCTTGAGCAGGACGCAGATCTGCGTGCGCAGGTCGGTGAAGCGCTCGTCGGTGCCGTTCTCGAGGCGGAGCTCCATGTCGACGCTCTCCTTCCGCGGCAGCACGCGTGCCGTGAACTCGAGCTTGTTCGGCAGCACGCGGCGTGACTCGAGCAGGCCGTCCTTCTTGCGTTTCCAGTCCTGGCGCTCGAGCTTGATTCCCTTCTTGTCCCACACCGTCGGGATGTGCGTGTGGGCGAGGTACACCAGTCCGTGCTGGCTCCAGAGCGCTTCCGGGAAGTCGACGACGATGTAGCCGCTCTTCGACCACGGCGGGAAGACGCTCACCTTGGTGTCGCGGTGCGGGTCGACGGCGCCGTCGAGGAAGCCGATCCGCGGGTGGCGCCCGCCGGGGTAGGGGAGCACCTTGATGGTCTCCCGTTTCTTCTCGGCCGGCTTCTTCGCCGGATCGATGCCGAAGCGCTCGAGCAGCTCGCGGACGCGTGGCGGCTCGACGTCGAGCGCGCTCGCCATCTCGTCGACCGTGTAGTCGTGGTGCCAGGCCATGTTCTCGAGCCAGAATCGGAGCGTCTTCTCCTTCTCGTCGTCGGCCGCGCTCCCGGTGATCGACGGGCAGAGCGCGACGATCAGGGCGACGGGCGCCATGGCTCGCAGTGTCAGCGGTGCGGTTGGCTTCATCGGGACCTCCCTGCGGCGATTGCCTTGAGCTCCTCGAAACGAGCGATGGTGAAGTCG
Source organism: Planctomycetota bacterium (assembly GCA_041569895.1). Classification (GTDB taxonomy): domain Bacteria; phylum Planctomycetota; class UBA8108; order UBA8108; family JACQVS01; genus JBFFXF01. The sequence goes on along the minus strand of JBFFXF010000264.1, from coordinate 8,490 downwards.
GGGCCGTACGCCGCGACGACGCGCGGGTCGGCGAGACCGTAGGTCGTCAGCACCGTCGGACACCCGGCGTTCTGGCCGGCGACGATGTCATTGACGCTGTCGCCGACCATCAGCGCGGCGCTCGCCTCGACGCCTCCGAGCGCCTCGAGGGCGTGTCGGATCGGCGCCGCGCCGGGTTTCGTCTCGGACGCGGTGTCCCCGCCGACGATGACGCGAAAGTGCCGCTCGATCGAGACGCGCCTGGCGATCTCGCGCGTGTACGCTTCCGGCTTGTTGCTGACGATGGCGAGCTCGACTCCGAGCTCGCGCAGCTCCGCGAGCGTCTCGGGCACGCCCTCGTAGCAGCGGGTGTGGTCGGCGAGGTGCGCCCGGTAGTGCTCCCGGAACGCGTCGATCGCCTCCTGGAGCGTCGGGTCGCGAAGCTCCGCGGCGCGCTGGAGGAGATCGTCGATGGCCGCCTGGCGTGAGGCCTCGAGCTCCTCGATGGCCGCGCGCGTCGTGCCCTCGAGGTCGGCCTGCGCCACGATGCCCGTGCCGTTCCAGCCGAGCAGCGACCTCGCCAGCAGCACGCGAACGCCGTCGCCGATGTAGGACCGCACGCGCTCGATGTCGAGAGGCGCGCGGCCGAAGCGTCCGAGCGCGTGGTTCACCGAACGGTGCAGGTCGACGAGCGAGTCGACCAGCGTGCCGTCGAAGTCGAGCAGTATCGCGGCAGTCTTCATCTTCATCTGCGGAGCCGGTGGTACAGGTTGCCGAGCAGCGTCGTGTTGTCGCCGCCGATGTAGCGGAGTCGCCCGCCCATGCGCGAGAACGACTTCATGAACCGGACGTAGTACGCGGGACTGTCCACCGGCGGCTCGCCGCGCGACCAGTCCCAGTCGACGGCGGCGAGATCGTTCACGACAATGGTGAAGTTCGTCAGATCCTTCCCCTCCTGCCCGAGGACGTTGCGCGCCATCGAGAGCGACTTCTCGAAGATCATCGGCGACATCACCGCGGAGCCGACCGAGAGGTACACGCCGCCCTCGAGGCTGGCGATCGACGCCGCGTACGTCGTGAAATCGGCCATCGCGGCGCGACCGACGGCGCCGCCGCGGTGCAGCGGGTGCGAGTAGACGATGTCCTGGCCGATGCCGGGGTGGACGGTGAACGGAACCCGTCGCCTGAAGCACGCCGCCTGGATGCTGCGGTGCTTCCACGGGTGATCGACGGCGAGGCGGCCCGGCTTCATGAGGCCGTCGTCGATCGCCGAGAGGAGGTCGAGCGCCGCCGCCGCTCTCTCCTTCGAGCCCTTGCCGTCGAGCCCGTCGCGGACGATCTTCCGGAGCGCATCGGCGTCCGGCACGTCGATGCCATCGTGCGCGATCAGGGCGCCGATCGCCTCGCCGTGACCGATTCCCTCGAGCGCCCCGACGTGGAGAGCCGCCGACATGTGTGATCCCGTCTCCTCCCAGATGCCGAACTCGCCGACGGCGACGTTGTCGCGCACCACCTCGGTGCTCCGTCCGAGGTGCGCGAACTCCCAGTCGTGGATCGAGCCGGCGCCGTTGGTGGCGACGTGGCTCAGCAGGCCCTCCTCGACCATGCGGATCAAGAGCGGCGCCGCGCCGTTCTTGATCAGGTGGGCGCCGTGGCAGAGGATCACCGGTGCGCCGCGCGCCCGCGCGTCGCGAATCACGCCGGCGAGCCAGTCGATGTCATCCGCCATCGCGCCGGGCGGCGGCGGCGCGTCCGGATCGACCGCGATGTCGTCGATGCGGAACCGGCTGGCGCGCTCCGCGACCGGTCGAAACCGCAGCCGCGAGCGGTCGAAGGAGGCGTGGGGCGTGCGCTCCCCGCTCATGAGCGTCGCGCCTCCAGCAGCTTCCCCAGCAGCGTCCGGTGACAGCGCGACTCGTCCCGGCAGCCGCAGAGCAGCGTCACGGTCTCGCGCCCGGCGCGCTCGGCCCACCGATCCAGCAGCTCCGGCTTCGCCTCCATCTCCTCGGTGTAACGCCTCTCGAACTCCTCCCAGTCGACGCCGCCGTCGCGAAACCCGAAGAGCAGCTTCGCGCTCGGGCCGAGCTCCTTCTCCCAGCACGTCACCTGGTCCTTCCGGATGCCGCGCGGCCAGAGACGCATGGTGAGGAGCCGCACCCCGTCCTCGTCGGACGCCGGGTCGTAGACGCGTTTGGTGCGGATGGGCATGATCGGGTTATCGTAGCGATCGGGGCGTGCCGTGGCAAACGTGGGACTTCTCTTCTCGTCCTCGTCCTCGTCCGACGTCACGATCGAGGACGAGGACGAGGACGAGGACGAGTTCGGGTCCCGGACCCGTTGGGGAGTCGAGGGCGCTTCCTGGAGGCGAGTACGGTACACTGAGAGTTCCGTGATCAACCTCTACAGCGACACACAGACCCTTCCCACTCCCGCCATGCTCGAGGCGATGCGGACTGCCGAGCTGGGCGACGATGTGCTGCGCGCCGATCCGACGGTGAATCGGCTCGAGGAGCGGTGCGCCGAGCTCTTCGGCAAGGAGGCCGCGCTGCTCGTTCCGAGCGGGACGATGGCGAATCTGGTCTCGCTCCTGGCGCACGGCGGGTCGGGGGATGAGGTGCTGCTCGACGGGGATGCGCACGTCTTCTGCTGGGAGGGCGGCGCGCTCTGCAGTGTCGCGGGGTACACGCCGCGACTCTATCGATCCGATCACGGGCGTCCCGATCCGGTGTCGGTGCGGCAGGCGATCCGGACGGCGGACGATCACTTTCCGCGGCCGCGTCTGCTCTGGCTCGAGAACAGCCACTGCGGCGCGGGCGGCATCGTGCTGCCGCCGGATCTGCAGACCGACCTCGTCGGGATCGCGCGCGAGCACGGTCTTCGCGTCCACGTCGACGGGGCCCGTATATTCAACTCGGCGGTGGCGCTGGGCCGGCCGGTGGCGGAGCTCGTGGCGGAGGTCGACTCCGTGAGCTTCTGCCTGTCGAAGGGGCTCTCCTGTCCGATCGGCTCGCTGGTCGTCGGTCCCGGCGACTTCATCCACCGGGCGAGGCGCGCGCGCAAGCGCGTCGGCGGCGGCATGCGGCAGGCCGGCATCATCGCCGCTTGCGGGCTCGTCGCGCTCGACACCATGATCGAGCGCCTTGCCGAGGATCACGCCAACGCGCGCGCCATCGCGGAGGGGCTTCACGGCGTGCCGGGGATCGAGGTCGATCCGCGGCGCGTCGAGACCAACATGGTGTTTGCGGATGTCAGCGGGTGGGGCGTCGACGCCGTGGCGGCGATGGAGGCGCTGCGCGCCGAGGGCGTGCTGGTCTCCGACATGGGAGGTCCCGTAATCCGCATCGTCACCCACCGGATGTTCCCGGGCGACCAGGTTCCCGCCGTCGTCGCCGCGTTCCAGCGCGTCGCCTCGCGGCTCGCGTAATCGCCGGTTTCACACCCCCCTTACGGCGCGCTCACGTGGACGGCCCCTCGCGCGGCATCGTAGACTCCTCCGGAGGACACTTCGAGTCCCCGGGGGAGAAGCGGCGGCGGGGGTCATCCAGGACCACACGGAGTCTCAACAGGATGTCGGTCACCGGAACGCCGACCACGCTTCAGCCGTTCAAGGACGCTCTGGCCAATGTATTCGGCGTCATGTTGCAGTGCTCGCTCGAGGAGGTCGAGACCGCCGACACCGTCGACACGCCCACGGGCGTGTCGAGCGCGGCCGTCGTCGGTCTCAGGGGCTCGGCGCTGTGGACCCTGACGCTGATCGTGCCTGAGAAGACCGGAGCGGCCATCGCTCGACGTTTTCTTCAGGTGGAGGAGGATCTGCCGGAGTCGGAGATCGTCGATGCCGTTCGCGAGCTCGCCAACATGGTGGCCGGCGGCGCCAAGGCGATCCTGGCGAAGGATCGGGGAGAGCACATAACCATCACGCTGCCGACGGTGGTCACGGGATCGGATTGCCACGTCGACCATCCGCTCGAGGCGACCACGTCGTCGGTGACGTTCTCGAGCGAGGTTGGTGAGCTCTGGATGCGGGTGGCGCACTTCGAGTGCAGCGCGGAGCTTTCCACGGCGGAAGAAGGACGGGCGAAAGAGCGGGAGTGAACGATCGAATGTCGTTCTGCAGGCGCGCAGGGGAGTACTCATGAAAGTCCTGGTTGTCGATGACTCGTCGATGATTCGACGTCTCATCAAGAACACCCTGACCCAGTCGGGTTTCGAGGACGTCCTCGAGGCGACCAACGGTCGGGAGGCGGTGACGGCGGTCAAGAACGAGAGCCCGGACCTCGTGCTCATGGACTGGAACATGCCCGAGGTCACCGGTCTCGAGGCCGTGCAGGCGATTCGCGCCAGCGGCAACGCGGTCCCCATCGTGATGGTGACGACCGAGGCCGAGAAGCAGCGCGTCGTCTCCGCCGTGCAGGCCGGCGTCAACGACTATCTGGTCAAGCCGTTCACGCCCGATGCCCTGATCGAGCGCGTCAAGAAGTTCGCGGGCTGAATACAGATAAAATCCTCGCGCGAGCGTCCGGGCTCATGCCGCGTCGGGAGGGGACTTCTCCGGCGGCGGCAGCGTCGTCGTCATCAGGAGCGGCGCCAGCATCAGGATCGCGCCCGTGACGTACGGCCACGTCTCTCCCAGCCTCCAGTAAAGCGAGCAGAAGATCAGCGGGCCGACCGCTCGCGACAGCGCTCCGAGTGAGCGAAACACCCCGAGCACCGCTCCCTGCCGCTCCTCCGGCGTGTAGAGGGACACGAGGGAGGTGAGGCACGGGATCGCCAGCGCGCTTCCCACCGCCATCAACCCGAGCCCGAAGTAGAGCAGCACCTGCGACGGCGGGCTGAAACGGATCAGCAGGAAGCCGGGCATCAGCAGAGCCAGACCGACGGCCGCCACCTTGCGCTCGCCGTACTTCGGAGCGACGCGCCGCACGATCCCGCCCTGCACGAGCGCGATGATCAGTCCGGCGAAGATGAACAGCGCGGTGATCTGCCCGGTGCCGTACTGGAAGAACTGCCACGCGAAGAACGTCAGCGTGAACTCGAGGCCGCTGAACGCGACGAGGAAGATCAGGTAGGCGAGGCTGGCGCGGCCGACGCCGGGGATGTCGACCCGTCCGAGCATCATCATCGGGTGCAGCGGACGCGGGAGCTCGCGCGCCTTGCGCCGCTGGTCCTCCGTCGTCGTCTCCGGGAAGCTCCGCGCCACCCACAGGACGTTGAGGACGGCGAGCACGAGGGCGACCAGCGCCGGCGCCGAGAACGGATTGATGCCGATTGAGGCGAGGTCGGGGTACTCCGCGAGGATGTCGATCTTCGATTCCGGGCCGCCGGCGACCCAGTAGGAGAGCCCGCCGATCGCCGGGCCGAAGATGAAGCCGAGCCCGAAGGCCGCGCCGATGATGCCCATGCCGCGCGCGCGCGTCTCGCGTGTCGTGCAGTCCGCCACGGCGGCGCTCGCCGTCGAGATGTTGCCGCTCATGCAGCCGCCGAGCAGCCGCGACAGGATCAGCAGGGCGAACGACCCGCTGAACACCCAGATGGCGTAGCTCAGCGCCAGCCCGGAGATCGACAGGAGCAGCACCGGCTTGCGCCCGATGCGGTCGGAGAGGCGGCCCCAGAGCGGCGCGCACACGAACTGCAGGGCGGAGTAGAGCGCCCCGAGGAAACCGCCGAAGAGCACGGCCGTGTAGTGCTCGCGCGTCTCGTCGTCCCCGCCCGCGAGCGACTCGAGGAGCTCCTTGAGACGCGCGAGCGCCCCATCCGCGGACTCCACCGAGAGGTAGTGGTCGAGCATCGCCGGGAAGAGCGGAAAGATGATCGAGAACCCGACGAGGTCGATGAAGAGGGTCAGGAAGAGGACGCCGAGGGGGGAGCGTTCCCGGGTCATGGGCGTGAACCGTCGTGCAAGGTTTTCGGTCGGACGGGCGTGAGTCCGTATAATGAATGGAATACCACGGACCGAAGAGCGCACGAGCATACTGTGTCCCGAGCCCCGATTCAAAGGCTTCTCCCGGCGTTTTCGCTCGCCATCCTCGCGGTGATCGCGGCGGGCGGCGTCGCGCGGGCCGGGGGGGAAACGTCCCCGGCGGAGCTCGACCGCCGGCTGCTGGAGGCCGAGCTGGCGCTCGAGCGGTCGCTGCGCGCCGCCGCCGATGTCGACTCGCTGCTGCCGGTGCCGGACCTCGACGACGCTCGCGTCGAGTCGCCCCCGGAGCCGCCCCGCGTCGACGGCGACCTCTCCGATCCGATCTGGCGCGCCGCCACGCTCTTTCGCTGGCAGACGCCCGGGAGCTCGCGCTTCCTCCTCTCCGATCCCTGGACGCTTCACGCCGTGATCCGTGACGGCGCGCTCTTCCTCGCCGGAGAACGCTCCACGCCGGCTGGGGAGGGCGACCTCCTCCTGCTGCGATTCGGACCGGGCGAGTGCATCCAGCTGCGCCTCGGTCCCGGTCGCGAGTCGAGCGCGCTCGTCGAGTCCCGCACCTCGGCGCGGCCGCTCGATGACGCCGTCGGGCGGTTCGCGGCGCGGACGGGCGATGGCGGAGAGGGCGGCGTCGCGTGGGAGCTCCGCGTCGAGCTGGACAACCCGGCCGTGCCTCTGCCGCTCGGGCCGTTGCGTCCGTTGCGGCTCGCCGCGTCGCGTGGCGATCCAGGCGAGCTCCGCGTCAGCCCTCCGTTTCATCTCGTGGCAGCGCCCCTCGCCCTGCGGGTCGAGGAGCTCGAGTACAGCGAGGGTCGCGCCAGCGCGCGCGTCACGCTCGTCGAGCACGGCGGGCGCGAGGAGCTCGTGCGGCTGCCCGACCTGCGCACGACGACGCTGCCCGCCTGGTCGTCGACGACCATCGCTCTCGCCGGACAGGCGCCGCTCGGCAGCGCGGGCGTGACGTGGCCGGTGCGTGTCGGGTCGCACGGTCTCCGTGTCGGCGTCGCCATCGGAACGGCCGGCCTCGCCGAGCTGGGACGACCGATCGACGCGGCCCTCGAGCTGGCGGCGGCGAACGCCTCGCGCGCGGGTCTCGACGTCGCCACGGTCGAGGCAGAGGCGCGCGAGATCCGCGAGCTCGCCCCGCGTGCTCCCCGGGAGGCGTGGTTCCGGGCGCGGGTTCTCCGGCGTCGCACGTTCCTCGCGCCGATCCTCCGCGAGATCGACGAGGTGCTCCTCGTGAAGCGGTTCCACGATCGTCGCGGACCGTTCTACACGACGCATCTCGAGTCGGCGTCCGGCGGCGGCCTCTCGGTGTGGTCGATGAGGGCCGGGACCGTGCGGGAGCTCCTGGCGCTCGAGGAGACCGCCTCGGTGCGCGACGCCGACCTCTCTCACGACGGGCGGCGCGTCGTCTTCGCGTTGCGACGGAACGGCGGCGCGTGGGATCTCTGGACGGTCGGCATCGACGGCGACGAGCCGCGGCGGATCACCGATGGCTCCGGGGACGACATCCAGCCGTGCTTCCTCCCCGACGGACGCATCGTCTTCACGTCGACTCGCGCCGGATCGACCAATCCCTCGAGCCCGGTCGGCAACCTCTCGCTGCACGTGGTGTCGCTCGATGGCACCGGGCTGCGCCGTCTCGGCCACAACTACCTGGTGGACTTCACGCCGACGGTGCTGCGCGACGGCCGCATCGCGTTCTTCCGCTGGGCGCTCGACGATCGTCCCGGAAACTTCGTCAACGCGCTCTGGACGATCTACCCGGACGGGCGCGAGCTCGAGGGGCTCTTCGGTCTGACGCGCGCCGGCATGGCGGTCCGCCCGCGCGCCGCGTCCGGGAGCGATCGCGTCGCGTGCATCGACGCCGGGCAGTTCGGCCGCTGGCGGTCGCCGCTCGCCGGTGACATCGCGGTCTTCGACACCCGCGTCGCCGGCGGCGATCGGACGCTCTATCGCATCGACGCCGGTCCCGGCGGATTCGCGGACGCGCGCCCGCTCGAGGGCGACGTGCTGCTGGCGTCGTGGGGGTCGGTGGAGACGCGCTGGGCGATCTACCTCGTCGACCGCCACGGCAACCGCGAGCTCCTCCATCGCGACCCCTCGATCTCCTGCTTCGACCCGATTCCCGTCGGTGCGCGCCCGCGCCCGCACCTCCTGCCGCGGCTCGCCTCCGACGATCCGTCGGCGCCCGCGACGCTCTTCGTGCGCGACGTGTACCTCGGGCTCCCCGGCGTCGAGCGCGGGTCGGTCACCGGGATCCGCGTCGTCGCCGTGCCCGACCGGCCGCCGGGGTCCCAGTGGCCGTTTCACGACCAGCGGACGCCGGTGTCGATCCTGCAGCGCATGGTGCGGCGTGATCTCGGCACCGCGCCGGTCGAGCCGGACGGCTCGGCGATGTTCGACGTGCCGTCGAACGTCAGCCTCTTCCTGCAGGCCCTCGACGCGAACGGCCACGTCGTGCGCTCGATGCGCGACACCGTGTCGTTCGCCGAGGGCGAGCAGCGCTCATGTGTCGGCTGCCACGAGCCTCGCGGCACGGCGCCCCCCGCGACTGCGGCGATCCCCGCCGCGTCGCTCCGCGGGCCGGC
>JBFFXF010000263.1:0-10369 GCA_041569895.1 Planctomycetota bacterium | reverse complement strand
TTCCGATACCGATGGCCGATTCCGATACCGATGGCCGACTCCGACTCCGATTCCGATGACCGATACCGACTCCGACTCCGATTCCGACACCGATTCCGATTCCGATAATTCCGATACCGATACCGATACCGACTCCGATACCGATAATACCGATTCCGATTCCGACCAGATCGTCGAAGACACGCTGGTGTCTGGCCCGACCCGCGCGGGTCGTCTGAACGTGACAGGGAGACCCCGGCGGCGAGAGGAACCCCTCACGGCACGCAGCTGTCGCGGCAGCCCTCGAGGCGGCGGCACTCCTCGCCGCGCGTGGGCGCGCTGCGGTCCTTGAAGAGGTATTCGAGGAGCGTGATGGCGTCGGAGACGTCGACGCGCGCGTCGTCGTTGATGTCGAGGACGTGGAGGTTGCCGCCCTCGTCGATGGCGCCTTCGCACGGAAGCGGCATCGACGGATCGACGAAGAGTCGCCTGAGGATCGACACCGCGTCGGAGATGTCCGTGAGACCGTCTCCGTTCGAGTCGCCCGGACGCTGCCACCCGCCGGCGACGACGTCGGAATCCGCGATGCCCGGCGTGCCACCGTCGACGTCGCCGGGTCGCCAGCTCGACCGCTCGCCCCACGAGTCGAGCGGCCCGAGCGGGTCGACAATGACCAGCGAGCGACCGCCGCCGTCGGTCTCCGGGTACCACGTCTCGTCGTAGGCGAAGCGCAGGATCGGCTCCTCGAGCGGGCCGACGAGCTCGATGATCTCGCCGATGCGGTTCTCGAGGCGTCCGCGGTACTCACCCGCGATCTTGATCCCGCGGGTATCGTACCGCGCGCTGAACGCCGCCAGGTCGGAGACCACGACGACGTGATCGCCCGGCGCCAGCCGCTCGACGCTGCTCTCGTCGAAGTCGAACTCGACGCCGTCGATCAGGCGGAAGCCGGCGAGCTCCATGGTCTCCCCGCCGACGTTCGAGAGCTCGATGAACTCGAGATCATCCGGATCGAGGCCGTCCGCAGCGTCGGGATCGTCCGCGGGATGGTACATCAGCTCGGTGATCACCAGCGGCGGCGTGCGCGTCACGAAGGTCGCCGCGGTCGGCGCGCTCCACTGCGTTCGCGACGCGTGGGAGCGCGCGATGACGCGGGTGTTCTCGGTCAACGTGACGGCCGCGGAGTACCGCGTCGCTCGGGGCGAGATGGCGCCGCCGGGCAGGCGCGGATCGGAGCCGTCGACCGTGTAATAGATCGATCCGGACGTCGACGTCATCGTCAGCCCGAAGCCCGGCTCGATCGGTCCGCCCGGGTGGCTGAAGCGCGGCGGGCTCCGGTAGAGGCCGTCCCACCACCGCAGGCGGTCGTCGAGCCAGCTCTTCATCAGATTGACCTCCTGCTCGAAGGTCGTCGCGAGCGGATTGGGGTTCGGCCAGACGTACGTGCCGAGGATGTTCCAGCGCGAGAAGTTCCGCGCCGCCGATTCCCGGAGCAGCGCGGTGGCATCGTCGATGCTCGCCATCAGCACCGGTGTCAGGAGCTCCCGCGCCCGGAGCTGGGCCCACCGATCCTGATACGCCTGCGCGAAGTCCTCGTCCTGGAAGAGTCGGGGGTACCAGGGATAGTCGCTCGAGCTCAGCAGCGGGTAATACCAGCCGCGCGACAGCCAGCCCTCCAGGTAGTTGGCGTTGCGCAGCGAGAGGTTGTAGTCCCAGATCGGGCCCATGTTCAGCTTGCCGTCACGGTCCTTGAACATGAACGTGCTCAGGCGGTAGCCATCGATGTTCTTGGTGAGCTCGACGAGGATGTGGTGGTCGATGAACGAGCCGACATCGATGTACCGCGCGTAGCCCACGTCCGGGTCCTTGAAACGGGAGCCCCAGAGCGCGGCCTCGAAGTCGTCGAGGTAGCCGCGGATCCACGCCGCCTGGGCCGGCGTGATCTCGTCCTCCTTCGGGTACACGTAACGCAGCTCCGTGCCGCGCGACGTGCGGAATCCGGTGTCGCCGGGATCGGGTCGGTCCTTCTTGAGGATGTACCCGCCGCTGATCTGCGGCTCGGAGCGCGCCGACGCCGTCAGGCGCTCGATGTCGACGCGATCGGGATCGCGCTTGATCTTCTCCATGAATACGTAGACGCCCAGGTAGTCGCTCGTCGAGACGTCGCCGCCGCCGGTATTGAGATAGAGCTCGACGAATTCAGTGCGCACCGCGTAGCGGCCGATCCAGTTGCTCCAGAGGTAGGAGAGGTGGTTGCGCATCAGCGACTTGTCGGAGTACGGCCCGTGCAGGATCCAGTCCGACTCCGAGGGCATGTCGAGGATCGAGACGTCGCGGTCCTGACCGCGCCCGTCCCGCACCTCGAGGGCGTAGTTCTTCTTCGGGAAGCCGAGCGAGCTCGAGCCGCGGGTCTTGATCGCGGTGCTGCCGACGAAGTCGTACGGACCGTCGAGGCGGCTGCGTCTGGTGGCGTCGTCGACGTCGACCACGGCGGTCAGCGATGGCACCCAGGGGTCCTGGCCGATCCCGGCGCCGAACGTGTCGATGACCATCAGCGGCAGGTTCGAGCTCCGCGTCAGCAGGTTGCTGGCGATCCTCACGAACGATGCCGTCACCACGGCGCTCGGCGCGAACCCCGCCGCGAAGCCCCTGGCGCGAACCATCATCGTGCGGTTGATGGAGATCGGGCCGGTGTAGAGCGGCGACGACGTCGTCGGCTCCGAGCCGTCCGTCGTGTAGCGCACCTGCTGTCCGGGCGTGGGTATCGACATGCCGAGCGCGAAGGTGCTCCCGAATACGCCGCTCGCCCGCGACAGGACGGGCCGATCGGCGACGCCGGGAAAGCCGGGGACGTTGACGCCGCCCGGCGTCGGCGTCGAGAAGAACTCCACCGCGTCCGGCTGCAGCTCGCCGGCCCTGACGGCCAGGAGCTCCGGAACCAGCAGGAAGTCCGAGCTGCCGATGTTGTCGTTCAGGCCGTGGATGGCGAGGACGTTCTGGCCGTCGCGCAGGGCGCGCACGTGCTGTGAGATGTCGATCTCCTCGAACACCAGTGCGGCGCTGTCGTCGTGCAGCCCGGTGGCCGACGCGTCCCAGCTCGCGGTCGCGGGGGCGTTCCTGTCCGCCACGCGCTCGCCGTTGATGGAGGCGATGAACCCGTCGTCGTACTTCATCCGGAGGACGAGGCGGCTGACCGACTGCGCGTCGGAGAGCGTGAACCCGACGCGGACGAAGCAGCTCGTGCGGACGTTCTCCATCTCGGCGCTGACGTCCAGCCGGATCAGAGGCCGGTAGTCCGTGTTGCGGTCGTAGCCGACGCCGGTGGCGCCGGACTTCCACCCGGAGTCGTCGAAGCCGCGCTGCGTCCAGGCGAAACCGAGGGCGCCGTTCGACGGCACCATCGCCCGAGCCGGCGCGCCCTCGCGAATCAGCGTCTCCGACGAGGCGTTCTGCGGCAGGCCGTAGGAGAACCCCTCGACCTGCGCCGGGTACGCCGGAAAGAACTCGTGCAGGGTCGTCACGCCATCGGGAGCGACGAGGGCGAGGTACTCTCCCAGTCGATCGAGCCTGAAGTTCGCGTGCAGGGCCGCGTCCGGATCGACGCGGTTCTTGCCGGAGGCCCAGACCAGCAGGAATCGTCCGGCGTCGAGCGTCACCGCCGGCAGGCGCCACTTGGTCGGCACGCGGAGCTCGTCGGTGACGAAGTGGCCGTCGAGGTCGATCGGCGAAGCGCTCGCGTTGTAGATCTCGAACCAGTCGGAGACATCTCCGTCGTCGTCGCGGTAGGCGCCGGAGCTCGTCGCCATCAGCTCGCTGATCACCAGGTCCTGTCCGGCCGCGCGGACGGGGAGAGACGCCAGAGCCACCGCGAGCAGGAGACGTAAGTGCTTCATGGAGAGAAACCTCTCGACCTCGGATGCCGGGCGCCAATCATAGCCCGCGCCGCTTCGCCGGGCGACAAAAAGACGAGCTCTTCGTGAGCGAAGTGTGAAGAAAAGGTTCAGGGGCGCCGGGTCTTGAAAGGCCCCTATGGGGCGCCGCCGCCGAACTCCTCGAGGAGGGCGCGAGCGGGCTGGCTGCCGGGGCGCGCGTCGAGCAGCGCGCGCAGGACCCGGCGCGCCTCGTCCGGCTCGCCGCGGGCGAGGTGGACCCGCGCCAGGTTCATCGCCACGGTCTCCTCGCCGGGAGCGATCCCGAGGGCGCGACGCAGGACGTCGCGGGCGTCGTCGAGCCGATCCTGACGAACGAGGAGCTGGCCGCGGGCGTTCAGCAGCGCCACGTTGTCGGGATCGCGGTCGAGAGCGGCGGCGATGACGACGCTCGCCTCGTCGAGGTCACCCGGCGCGCCGCGAAGCACGAGGAGGTTGGCGAGACCGATCGACGCGTCGAGCTCCAGCGCCGAGAGCGCCAGCGAGCGTCGATACGACTCGACCGCCCGGTCGACCCGACCCGAACGGAAGAGCGCGTAAGCGAGCTTGGAGTGCAGCACCGCGTTCTCCGGGTCACGTGCGATGGCATCGCGATAGATCGTCGTGGCGGTGGCGAGGTCGCCGGTGTCGATGTGCAGCGCGGCGAGGTTGAGCACTCCCTCGGTGTGCTCCGGCTGGAGCTCCACGACACGACGGAAGAGGTCTCGCGCCGCATCCATCCGCCCGGCGCGCGCGCGCTGGTAGCCGAGGTTGTTGAGGGCGTCGGCGAAGTCCGGCGCGAGCTCGAGGGCGCGCTCGTACGCCTCGATCGCGCGCGCATCGTCTCCGGCGCGGGAATGCGCCAGCCCGAGGTTGTAGAGCGTGTCGATGTCATCGGGAGCGGCGTCGAGCGCGACGCGCAGCGCGTCGATGGCCGGACCCGCGAGCCCCGCCTCGGTGTAGGCCGCTCCGAGGAGATGGAAATCGCGCTGGAACGGGCGGCCGAGCACGGTGCCCGCGAAGGGCAGCGCCCGGGCGATGCGCCGGTCCCCGGTGGTCTCGAGCGCGCCCGCGTCCTCGATCACGGCGTCGGGTCGAATCGATCCGCGGTAGATCCGGTGAACGCGGCCGCCGTCGAGCAGGAAGGCGAGCGGCACCGCGAGATCGCGCTGCCGGTTCCACAGGTGGCGGTGGAGGACGTTCCACCCGAGCACCGCCTCGCGCGTTGCGAGGACGACCGGGAACGGTCCGGCGACCTCCCGCTTCCACGTCGCGACCTCCTGCGCGCGTCCGGGAGCATCGAGCGAGACGCCGAGAACGGCGATCCCGGACCTCGAGAGGTCCTGCGCGCGAGCGCGAACCGTCTGGAGCTCCGCACGACAGAGCGGACAGTCGATCGACAGGAAGACGATCAGGGCCGGACCTGACGGCAGCGGCTGCACGCGGCCCTCCGTGTCGCGCAGCTCGGCCCATGGAAGCGGCACGGGGTCGAGCAGCCACGTCGCGGTGCGAGGACTGGCTTGCGGCGGCTCCGGGGCGGCGACCACCGGCATGCCCTGGCGTCGCGCCGGCGCCGACGCGACGCGATCGACCCGCAGACCGTCGCGGTGGAGCCGGTAGAGGAACCCGGCGCGCACCGGATCGATCTCCTGCACGGCGCCGTCGGGCCAGTGGGCGCGTGCCCGCGCCCGCGTTCCGACCGGCAGCGCGAAGGTCAGCACGCGGCTCGATTGCGACAGGAAGCCGCTCCCGAGAGCGACGTGCTTGATGCGCCGGTCGCCGGAGTCGGTCTCGAGCACGACCCGTGCGCCGACCGCATCGGCGGTCGTGGCATCGCCGGTCGTGCGCTCGCCGCCGCCGATCGGACCCCGGAGCTCGAATCGCGCCGAGGGCGCGGTGCCCTCGTGGAGGTCGTTCCGCACGACGCGGAGCCGGTGACCGTTGCGGCTGCGCACCAGCAGATCCGGATCGCCGTCACCCTCGATGTCGAGCACCGCGAACGCGCGGCCGTCCTCGATGAAGTCGACGCCGCCGGCGAACGACACATCGACGAACCGATCGCCGTCGCAACGGAGGTGCAGGCAGTTGCGCTCGCGTCCGCTCCAGGAGCCGTCCTCGCGGATCATGCGGTTGATCGCGTCCCAGCCCGACTCGTACCGCGGCCGCCGTCCCCCCGAGTCCGGTGATTGCGACACGACCTGTCGCCAGAAGAAGCTTCACAAGTCGCGCGAGTCGGCACCGGTGACGAAGCCGCTGCAGACGTAGATGTCCTCGCGACCGTCGAGGTCGAAGTCGAGGAAGCCGCTGCTCCAGGCCCAGCGGCCGAAGAACGCGCCGGTCGCCACGCTGACGTCCTCGAAGGTGCCGTCGCCGAGGTTGCGGAAGAGGCTGTTGCCGCGAGCGTGTCGCCGGTAGACGCTCTGCAGCTCCGGTCGCGAGCCGTGGTAGTCCGGTCGTCCGGTGACGCGCCGGCCCGCCGTCGAGAACATGTTGCCGACGTAGACGTCGAGGAGCCCGTCGTTGTCGTAGTCCTCCCACGCGACGCTCATGCCGGGACCGATGTCCGCGACGCCCGCCGCGGCCGTGACGTCATCGAAGGTGCCATCGCCGAGGTTGCGGAAGAGGCTGTTGCTGCCGAAATCGTTGGCGACGTAAAGGTCGGGGAAGCCGTCGGCGTCGTAGTCGCCCCACGCCGCGGCGAAGGTGAAGCGCCGGTTGTCGCGGTCGAGCCCCGCTCTCGCCGTGACGTCCTCGAAGCGGCCGTCGCCGCGGTTGCGGAGGAGAAAGTTCGAGGCGCCGTTGTGCGCCTCGTGGTAGGGCACCGGGAGGCGGGACGCGACCCGGAGATCACGGCCGTGTCCACGCCAGAACGAGTAGCTGGTGACGAACACGTCGACGAGGCCGTCGCGATCGTAGTCCTCGGCGACGGCCGAGATCGCGGTCGCCCCGCGCTCGCGAGGCGCGAAGTCCACCGGCAGCGGCCTGAAGCGGCCGCCCTCGCTGGCGAGCACCACGACGCTGCCCTCGCCGACTACGAACAGGTCGCGGTCCCCGTCGTTGTCCACGTCGAGGATGAGCGCGCACGAGCCGCCGTTGAGCAGGTCCGCGCCCGAGTCGCGCGAGATGTCGCTGAAGGTCCCGTCGCCGTTGTTGCGGAAGAGGAGGTTCGGCAGTCCCGCCGGCTCGGGCAGGTAGATGTCGTCGAGCCCGTCGCCGTCGAGATCGCCGACCGCGACGCCGTTGTGGCCGTAGACGTCGATGCCGGTCGCCGCGTCGAGTCGATCGCGGAACCAGTCGATCGACGGCACCAGTTGCTCCCGGTAGGAGCGGTTGGAGCCGAGCGCCTCGACGGTGACGTCGGTGAACGGCGTTCGCTCGAAGACGACGCGCTCCCACTCGACGACGCGCAACGATGCGATGCGCCGTGGCGACGGTGACCACTCGATCGCCCAGCGCCCGTTCCACTGAAGGCTGCGTCCGCCCGGCCGGCGACGGCCGAGCCGCAGCATGACGTCCGTCTCGACGGCGCTCCGAGCGTCGAGCGGACCGACGACCGACACCACCTTGAGCTCGACGAGATCGAGGCCATCGGCCGGCGCGAGGAGCTCGTCCACCTCGCGCGCCAGACGACGCGCGTCGATCGGGCGCGACGTCGGATCGGGCGACCCGATGAAGACCGAGATGCCGCCGCCGCGACGCACGGCGCGCTCCGAGGAGGGGACGAGCGGCGTGGCCCGCAGGCCGTCGGCGAAGAGCGCAGCCGCGTCGTCCGCGCCGCCATCCCCGCCCGTGGCGCCGGTCAGAAACGCCCGCAACGAGGCCAGGCGGTCGGCGAGGTCCTCGGCGATCGCCTCCTCGGCGAATCGGTCGCCACCGGGACGGGCGAGCTCGCGGAGCTCCTCGATCGGGCTCTCGAAGAGCGGCGGGACGGCGACCCGCGTCAGCGGCGCCTCGGTGACGTGGTCCGGACCGGGGGCCGGCGCGCCGTCGTCGCCCCGCCGGGCCGGATCGCGCCGGCCGAGGATGGCGAACGCCGCCAGCGCGAGCGGCACGAGGAGCGTCGCGGCGACGATGAGTGTGCGTGAGCGTCTCGAGGGCATCGACGTGGTCGGTTTCGCGTGCGGCCCTGGTCGCCCAAAAAGCTGGCGACCGCCTCTCTGCCGACTATCATAGAGCGCGAGAGGAGAGAACGTAACAGCGCTCGCGCGAGCCGTCCGAACGCGACAGGAGCGATCATGATGACCAGACACCCCCGCGCCACGTGCCTCGTGGCTCTCGTCACCCTTCTCCTCTTCTCGGGCGCAGTCGCCCAGGAATCCGAGCCCGCCGCGGAGGGCGGGTACCGCGATGACAGGGCCCCGCCGTCCCTCGGCCTCTCGAGCGGCATGGAGCTCGGGCTTCCCGGCGTCAGGTACGACCTTCCCTTCCTGGGCGTCCGGGCGTACGCGCCGCGAGCCTCGTGGCGCTCGACGTGGCGTCCCTACGGGCGCTACTGGGGCTACCGATCGGACTGGGTGCCGTGGGAGCCGATCCCGCAGACCATCCGGTACAAGGTGTCGACGCCGGCGTATTACCGGACGCCGCGGCTCGGTCTCCAGTACATCTATCCCTACCCGAACGACATCGGCCTCGAGCTGCCGCCGGAGCGCGAGGAGCCCGTGGTGCCCGCGATGGTCGACACCGGGGGCGCCGTGCACTCCCCGGCGATCGTCGAGGCGGTGCTCCTCATGCAGGAGGGGCGCTACGCGCGCGCCGGGCGACTGCTCGCCGGCGAGCTCAAGGAGCCCCCGGCGCCGCTCGACGTCTACGTGTTGATCGCCGAGGTCCTCGTCGCCACCGGGAAGTACTCGGCGGCGGCGCGCATCTTCAGCCACGGGCTCGAGGAGGCGCCGAGCCTCGCGGCGCTCGACGGCATCGATATCCGGGCGCACTTCCCCAGCCGCGAGGCGTTCGCCGAGAAGCTCACGGCGCTCGGCTCCGCGGCCGGCGAGCCGGGCGCGGGGGCGGAGC
The DNA here is from genome assembly GCA_041569895.1 of Planctomycetota bacterium. Taxonomy (GTDB): domain Bacteria; phylum Planctomycetota; class UBA8108; order UBA8108; family JACQVS01; genus JBFFXF01. Next base: position 1,472 of record JBFFXF010000263.1, on the reverse strand, counting down.
TGAAGCTCCTGCACGCCGGGATGCGACTGCTCTCCGGTGACCGCGGCGCGATGACCGACCTCGAGACGCTGCAGCGCGGCGGTGGCCCGGTCGCGGAAGGGGCGAAGCGCCTCTACCTGCACTTCGTCGACACGCTGTTCGAGGAGGAGGAGTCGGCGGAGTAGCGCGGGCCCCGGGCGGACCGCGCTCCTAGCCCTCGGGGTCCCCGGCCGTCTCGCGGACGTCGGGCGCGACGTCGGGCGCATCGCCCAGCGCCTGCTCGAGACGTCGGACGCGCGCGTCGAGCGCCTCGAGACGCTGCTTCAGCGCATCGAGCTCCCCGTCACGCGCGTGGCCGTTGCCGCCTCGCCCGGATCTCGCCCGCGCCGGCGGCGCGTCCGGCGCCCCGTCCGGCGCCCCGTCCGGCGCTCTGTCGGCCTCCGCCTCCCGGATGCGCTCGAGTTCGTCGGGCTCGTAGAGGGTGTGCGCGTAGCGGACGCCGCGGCGCCGTCCCTCCGGTCCCAGTCGCACGGCGAGCGGCTCGTCACGCGCGCCGAGCTCGTCGAGCACCTGCTGCAGCTCCGCGAGCGATTCGACCTTGACCATGCGCCGGGCGCCCTGACGCAGCTCGCCCTCGGTCTGCGGGCCGCGCAGGAGCAACTCGGCGAGCACGGCGGTCGCGATCCCCGAGGTCTCGAACGCGTCTCGAAACCGGTGGCGCCAGCGATCGGTGCGGCCGCCGGCGGTCTGCACGATCGACACCAGCCCCAGCGCGCGCAGCCGGTCGAGCGCGTCGAGCACGGTCTCCTCGCCAAGGTTGGAGACCGGGTCTCTGCAACTCTTCTGGTTGCACGCCGTGACCAGCGCGTTCAGCGTCAGCGGATACTGATCGGGCGTGGTGAACCCCTTTTCGACGAGCGCGCCGAGCGCACGGCGGTCGTTGAAGGGGAGCGCGGGAAGCGGCACGTCACACGCGGTCGGTGTTCATCGACATGAGGAACTCGGCGTTGGTCTTCATCTGCTTCAGCTTCGTCTTCAGCAGCTCCATCGCCTCGACCGGGTTCATGTCGTGGAGCACCTTGCGGAGCACCCAGATGCGCCGCTGCTCCTCGGGATCGACCAGCAGCTCCTCCTTGCGGGTGCCCGAACGCGTGATGTCGATGGCCGGCCAGACGCGCTTGTCGGCGAGCCGTCGATCGAGGTGCAGCTCCATGTTGCCGGTGCCCTTGAACTCCTCGAAGATCACCTCGTCCATGCGGCTGCCGGTGTCGATCAGGGCGGTCGCGAGGATGGTCAGGCTGCCGCCCTCCTCGATGTTTCGCGCCGCGCCGAAGAAGCGCTTCGGCTTCTGGAGCGCGCTGGCGTCGACACCGCCGGTGAGGATGCGCCCGGAGTGGGGGACCTCGGTGTTGTACGCGCGCGCGAGTCGCGTGATCGAATCGAGCAGGATGACGACGTCACGCCCGTACTCGACCATGCGCTTCGCCTTCTCG
>JBFFXF010000262.1:0-10595 GCA_041569895.1 Planctomycetota bacterium | reverse complement strand
CGCACGGTACTCTTTCTCTCCTTCATCCGGAGGTTCGCATGAAGTGCTTCGAGGCTCTCGAGATCGCTCTGGCGGCTGTTCGTTCTCTGCGTCCGATTCTTCCCTCGATTCGGCAGTCTGATCCGCGGCTGGCGACGCACATTCGGGATGCCGGGTCGTCGATGGCGCTCAATCTCGGCGAGGGGAATCGTCGGGCCGGGCGTGACAAGATCCAGCTCTGGCGAATCGCTTCGGGAAGCGCCGAGGAGGTGCGCACGGCGTTGCGGGTGGCGATCGCCTGGGGGTACATCGAGGAGGCGCGGGTCGCACCGGCACTGGATCGGATCGACCGGTTTCAGGCGATGGTCTCGAAGCTGACGCGGTGACCCTGACGCAATCAGCCGCGACGGGCGCGGGCAGGCGGGACGGGGTCGCCTGCCCGTGTCGTTCGTCTCGGCGAACCTCGCTCGCCGTGGACGCCTCTCTTACGGCGTCGCCGCCGGGAGGTACGCCTTGTCGTACGTCGCGCGGATTTCGCGGATCACCGGCGTCTCGAAGGTGCGCGTGTTGCCCTCGAAGACGGCGATGAACCGGACGAAGTCGTAGTCGACCAGGTCGGCCAGGTTCGTGACGCCGCCGCAGAACGGGCCGGTCTCGCCAAAGAAGTCGGTGCTCTGGCGCGCCGCCTCCCAGAGGACCACCGCCCTCGTGCCGGTCGGCTGCCCGAAGCGACCGCTGAGAATGACCGGCGCCCTGAGGACCAGGTCCTGCGTCAACACGCCGCGGCCCGGGCCGATGCCGAGCCGGAACGGCTGCGAGAACGCGACGCTCTTCTCGACGTCGAGCAGCGTCAGTCCACCGACGATGCTCGGGTTGTTGCCGCCCCGCAGCACGTTCGAGGTGTTGACCGCCTCGATGCGCACGCGGCCCGGCGAGCCGTTCCCGCCCAGCCCGCCGAACGGATTGCCCGCGCGGATATTGCCCTCGTAGCTCGGGACCGTCTGTCCGGCCAGCAGGGGCACCGGAAGGTTGGCACGGCCACCGCGCGCCTCGATGCGCGCTCCCTGCTCGATGGTGATCGCGTTGCCGACCTGGATGAAGATCGTCCCGCCGGATCCGGCGCCGCCGTTCCCGGCAAGGTCGATCGACTGGAACGCGCTGCCGCCGTTGGCGGTCACGCGCGCGGTCTCGCGAAGGATCAACGCGCCGTTGACGGCCAGACGCAGCACACCACCGCCGCCGCCACCGCCGGTTCCGGGGCCGTAGTTGGCCGCCCCCTGGAACACCGCCGGACCCGCCTTCTTCCCGACGTAGTCCGCCGAACGCGCCAGGCTCGGTCCGCCGCCAGCGCCGCCAGCGCCGGCGACGAGCTCGTAGCTGCCACCGCGCCGCAGCGTCTCCTCGCCGAACGGATCGCCGCCGGTGCCGCCTCGTGTATTCGGCGGCTGCGACGTCCCGTTGCTCCCGGGAGATCGGTGACCACCGCCACCGCCGCCACCGGCCTGCGCCGCGCAGAGGTTGGCGCCGCCGGAGTCCTCGCAGCTCGAGTCGCGCTGCGCGAGACCGCCGGACGCCGGACGGACGTCGCCCACCGGGACCGGCGTCGACGATCCGTTGATCGCGAACGGCAGGAAGCCGTTCTGCCCGTGGATCACGTCGACGTTGCTCTCGGTCCGGTCGCCGGGATTGCCGTTGAGGAACACGATGGTGCCGCCGTTTCCGCCGTTGCCTCCGCCGGGACCGCCACGCCCGCCGGCGCCCGGCTCCGGGGCCTCGCGTCGACTCGAGTCGAAGACCAGAAGTCCGCCGTCCTGGCCGTTGACGTCCAGGTGGCCCGCGATGTCCGCGAGCTCGGTGACGAGCAGCTGCATCGGGCGGCTGCCGACGCCCCGGAGCGTCACGCCGGCGTCGATGAGCAGCCTCGTCAGCTGCAGCACGCCGGGCTGCGTCCGCGCGCCGACCGCCGTCTTGACGACCGCGCCACGCGGATCACGCACCACGCCGGTGTCGGTGTTGAACGTCCAGATCGACAGGATGCGGCCCCGACTGTCACGCAACGGCGTGCCGGTCTCCGGATTGATCGACTCGATGAAGAAGCACTGCAGGACCTCGTCGAGACCGTTGCGCACGTTCGGCGGCTCCGCCGCGGGCTGCACCATCTCGAGACCGCCGAGCGCCGCCGGCGGCAGGACCGGGCGGTCGTAGAGCGCCACGACCCTGCCGACCTCATGCGTCAGGCGGGACGTCCCGCGCGCGCCGCGACGCAGGTCCGCGAACGAGTCGGCGGTCTTCCGCGTGTAGCGGATCAGCTCGTCGCCGACGACCAGCGTGCCCGCGTCCGGGAACGCGGCGGTGCTGACCACCTTGACCGTGGTGCGATTCGAGTTGTCCGAGCTCGTCAGCCGCTCTCTGAGAGTCGTCTCGGCCGAGGCGAGCGAGCCACAGAACGGCACGCCGCCGAAGCGTGTCGAGACGCGAATCCAGCCCGCCGCGCCCTTGCCGGATTCCGGCACGGAGTTGATCTGCGACGCCGAGCCCGCGACGCCGCCGTTCGCCCGCAGGTTGTCACACCCGACATCGGTGAAGCCTGTGCACTCGAGGAAGATGCATCCACCGCTCCCGCCGCCGCCGGGGCCTCCGTTGCGCCCGCCTGGCGGGTCGGCGCCGTTGCCGCCGTTGACCTGAATCGTGCCCGTGATCACGAAGCTGCCGAGGCCCGAGATCTTGACCGCGCCTCCGCCGCTCCCACCGCCGCCGCCATCGGTGAGCTGGATCTCGCTGGTCGCGAGTGGAGGCTGCGGATTCGGCCGTCGAGTCGTCCCGATGCCGCCGCCACCACCGCCGCTTCCGGGCACCAGCCGGACGAGCGTCGACTCGCCGCGCTTCGGGCCGCCACGCCCGGCGACTGCCGGCTTGAAGATCGTCGGCGTCGGGTCGCCGGAGCTGCCGTCGTTGCCGCGAAGGCGGGAGCCGCCGCCGCCGCCCGGACCGCCCTGCGTTCTCGACAGGAACTTCGAATCGGGCCCCACGAGCGCGGGCGACTCACCCCCGAAGCCGCCGCAGAGGCCGCCGCGCGCGGCCAGCGCCAGCAGGGTGCGGCCGTTCTGGTCGAGCTGCAGGCGAGAGCCGTTGCCGCCCGCGCCCGAGCCGAGGATGCCGCGGCCGCCGGGCCAATTCGTGCCTGGCGGGGCGTCCTGCGAGTTGTCCGACCCGCCTGCCTCGCCGCCGTTGACGCCGTTGGCGATGATGTCGCCCTCGTGACGGAAGACGACCTCGAGGTCCTGGCCGGTGCCCGACAGCTTGACGAGGAGCGGTCGATTCCCCTCGGAGTCGAGCCGCGCTCCCGGACCGATCGTCAGCGTCCTGAGATGGAACTCGCCGAGCGAGCTCCCCGGGTTGGTGACGCCCGCGAGGAGGTTCGGGAACACCGGCACCGCGGTGACGTCGGGATCCACCTGACCGGGCGGCGTGGTGACCACGACCCGATCGATCTGCAGGCGGTTCGTGTCGACGAGGTAGAACTCGTCGTCCACAGTGCCCGGCTCCTCGAGCAGCTCGAGCACGAGGTCGCGCGTGCCATTGCCGAACTGTCGCGGCGGCCGCGAGCTGATGCGCGCCTCGAGGTTGTCCGGACCCCAGATCGCCGTATTGCACTCGTCGATGAACGGGTTGTCGTTCGGCGAGCAATCGGTGACGGCGCGGCCGCGCGAGTCGAAAGTCTCGAGGAACGAGCCCTGGCGCTGCGACGCGATCGGGTCGTTGGTAGTCCTGTTCTCGAGGTCGAAGTAGGCCACCGGCGGGGTGTGGAAGAGCACACCCGGATTGGTCCGATTGCCGCCGTCATCGTCCATCGGATCGGCCGCGATGCGGAAGCTCACCGTCCACCCGCGCCGAGCGGACGATCCGCCGCCCCCGACCGCATTGTTCAGGTTGCGGAAGTTGGGGTCGCGGTCGGCGTCCCACGTGAAGGTCTTGATGGCGCCGAAGCCGCGGATCAGCCCGATCGTCGGCGTGCGCAGGGCGGGCGACGGGAGCGCGCCGGCGAACGGGACGTCGGAGCCGGGACCGACCTGCAGGTCGCCATCGTTCCGCGGATCAACGCCGAAGGCGGGCGTTCTCGCAGGGAACCACGTCTGACCGCGATCGACCGTCCACTCGACGATCATGCGATACGACATGGTCGGCGGCGAATCGTAGAAGCTGTAATCCAAGCGCACCGGTCCGTTGCGAACGCCGGTCGGGATGTTGACGCCGTTGATCGCCGGGCCGAGCGTCGCGTCGGGATCGAGCGCCGCCTGCTGCGTCTGCTGCGGCACGGTGATCTCGTTCGAGAGGTGAGTCGGCGTGCCGACCTGGCAAAAGATATTGTCGCGGTCGCCGCGGATCGCAAAGCGGATCCCCTCGAGCGAGAAGAGGATCGTGTCCATGCCGTTCCCCGGCGTGATGTTCCGGCGCTGGAAGAGCGCGTTGGTGAGAACGGCGCGGTTTCCCTGGCTGTCGCGCAGCCGCACCTCGTTGACCTCGTCGAAGTTGATCCCGTGGATCAGCAGCGTCTCCGGCCCGAACTGCGGGTCGTAGCCGAGAATGCCGTTGTGCTGGATGGCCGCGAAACCGCCGGGCGCGACGGCGTTCGGATCCGGCGGCACGCCGCCGATGCCGATGGTGTAGCCGTAGACCATCGGACACGCCAGGAAGCCGCGGCCACCGGCCTGGACGCCGTTGACGACGAGCTCGACCGTGCCGCTGATCACGCCCGTCGGAACGAGGACCTGGAGGCGCGAGTCGATTCCGTCACGCGGGTTGGTGTCGGTCGGAAACGTCACCCCGATCGGCGTGCCCTGCACGACCGACTGTCCCGACCGGAAGATCACCTCGTTCGAACCGAGGTTCGGCGAGAAGTTGACGCCGATGATGGTGATCACGTCGCCCACGCAGATCGTCGCGTCGTTGTCCGAGAGGCTGAAGAAAATCGGCGCGGTGAGCCCTCCGGGAGGCCGCGGTCCGGTGCCGGGCCCGCCCGGCCGGCCGACTTGCGTGTCGTCGTTACGGCTTCCGGTGTCACACCCGGGGTACCCGACGAGCAAGAGTCCCAGGAGGGCGAACGACGCTGCTTTCGACCCAGTCCGGCGTATCACGGAAATCATGGACAACCATCCTCCTTGGTGGCGACGCACGCGCACTGCGGAGCCGCGCTCGAGGAGCGGGACTCGCAGCCACTCTCGAAACGAGGCCCGTCACCATTCACGTTGCTTCGGCGAACGAAGCTCGCCTTTCTCACTGCGATCGTCGTGACTCGAGGAAGAACTTCCGCCCCGCTTCGGAACGGACAGAGGCTTTCGTTCCCGGCTTCTGCCATTCAGCTCCCGGACGAGAGCACGCATCATCGACACGCATCATCGAGCCGACTCCCGTTCAGGGACAGAGAGAGACCCTCTCCGAGCCGATCACGAGGGACCGCCGGCCACGAGGGGACCCGGGCTCAAACGCGACCAGCCCGGCCGCTGGAACGTTTCGGGAGCAGGAAACTTCCATGAATGCTAAGGGGGGCGCCGACCGAAGTCAATGAGGAAAAGCGCCGTCGAACCGGCCCTCGAACGACCGAAACGGTGTCCGCGGCGCCCGATGCGGATTTCAACTTTGGTAACCAACGGTTTCCGTGGCATCCTGACGAGTGAGAGGTCCTGGCGCAGGTTTTCTCACTCGCCTCCGGTGACCTCGAGCCGGCCAGGGGCTCGGTGGTCGAGCGTGCGGCGTCGGCCCGGGTTCGGGATGCGCGCCGCGGGCGCGTTGCGAGACGGTGCATGAAGATACTCCGGCGGCTCTTCGAGCGCGAGATGGCCGCGCTGGGGCGACTGCGCAGCCGTCTGCGCCGACGGCGATTGCGATCGGCCGCGCCTCCGCGGCGCTCCCGCCCCCGCAAGGAGCGCCGGAGCGGGCGCCCGGGGGGCGGCGGCGTGCGCGCCCCGCGACCCGCCGCGACGCGCCGGCCACGATCGGCTCCCTCCCGCGCCCGCGCGCAGACCGCCGGCAGCGTCACCATCTCGCTCGCGGTGCACGCCCTGCTGATCGGCATCCTCGCCACCTTCGTGGTCGATCGCCGGGAGCAGCCGGCTGGCACGGGCGAGCGCTGGGTGAGCATCCGATTCCGGGTGCTGCCGCCCGCGCGCCCCGAGGAGGAGACTCCGACCGTCGACGAGCCGCAGCCGGAGCCGCCCGAGGTCGCGAAGCCCGATCCGGAGCCCGCTCCGCCGGCGGAACGGGCCGAGCCATCCCCGGCCGAGACCATCGAGGAACGCGCCCCCGCGGACCTCGCCCGGCTCGCTGACCTCGAGGCGCCGCCGTTGCTCTCCAGCGCGCGACCGGCGCCCTCCGTGATCGGCGCCGGCGCGGCGACCCCGTCCGCGCAGCCACCCGGCGAGGGGAGCGGCCTCTTCGACGGCCGCGGCCGGGGTCGGGCGCGAGCCCTCGCCCGCCACGGCGGCGGCGAGGGCACCGAGGACGCCGTGTTTCGCGGGCTGCGATGGCTCGCGGCGCATCAGGACCGCGACGGCAAGTGGGACTCCGACGGCTTCAATCGCCACTGCACGCACGCCGCCGCCTGCTTCGGGCCGGGCCAGGAGGAGTTCGACGTCGGCGTCACGGCGCTCGCCCTGCTCGCGTTTCTCGGCGCCGGTGTCGTCCCGGGACCCGACGGGGAGCTCAACACGACGACCGACCGCGGCCTTCGTTTTCTGCTGCGATCGCAGGCGCCGGACGGGCGCTTCGGTCCGCCGAGCGGGAAGTACTTCTACAACCACGCGATCGCCACGTTCGCGGTGGTCGAGGCGTTCGGCATGACGCGCGACCCGATCTACCTCGACGCGGCCGCGCGGGCGTTGCGGCACGCGGCGAGCGCGCAGCAGCGACGCGGCGGCTGGGACTACAGCGATCCGGACTCGGGGCGCAACGACCTGTCGATCACCGGCTGGCAGGTGATGGCGATGCACGCGGCGGAGCAGACCGGCGTGCCGCTGCCCCCCGGGATGCTCGAGAAGACCCGCCGCTATCTCGACTCGTGCATCGACCGGAAGGGTCGTGCGGAGTACGCCGACCGCGGCATCGGCGAGGGACGCGGCGGCGTCGGCATGAAGGCGGTCGGTCTGCTGAGCCGGCTCTACACGGGTTCGTCGATCCGCGAATCGGCCGTCCGCGGCGCGATCTCGTCGCTTCTGCGCAGCCCCCCGGAGGTGGAGAAGACCTACGAGTGGGACGTCACCTACCAGTCCCACTATTACTGGTACTACGGAACGCTGGCGCTGTTCCACGTCGGCGGCAAGGCGTGGGAGTTCTGGAACCACTTCCTGAAGGACGTCGTCCTCCCGCTGCAGAACCGCGAGCCCCACGAGGACGGCAGCTGGGCGCCAGACGGCAACTGGATCGGCGCGAGCGGCGGCCGGATCGCCTCGACGGCGTTCCTCGTCCTCTCCCTCGAGGTCTACTACCGCTACCCGCCATTGCACGCCTACGGGACGAAGTGAGCGCGATGTCGTCCTGCCAGGGCCACCTCAACCCCGGTCCACTGCCGCGGGACGCGATCCGCGAGCTCGACCGGCGGGCGATCGAGGAGTTCCGGATCCCGGGCCTCGTGCTGATGGAGAACGCGGGCGAGGGGTGCGTGCGGCTGATCGAGGAACTCGTCCGCGACGGCGAGGTGAGGCCGCCGTTCCGCATCGTCTGCGGCTTCGGAAACAACGCCGGTGACGGATTCGTCATCGCGCGCCACCTCCACAATCGCGGCCACGCCGTCGAGGTGCTGCTCGTCGGCGAACGCGAACGGATCCGCGCCGGCTCCGACGCGCGCATCAATCTCGAGGCGATCGAGTCGATGAGCGTGCCGCTCCGCGACGCCGTCGCCGATCCGAACCCGGCGAGCGCGCTGAGCACCGGCACCGTCGTCGATGCGATCTTCGGCTCCGGCCTGTCGCGCCCCCTCGAGCCGCCGCAGCGCCGGTGGGTCGAGGCGATCAACGGGTCGGGCCTCCCGGCGCTCGCCATCGACATCCCGAGCGGTCTCGACGCGGACACCGGCGAGGTGCTCGGCGCGGCGGTGCGCGCCGCCCACACCTTCACGTTCGTCGCGCCGAAGCTCGGCTTCGAGCGCGGTCAGGGTCCGCGCCACGTCGGTCGCGTCCACGTCGTCGGCATCAGCATCCCGAGGGAACTGCTCGAGGATGTCTGACACCGGAGCCGACGCGCCACCCACCACCGCTCCCGCGTCGCGGCGAGAGATCCTCTCCTGGGCCCTCTTCGATTTCGCGAACTCGAGCTACACGACGCTCATCGTCACCATCGGGTACTCGATGTACTTCGCGAAGACGGTCGTCGCGAGCGAGAATTCGGAGCTCCTCTGGGGCGCGTCGAACTTCATCTCGGAGGGGCTCGTCGTGCTCACGGCGCCGATCGTCGGCGCCATCGCGGATTTCTCGGGACGCAAGAAGCCGTTCCTCCTGCTGACCTGGCTGGGGTGCGTCGGCGGCACGGCCTGTCTCGGCCTCGTCGGTCCGGGCGACATCGCGCTCGGCATGACCCTCTTCGTGGTGTCGAACATCCTCTACTCGAGCGGCGAGAACCTCATCGCGGCGTTCCTTCCCGAAATCACCACGCCCGAGCGCATGGGCCGGGTCAGCGGCTACGGCTGGGCGCTCGGCTACTTCGGCGGACTGGTCTCGATCGCATTCTGCTTCCCCTTCATCACGCGGTACACGCAGTACGGCGACACGACGGCGATGCGGCTGTCGTTCACCGTCGTCGCGGCGTTCTTCCTGCTCGGCGGCCTGCCGACCTTCGTCTTCCTGCGCGAGCGAGCACGGCGGCGCCCCCTCCCCGCCGGCGAGAACTACGTGTCGCTCGGGTTCCGGCGCGTGCGCGAGACGCTCTCGCGCGTCCTGCGCTACCGCCAGCTCTTCCTCTTCCTGATTGTCTTCGGGATCTACAACTGCGGCGTCCAGATCGTCATCAAGTTCGCGAGCATCTACGCGGTGGAGATCGGCATCGCGGGCGACGCGATGCTGGTGTTCTTCCTCGTGGTGCAGATCTCGGCCGGCGTCGGGGCCTTCGCGTTCGGCTTCCTCCAGGACTACGCGAGCTCCCGCACCGCGATCATCCTGTCGCTGGTGCTCTGGCTGATCGTCTGCATCGTGGCGTACATGACCACGTCGACGGCGGTCTTTTACGCGGTCGGCAACCTGGCGGGACTGGCGATGGGGGCGGCGCAGAGCGGCGGCCGGGCGCTGGTCGGCACCTTCTCGCCGCCCGAGCGCACCGGCGAGTTCTTCGGTTTCTGGGGGCTCTTCTGGAAGCTGAGCGCCGGCGTCGGCCCGCTGAGCTTCGGCGTGGTCGAGAGGTTTCTCGGCATGCGGACGGCGATCCTCCTCACCGGTCTCTTCTTCGTCGTCGGCATCGTCGGCATGCTGTTCATCAACGAGGCGGAGGGACGGGCCGAGGCGCGCGCCGGTTCCGGGAAGCCATCGGGGCCGCCGGGGGTCGGCGCGTGAAAATGGAACTCCACCGTCCGGTGGCGTATGCTTACCAGGGGAACGCCTTCAGCGGCCCCGAGGCGTGTGACAGGACAGGGACGGCGTGACCGGACGATGCTGAGCAACCTCGAGAAGTTCCAGTACTGCCTCAACGGCTTCATCCTCCTGGTGGTCGTCGCGGCTTTCCTGGTGCTGCGGATCCCCTTCTCCCGCGAATACATCCCGCCGCTCCGGGAGGCCTCCTCGACGACAATCGAGGAACCCGGCGGCCCCACGTCAACGGGTCCGACCACCCGGCGCGCGCCCTCCCCGGAAGAGCGCGCGCACCTCGAGAAGATCAACGAGCTCAGCAGGAAGCACGGCCTGCGCCGCAAGCGCAGCTACGAGAAGAAGGAGTACAACGTCCCGCGTCGCGACTTCGATTACCTGAGCAACGCCGCGAGCTGGGTCCCCGAGCTCAACAAGGCGAAGCACACCGTTCACCGAGACGCGAGCGGCCGGCCGACGATGTGCGAGATCTACGACATCGAGCCGGGATCGTACCTCGAAAAGCTCGGCCTCCAGGACAGCGACGTCATCATGCTCGTCGACGGCGGCTCGATGGAGTTCGACTCGTCCCAGCAGTCCGCCTACGTGAGAAAGGCCCAGGACGCCTTCCGCCGCCTCACCGCGGGAGAGCCCTTCTCGATCACCGTCCTCCGCGGCGGCAAACCGGTCCACATGGTATTCCAGGTGCCGGAGTAAAGGCGGGCAAGATCGAACAGCCCGCTCCTCGGAGTCGGAGTCGGTATCGGAGTCGGAGTCGGTGTCGGAGTCGGAATCGGTGTCGGTGTCGGAGTCGGAGTCGGTATCCGAGTCGGTATCGGTATCGGATCTCGGACTCGGAATCGGTCTCTGACCTCTGACTCGGACCTCTGTCTCGGTCTCGGATCTCCGACTCCGGAAGATCGGCCCCGACGTCGACCACCTTGCCGACCACGAGGGTTTTCGGGCACGGGAACGGGGACGGGAACGGGCACGGGGACGGGAACGGGGACGGGAACGGGAACGGGGACGGGAACGGGGACGGGGACGGGGAACGGGGACGGGAACGGGGACGGG
>JBFFXF010000261.1:0-10714 GCA_041569895.1 Planctomycetota bacterium | reverse complement strand
GCGCTCGAGCGCATCGACGAGGCGCTCGGCAAGTGATCGCCGTCGCCGAGAGCGGCCGCGTCCCGACCTGGCGACCTGGAATTCCAGGCCGATGCGGTTATACTCACCGCGTTTGAGCCGACTCGACAGCGTCATCACCACACGCGGTGACGTGATCCTGCTGCGGGTTCGCGCCACTGCCGGGAGCTCCCGCGACCGGATCGAGGGAATCCACGACGACCCGGTCCGTGGCAGCGCCCTCAGGGTCGCCGTCCGGGCCGCGCCGGAGCGGGGGAAGGCCAACCGGGCGATCGAGGCGTTGCTCGCGCGAGCGCTCGGACTGCGAAGGAGCCAGGTGGCGCTCGAGTCGGGCGTCGCCTCGCGGGACAAGGCGTTTCGGATCAGCGGCGTCTCGCGCGCGGACCTCGAGGAGCGTCTGGCGCGGCGATTCAACTCGGAATAGACACGCAGCAGAGCTGAACAGCGGAGCGGAGCCAGTGCAGGAGAGCGACACCGGCCTCTACGATCGCGTCATGGCGGCCGCCGCCGCGATCGAGAAGCGCCTGCCGGCGCGTCCGGCGACGGGGATCATCCTCGGCACCGGCCTCGGCGGGCTCGCGTCCGAGATCGAGGGCGCTGTCCGCATCCCGTACGCCGACATCCCCCACTTCCCGCATCCGCGCGTGCAGTCGCACCAGGGGAACCTCATCGCCGGGTCGATCGCGGGCAAGCCGATCGTCGCCATGGAGGGACGCTGTCACTTCTACGAGGGCTACACCCTCGAGGAGCTCACGCTGCCGGTGCGCGTGATGCGCGCGGTCGGCGTCGGCACGCTCGTCGTGTCGAATGCGGCTGGCGGCCTCAACCCGCACCACGAGAAGGGCGACCTGCTGCTGATCGACGACCACATCAATCTGATGGGCGTCAACCCGCTGATCGGTCCGAACGACGATCGGCTCGGGCCGCGGTTCCCGGACATGTGTCGGCCCTACGACCCGGAGCTGCTGCGGCTCGCCGAGTCGATCGCGCTCGAGGAGGGGATCCGCGTCCACCGGGGGGTCTACGTCGGCCTGACCGGACCGTGCCTCGAGACCCGCGCCGAGTACCGTCTGCTGCGAAGCTGCGGCGCCGACGCCGTCGGCATGTCGACGGTGCCGGAGGTGATCGTCGGCGTTCACGCGGGGTTGAAGATTCTCGGAATATCCTGTATCACCGACCTCTGCCTCCCGGACGCTCTGGAGCCCGTCAGCGTCGAGGAGATCATCGCGGTCGCCGGACGGGCCGAGCCGAAAATCACCCTCATCGTGTGCCGGCTCATCGAGAAGCTGCCGTGACGGCCGCGGGGCGCGCTTCAGGCGCCGCGCGGGGACGGACGATATGACGGGAGGACGTGAACGACGGACGGCGGAAGACGTGAGGACGGAAATAACGACGACACAGGGCGGAAAGGACGACACCACATGATCCTCGACGACCACGACCCGGAGATCAGGGCTCTCGCTCTCGACGATGACGACGACGATGACGAGAAGGAGAAGTCCCGTTGGCCCGAGACGGCCAAGATCCAGCTCGATCTCCTCAAGAAGGAGCGCACGATCCTCATCTCCGAGGTGGTGACGCCGAAGCTCACGGAGCGCGTGACGAGCCAGCTCCTGTGGCTCGACGGCCAGAGCCAGGACCCGATCAAGGTCTACATCAACACGCCCGGCGGCTCGGCGGACGATGGCTTCGCGATCCACGACATGATCAAGTTCATCGGCTCGCAGGTGATCAACATCTGCGTCGGCCTGAACGCCAGCGCGGGTACGATCATCCTCCTCGCCGTGCCGAAGGAGCGCCGGCTCTCCCTCCCGGGCGCGCGCATCATGATCCACCAGCCCTCGGGGGGCGCTCGCGGACCCGCGAGCGACGTCGAGATCACCGCCGAGGAGATCGTCAAGCTGCGCCGGCGCGCCAACGAGCTGATCGCGCGGGAGTGCGGGCGGACGGTGGAACAGGTCGAGAAGGACACCGATCGCGACAAGTGGCTGTCGCCCGAAGAGGCGCAGGACTACGGGTTGATCTCGAAGGTCATCTCCTCGATCCGTGAAATCCGCTGAAGCGGCGGAACTCCCTCGACGGCTTCGACTCGTCGTCATGCTCTCGGGCGGCGGGCGGACGCTCGAGAACCTCGCGGCCGCCATCGGCGACGGATCGCTTCCGGCCGACATGGTCGGCGTCATCTCCAGCCATCCCGACGCGTACGGCATCGAGCGCGCGCGGAAGCTGGGCCTGCGCTGTGACGTCGTCGACTTCCGCGGCATGTCGGCGGAGGAGTACTCGGCCGCGCTGACACGCGCCGTCGACGAGCACGCGCCGGACGTCATCGCCCTCGCCGGATTCATACGGCTCTGGCGCTTCCCCCACCGCTATGCGGGCAAGGTGCTCAACATCCACCCGGCGCTGCTGCCGGCGTTCGGGGGGCACGGCTTCTACGGCGCGCGCGTCCACCGGGCCGTCATCGACTCGGGCGTCCGATTCAGCGGCTGCACGGTGCACTTCGCCGATCTCGAGTACGACACCGGCCCGATCGTGCTGCAGCGCGTCATCCCAGTCCTCCCCGAGGACACGCCCGAGACGCTCGCCGACCGCGTCTTCCAGGAGGAGTGCGTCGCCTATCCCGACGCGCTGCGCCTTTTTGCCGAGGGCAGGCTGGAAATACAGGGTCGCCGTGTTATCATTCTGCCCCCTCGAACCCCAGGCGAACCGGAGGGAATGGGCACGTGAGAATCGGGGCGGACGGTGACGCGCCGGCGGGAGTCGGACGACCGGGCAGTGCGGCGATAGCGCTGCGGGCGATAGCGCTGCGGGCAATAGCGCTGCGGGCACTGCCGCTGATCGCCCTCCTCGCCGCCGCCTGCGGGCTCCTCGACGGGTTCGGCTCCCCCCCGGATGACCGCGCGACCCTGACCCCCTCCTCGGCCGACGTCGACGACGGCGGCGATCCGGCGGCTGCGCCCGTCCAGTCGCCGGCGGGAGACGAGGACGGGTGGCTCCGGTACGTCGAGTGGAAGATCGCCCACCGCGGGTTGCTGCGCGCCCTGGGCGAGGGCGCGACCGGCGGAGGCCCGCTCGTCGAGAGCCGGTTCGCGGAGGCGCGACGGCGCCTGGCGCGGCTTCCCATCCCGGCGGAGACTCTGGCCGAGCGCGACCAGTCCTACGCCCGGCTGCTCGGGTCGCAGCGCGGCGGCGCGCCGCCCGCCGAGCTGGTCGACGGACTCCGCGACCTCGAGAACGCGATCCGCGCCGACTGCGGACGCGAGGAATAGCCGGCGCTCGCTCCGCCTCCGGCGAGAGACGCGTTGGAGAACCCGGCAAGTCCCTCGACCGGAAAGTCTTCCGTCATCCACCGCGTTTGCCGATCCCGGGCCCGTGCTGTACTCTTCAACGGGCTCAGGCACGGGCAGTCAGCGAAGAGCGGAACAGTGAACACCTTCTGGACAGTCGGTCGCGGATCGAGACCGCCACGCTTCCCCGCCGGCGGATTCACCCTCGTCGAGCTGATGGTCGTCGTCGCCGTGATCGCCATCATCGCCGCCGTCGCCATCCCCAACTTCATGAGGTCAAGGATGGCGGCGAACGAGGCGTCGGCGGTCTCGGCGCTGCGGACGATCCACACGATGAGCGAGCGCTACCGCATGCGCTTCCGCACCTACGCCGGCAGTCTCACCGACCTGTCGAACGCCGATCTCATCGACTCGAACCTCGGCGGCGGCACCAAGTCGGGCTACTCGTTCAACTACACCGGCGCCACCAACTCCTTCTCGTGCACCGCGGATCCCGAGAGCCCCGGCCAGAGCGGCGACCGCTACTTCTTCGTCGACCTCTCGGGCGTCATCCGCTTCAGCACCACGGGAACGGCCACCTCGGCGAGCGCGCCGATCGACTGATCCCCTCCCCCCCGATTCCGGTCCCGGTCCCGACTCGCCGTCCTCATCGTCTATCGGCCGTTCTTTCCGCTTCAAGCCCGGACAGGGACACTCCGCTTCGGATGCTTGCGGTCAGACGATTCATGAGGAAGGCAGTCCTTCTGGCGTCCGTCTCGCCTGCGCCGTCGAGCAGCCTTCTCGGGAACGGAGACGGGGACGGGAAGATAGATCAGCCCGACGAGCGCCGCGGGCGGAGCCCGCGTGGCGGCTCCGGGAGGCCCCGCGGTCTCGCCCGCGGTCGCGATGCCGCACCCGGACGCCCTCGCAGCCAGTCACGCCAGAAGTCCGGGTCGGTCTTCGTCCTCGCCGACACGCCGCTCGTCTGCCTGAGGAGACCGTCGGCGATCTCGAAGCCCACCGCGTCGAGCTCGTCGAGCGCGGCGACCAGGACGCGCACCAGGCGATCGGCCATCTCCGGATCCTCCTCGGCGGCCCACGCCGCGAGCTGACCCGCCGCGAAGAACGCGCCGATGTTGCGGAAGATCAGCGCCATCTCGATGCGGCGGATCGGGTCCTCGGCGAGGGCGGTCTCCGACTCGGGCACGATCCAGCACTCGGTCTCGGGCAGCTCGAGCGTCTCGCTGACGTTGACACGGCCGACGCCCCACTGGGACGGACGGAACTTGCCGACCACCGAGAGCCGCGCCACCGCCCCGGCGGGCGGCAGGGCCTCGTCGAACTCGATCGCGATGTCGCGCGCGTACTCCCGGCGCGCCGGAAGCACGATGCGCTCGGCGCGGTCGAGGGTGGTCACGGGCATGGTGCGCACCTCGCGGCGGTTCGAGCCGTCGATGAAGCTCCGGTGGTACGAGATCTCGAGCGTGCCGAGGATGCCGCGCTCGGCGCGGATCACCAGTTGCTTCACCTGCCGGTTGATCAGCCGAAACCGCACGGACGGCGTCGTCCCGACCTCGTAGACGCGCTCGACGAACTCGACGGCCGGCTCGAGCACCTCGCTGCGGATCAGTCGCTTCTGGGAGGCCCGCAACAGGCGCCGGTAGTCGTAGACTCGCGAGGTGTCCGGATCGAGCGCCTCGAGCGCCTCGGCGATCCGCCGGGCGGTGTCGTGATCCCCGTCGCGCAGCGAGCGCCAGCCCTCGTCGAGCTTGCGCGTGAAGAAGTCGCGCACCACCCGCTCGTCCGCGTCGTCCGACCCGGCCGCGGGATCGATCTCGGCGCGCAGCCCCTCGAGGCGGGCGAGCTCGGTGCGCGTCTTCTCGATCCACCGCGCGATCTGCGGCATCACCTGCTTGCCGAGACGCCGGAGGGCCCGCTCGCCCTCGGCGCGCGCCGTGGCCGTGCTACCCAGGAAGCGACGCAGCGCGCGCAGGAACTCGCGGGAATACTCGTCCTCGGCGTGGGCCGGAGACGGCGCGAGAGCGAGCGCCCACGCGGCGACCAGGATGACGAGAGAGAGCGCGGGCGCGACCGCACCGGCTGACCGGCGGTGTGATGTCGACCGGGAAACCATCAGAGCTCCAGGTATGCTTGCCTCGACCCCGGTCCGGGTCGCCGGGCCAGGGCGGGTCCTCTCTCGACTCGAAGAAGCAAGCAGCGGGCCGGGATCGGCCTCGAGTTCGATTCTACCGGCGGTCAGTCGGCCACGGGAGCGGATTCGTCGGGCTTGCGCTCCTCGGCGGCCTCCGCGCCGTTGTCGGACGCCGAGCGCACCTCGGCGGCGGCCCCCTCCTCGGGGAGGCGGGATTTGCTCGCGGCGGCCTCCCCGGCGTCGTCCCCGGCGTCGTCTCCGGCCGACTCGTCGGAGTCGCCGGAGTCGCCGGAGTCGGCGGTGTCGCCGCTGTCGTCGGCCGAGGCGATCTCGTCGGCCGAGGCGATCTCGTCGGTATCCGCGTCCGGGGCCCTCTCGGCGACCTCCTCGCCGGCGGCGCCCTCGGCCGAGCGCGCCTCGTCACGGGCGATGAGGTCCTCCTCGCGGACCTCCTTGAGGCTGAGACCGATCTTGCGGTTCTCGGGATCGACCTTGATGACCTTGACGTCGATGACGTCGCCGACCTTGACGACCTCCTCCGGCGACGCGACCTTCCGCTCGGAGAGCTCCGAGATGTGGAGCAACCCCTCGAGTTCGTCCTCGAGCTTGACGAAGACGCCGAAGTTGGTGATCTTGGTGACCTCGCCGGTGACCAGGAATCCGACCTGGTAGCGATCGGGGATTGCCTGCTCCCAGGGGTCCTCGCCGAGCTGCTTGAGGCCGAGCGCGATGCGCTTGCGCTCCTGGTCGACCTGGAGCACGATCGCCTCGACGTCCTCGCCCTTCTTGAGCATTTCGTTCGGGTGGACGATCTTCCTGGTCCACGACATGTCCGCGACGTGGAGCAGCCCGTCGATGCCGTCCTCGAGCTCGACGAAGGCGCCGTAGTTGGTGAGGTTGCGCACCTTGCCCTGGACGCGCGTCTCCGGCGGATACCTCTCCTCGACCAGCGACCAGGGATTGACCTCGGTCTGCTTCATGCCGAGGGAGATCTCCTGCTTCTCCTTTTTGATCTCGAGGACGACGACCTCGATCTCATCGCCAACGTTGACCATCTGGCTCGGGTGGTTGATCCGTTTGGTCCAGGACATCTCGGAGATGTGGACGAGCCCCTCGACGCCCTCCTCGAGCTGGACGAAGGCGCCGTAGGAGAGCACGTTGACCACCTTGCCCTTGACGCGCGAGCCGACCGGGTAGCGCTCCTCGATGGTCACCCACGGGCTCTCGGTCTTCTGCTTGAGGCCGAGTGAGATGCGCTCCTTCTCCTTGTCGACCTTGAGGACCTTGACCTCGATCTCCTGGTCGATGCCGACGACCTCGGAGGGGTGGGTCACGCGTCCCCAGCTCATGTCGGTGATGTGCAGCAACCCGTCGATGCCGCCGAGATCGACGAAGGCGCCGAACTCGGTGATGTTCTTGACGGCGCCCTTGCGGATCTGGTCGACCTCGATCTCCTCGAGGAGCCGCTTCTTCTGCGCCTCGCGCTTTTCCTCGAGCAACCGGCGTCGCGACACGACGATGTTCATCCGCGACTCGTCGATCTTGATGATCTTGCAATCGAGCTCGCGACCGAGGTACTCGGAGATGTCGCCGGGACGGCGAATGCCGATCTGCGACGCGGGCAGGAAAACGGGGACGCCGATATCGAGCAGCAGTCCGCCCTTGATCTTCTTCGTCACGCGCCCGGCGACGACGTCGCCCTCGCTGTGCGTGCGAATGATCCGCTCCCACGCGCGGATCCTGTCGGCCTTCTTCTTCGAGAGGGCGATCATCCCCTCTTCGTCCTCGACCGACTCGAGGAGGACCTCGACCGACTCGCCCGCGGTCACCTCCGCGGGATTCTCGAATTGTTCGATCGGGATGACCCCTTCCGACTTGTAGCCGACATCGACGATAACGTCCTTGTTATTGACGATGTTGACCACCTTGCCGGTGAGGATCTTGTCGACCTCGAAGTCCTGGACGGACTCGTTGTAGATCTCGGCCATGTCGGCGAGATCACTGTCCTTCATCGACGAGGCGACTTGCTTCTCGAGCTCATCCGAGTCGGGCGTGAACTGTTTGACGAGAGGGTTGACTGCCATATGTTCGGTTGATCTGACGGGCGTCCCGCGGTCAGCGAACCGTCGGGTCCCGCCTACGAAACGGGACGAAAGGCCTCTTCAGCTGGTACCTGGCGGCGTTTACCGGCCTCCACCTGGAGGACTCGGTAGGCCTCGCCGAGCTCTTCCAGTAATGCCGCCGACGACGATCTCGAAGATCTTCGAGACGAACTCTCTGAGCTTTCTCGAGTGGGCGGTGGACCGACGGGCGGGGATCGCACGCCGGGTTCGGGACCGCCGGTCTCAGCGTTGCTGGCGCTCCCGGCGGCCGTCTCGCCCGGGCCCCGCGCGCCTCCGGACAGCGGGAGCGTCGATTCCCCGGGGCCCGATGACGTGCGGTGAAACTGTCTATCTTGCACATGTCGGTCCGATTCTCCACTCCTCTTTTCGGATGGAGTGGTTTTTTTTCCGTCGTATTCCCCGGAAAGGCCTCGAATCGGGGCGCCGAAGGAGACGCTTATCGGAACGCCCGGCCGCGGCAGCAGGCGATCCTTCGGCCACGCCTCGAAGGCGCCGTCGACGAGCACCGGGACGACGGTCGCCCCGCTGCGGCGCGCGATGAGCGCGAGACCGCGCTTCAGTGGCCCCATCGAGCCGTCCCGCGTCCTGGTGCCCTCGGGAAAGAGGACCAGGCCGCGCCCCTCGGCGAGCGCCTCGACGCAGACGTCGATCGCCTGGCGCGGCGCCTGGCTCTCGCGGGCCACCGGGATGGCGTTCAGGCTGCGCAGCACCGCGCCGAACACCGGGAATCGAAACAGCGAATCGCGTGCCAGGTAGGACAGTTGACCGGGGATGCAGAGGCCGACCACCCACGGGTCGAGGAAGCTCTGGTGGTTCGACGCGAAGATCGTCCGCTCGATGCCCGGCACGTCGCGGGTGAAGCGGCAACGGCAGTCGAAGAGCAGGATGGCGCCGATGCGGCTGAGGAAGTGCCAGAACGCGTACCACGGCGCGAGCAGCAGCCGCGGTCGGAATCGCCGCACGGGCCGGGCGTGCAGCTCCGGGTCGAAACCGCCTCCCGCGCCGGACCTCACGCGTCCCCCGTCCCGCCGGTGCGACCGGCGCGAGCCGTCTCGACGATCTCGAGCACCCGCTCGAGGGCTTCCTCGACCGTCAATCCGCCGCTGTCGACCTGCACCGCGTCCGGGGCGGCCACCAGCGGCGCGCTCGAGCGGTTGCGATCGCGGGCGTCTCGCTCGCGCACGCTCTCGAGAACGTCGTCGAACGAGCTGTCGTCACCCCTCGACTCGAGCTCGCGGTGCCGCCGCCGCGCCCGCTCCTCGGGCGACGCGTCGAGGAAGATCTTGGCGTCGGCGTCCGGGAAGATCACCGTCCCCATGTCGCGACCCTCGGCGACGACCCCGGCGTCGCGCCCCACCGCGCGCTGCCGCTCGACCAGCAGTGCGCGGTACTCGGGACGATTGGCGATGCGGTAGACCTCCGCGGTGACCGCCGGATCGGTCAGCCGCTCGGTGACGTCACGCCCGTCGAGCAGGCAACGCATGCCGGTGGCGGGGTCATCCCGCATCTCGAGATCGAGCCCGCCGATCGTCGCCCGCACCGCGTCGACGTCGTCGAAGCGCACGCCGTGATCCAGCACCGCGAGCGTCACGGCGCGGTAGATGGCTCCGGAGTTGAGACAGGGCAGGCCGAGCCGCCGCGCCACGAGACGCGCGATGGTGCTCTTGCCCGAGCCCGCCGGACCATCGATCGTCACCACGAACGGTCTGGAAATGACGGCTTCTCCCCCCGGCGCCAGGGCCGCTCCGCCCGGCGCCGCGATCGCAACACGCTCAGAGCATGCGAATATCGGACGGCGGGATCGGCGCCGCGACCGGCGCCGTGGGCGCATCGCGACCCCCGTCGTGACCCCCGTCGTGACCCCCGTCGTGACCCCCGTCGTGACCGATGCCGAGTGCCTCGTTGAGCGCCCCGCTCCGGAACCCCTGGATGTCGAGCGCCACGAACGTGAACCCGGCCTCCTTGACACGCCGGACGATCTCCTCGCGCGCCCCGTCCTCGAGGAGTCGCGGAAAGTCCTCGCGCGGCACCTCGATGCGCGCCACCGCGTCGTGGTGACGCACCCGCACGACACGGAACCCGAGTTCGCGGAGCGCCTTCTCGGCGGCCTCGACCTGCCGCAGCTTCTCTCGCGTCACCTCCGAGCCGTACGGGATCCGCGACGAGAGACACGGCGCGGCGGGCTTGTCCCACGTCGGCAGCCCGAGCTCCTGCGAGAGGACGCGGATCTCCGCCTTCGTGAGCCCGACCTCCTGCAGCGGCGAGCGCACCCCCTGCTCCTCGCGCGCGCGCATGCCGGGACGGTAGTCCGACGCGTCGTCGAGGTTGGAGCCGTCGAGGACGTACGGGATCCCCTCGCTGTCGGCGAGGCGACGGAGCTCGACGAAGAGCTCCGTCTTGCAGTGGTAGCAGCGCGTGCCGTCGTTGCGGCGGTACTCCTCGCGCTCGAACTCGTGCGTGGTGATGGTCCGCACCGGCGCGCCGATCCGGCGAGCCGTCTCCAGAGCCGCGCGCGATTCGTTGCGGTCGAGGCTCTCCGAGACCGCGAGGATGCCCTGCGCGCCATCCCCGAGGACGTCGCGCGCGACCTTCAGAAGGAACGTGCTGTCGACGCCGCCCGAGTAGGCGACGATGACCCGCCCGAGACCACGCAGCAACTCCACGAGCCGCCGCTGCCTGGCAGCCGCGCCGGTGGCGTCGGTTACGTCCGGGGTGCGGTCGGCCCCATCGGGACCGGAGCGAGACGAGACCATGTCGGGGATGGTAGCACGCCCCACGCAGCCGCCGCAACAGCCGCTGGCGGGATCGTCGGGCAGGGAGGCTCGACTCTGGACGCTTGCTGTCAGACGATTCATGAGGAAGGCAGGAAACGGCAGGATTGAATGGGTGACCTTCGTGAGGGTCGCTCGAGGTTCTCGAAGGCAATCGAGAGGTCAGGCTTTCGCCGAGTCTCGCCTGCGGAGTCGAGCAGCCCTTTCGGGACTGGGACCGGGGACGGGGCGGTCTTGTTCAGCGCAACTCGATCGCCGTCGCGTCGGCGAGGTTGCCGAGCGACTCGAGGTCGAGCCCGCTGATGGTGTAGACGAAGACGCCTCGCGGCGACGACAGCACCATCTTCGAGCTGCCCTCCGGACTGCGCATGAAGACCCCCCGCG
>JBFFXF010000260.1:0-10760 GCA_041569895.1 Planctomycetota bacterium | reverse complement strand
TCATGTCCACGACACTGACGCGTCTGATTCAACTCGGCTGCCTTGCCCTGCTGATCTCCTGCTCACGGCAGGATTCGGACGTCGTGGCCTCGGGCCACCTGGGAGCGACCTCGGGCGGGAGTCCGGGCCTCCGGTTCGGCCTCAGCTCTCCCTTTTTCCAGGAAGGCGATCGGATGACGATCGCGCTGCTGGCAGAGTATCCGGGGCGACCCATGCAGGCGGCGACGCTGTTGCTCATCAGGCTGACCGACGGGAAGTCGTTCGCCACGGACGGCGGCTGCGGCGACGACAGCGACGTGACCTACTGGCACCAGAAGTTTGTCTCGATCGACGGCGAGAACGTCCCGGTGCGTTACGAGATGTCGCACTCCCCGATCGCCGAAACCATCACCATCGGAGGACAGACGTATCCGCTCGACGACGAGCGCGTCTTCCTGATCGACCTCACCGCCCGGCCGCCGATGGTCACTCGGCTCGCCGAGGATCTTCCGGCGCTGCTCCCGGGGACGGCCCTCGGCCGGGACGACCTGAAGAAGGCCGTCGACACGTTGCGGGCGAGACACGAGGCCGTCGAGGATCTCCTCGGCGCCCGGTGACGCCGACCGGCGCCGCGCTCAGCCGATCAACTCCTCCACCACGCGACACGACTGCACGCCCGTCAGCTTCTGGTCGAGGCCCTGGAACGGGTAGGTCAGGTGGTGGTGGTCGAGGCCGAGGAGGTGGAGCATGGTGGCGTGGAAGTCGCGCCAGCTCACCGGGTCTCTCGCGACGCTGAAGCCGATCTCGTCGGTCTCGCCGTACCCGAAGCCGGCGCGGACGCCGCCGCCCGCCATCCAGATGGTGAACGCGTCGATGTGGTGATCGCGACCGAGCGACTTCGCCTGGACGCCGCCGCGGTTCTCCTGCATCGGCGTGCGCCCGAACTCGCCGGCCCAGACGACGAGGGTGTCGTCGAGCAGGCCGCGCCGCTGCAGATCGACGAGCAGCGCCGCCATCGGCCGGTCGATCTGCTCGCACTTCTTCGGCAGGTCCCTGCCGAGGTCGCTGTGGTGATCCCAGCCCCAGTCGAAGAGCTGCACGTAGCGCACGCCGCGCTCGATCAGCCGTCGCGCCAGCAGGCAGTTGTTGGCGAAGCTCTCATCGCCCGGGCTGGTGCCATAGAGCTCGTGGACGTGTGACGGCTCGCGCGCGATGTCCATCGCGTCGGTCGCCGCGAGCTGCATCCGGAAGGCGAGCTCGTACTGCGCGACGCGGGTGACGGTCTCGCGGTCGCCGATCTCCTCGAAGGCGCGGCGGTTGATCTGGTTGACCGCCTCGATGACGCGGCCGCGCAGCGATCGGGTGACCCCCGGCGGGTTCGACAGGAAGAGCACCGGATCGCCCTTGCTGCGGCACTGGACGCCCTGATAGACGCCCGGCAGGAACGCGCTGCCCCACGCCGCCTTGCCGGCGTCGGGGTTCTGGCCGCCGGAGAGCAGCACCACGAACCCCGGCAGGTCCTCGGACTCGCTGCCGAGCCCGTAGAGCGCCCACGAGCCGATGCTCGCGTAGCCGAGGTTCTGGTTGCCGGTGAGCGCCAGGAGCTGCGCCGGCGCGTGGTTGAACTGCTCGGACTGCATCGAATAGACGAGGCAGAGGCGGTCGAGCACCTTCTCGAGGTGGGGCAGGCGGTCGGAGATCCACAGGCCGGTGCGCTCCTCGCGGTGGAACGGGTACACCGGACCGAGCAGCTGCGGCACGCCGCGGATGAACGCGAAACGCTTGCCCTCGAGGAACCGCGCCGGGCAGTCCTTGCCGTCGTGGCGGACGAGCTCCGGCTTGTAGTCGAAGAGGTCGAGCTGGCTCGGCGCGCCGGTCATCTGCAGGAAGATCACCCGGCTCGCCCGTGGCGCGAAGTGCGGCGCGCGCGGGGCGACGGGGTTCGACGGATCGATCGCCGGGCCGGCGCGCTCGGCGGCTCGAGCGGAGCCGACCAGGCCCTGCTGCGCGAGCCACAGCGCGCCGAGCCCCGAGGAGCAGCGCCGCAGGAAGTGGCGGCGCGTCAGGTTGGCGAGCGCCTCGTGGATCGGACTTCGCGGGTCGTTCATCGTCGAGCTCACCTGGTGATCACCGCGTCGAGGTTGAGGATGGCGTTGGCGACAAGCGCCAGCGCCGACTTCCCGGGATCGCCGGCGAGCTGCTCCGACAGCGCCGGGTCGGCGCGGTACGCCTCGAGCGCCGCGGCGTGGAGCGCGAGCAGCGAGCGGAGGTCGGCGCGAGACGGCGCGCGTCCGGTGGCGAGCCGGTGGCCGTGGACGATGCGCTCGCGGTCGCTGTCCGACGCGGCGAGCATGCGTCCGGCGAGCGCCACCGCGCACTCGATCTGCACCGGATCGTTGAGCGCGGCGAGCGCCTGCAGCGGCGTGTTCGTCGTCACGCGTCGCGCCGTGCAGACCAGCCTGCTGGGCGCGTCGAAGGTCGCCATTGACGGGTAGACGTTCGAGCGCCGCCACAGCGTGTACACCCCGCGCCGGTACCGTTCCGTTCCGGTCGACGTCTTCCACTCGACGCTGCTCCTCGCGGCGCGACCGAGCCCCTCGGGCTGCGGGGGCATCGCCGGCGGACCGCCGATCCGCCTCGTCAGCAGCCCGGACACGGCCAGCGCGTTGTCGCGGATCATCTCGGCGCTCAGTCGCTTTCGCGGCCCGCGCGCCAGCAGGCGGTTGTCCGGATCGCGATCGGCGAGCTCCGCCGGCACTCGAGCGGACTGACGGTACGTCGCCGAGAGCACGAGCTCGCGCAGCAAGCGCTTGACGCTCCAGTCGAGATCGTCGCCGAAGCGCAGCGCCAGGAAGTCGAGGACCTCCGGATGCGACGGTCGCTGCCCGCTCGGCCCGAAGTCCTCGAGCGTCTCGACGAGCCCGGTGCCAAAGAGCTGATTCCAGATGCGGTTGACGGCGACGCGCGCCGTGAGGATGTTGTCGCTCGACGCCAGCCATCGCGCCATCGCCAGTCGCGGCGGTCCGTCGCCGGGCGGGGCATCGCCGGGCGGGGCATCGCCGAAGAGCCCCGGCAGCCCGGGCTCGACGGGCGCGCCCTTGTCGAGCCAGTTGCCGCGGACGAAGACCGTCGTGCGACGCCGGAGCGAGGGCTCCTGCTCGGCGACGACGGGCAGAAGGGGCCCGCCCATCGCGCGGCGTTCCGCCACCAGGCGGGCGATCGCGCCGCGACGCTCCGTGAACTCCGGATCGCGGAGCAGCGCGGTCCAGCGCTCGTCGGAGGTGACCGAGTACCGGCTGCGCCCCATGACGAGCGGCATCATGTCGTTGGGCGCGTCCTCCTGGCGGATGGTCAGGCGCAGGCGATGGCCCGCGTCGACGGCGACCGGTCTCGCGAGGACGAGGACGAGCCGTCGCGGGTGGGTGATGCGCGGCTTCGCGCCCCAGCCGGCGGTGTGCGGCTCGAGCGTCGCCGTCGCGTCGCTGAAGGGCTCCGACTCGTCGCCGAGCGCGGCGGCGAACGACAGGGGCACGGGCTTCTCGCCGTCCGCGTCGCTCCCGGTCCCGCCGCTCGCGGTCACCGTCGGATCGTCGACGAGCAGCTCCGCCTTGACCTCCGAGAGCACGAAGCCGAGCTCCGGCGAGTGGGGCGCGCGGCGCGGATCGCGGGGCAGGACGTCGATGCGCAGCGCGGTGATCCGGCGCACGTCCGGCGGCGGGGCGAGCTCGAGCGTGAACCTCGAATCGTGCGACACCGTGCCCTCGGTCCAGATCTCGACGGCGCCCTGGTCGTTCGTCCTCGGGACGAGCTGCGTCTGGCCGGTCGACTCGGCGCGCACCGGCGAGAGCGGGCTCCACTTCGTCTCCTCGGCGCGTCGAGCGGTGCCGGCGACCTCGTCGCGACGCAGGCGGGCGAGCTCGCGATCGATCTCCCGGGCGCGCCCGAAGAGCGACAGGTCCCACGGCACCGCCAGCCGCGGCGCGTCGTCGGAGAGGTCCCAGTCGGCGGTGGTGTTCAGGAACGCCATGAAGCGATAGTAGTCCTCGTGCGGGACCGGCAGGTAGGGGTGTGCGTGGCACTGGATGCACTTGAACGTGACGCCCTGCCAGGCCTCCCACGTCGTGCCGACGCGGTCGATCACGGCCGTGACGCGGAACTCCTCGTCGTCGGTGCCGCCCTCGGCGTTCGTCGGCGTGTTGCGGTGGAACGCCGTGGCGATGATGTCGTCGAGCGTGGCGTCCGGCAGCAGGTCGCCGGCAAGCTGCCGCACGGTGAAGTCGTCGAAGGGCATGTCGGCGTTGAAGGCGCGGATGACCCAGTCGCGGTAGGGCCACATGGTGCGGAGGTTGTCCTTCTCGTAGCCCTGGCTGTCGGCGTAGCGGGCCAGGTCGAGCCACACCGCGGCCCAGCGCTCGCCGAAGTGCGGCGAGGCGAGCAGCCGATCGACGACCCGGGCGTGCGCATCCGGCGAGCGGTCCGCGAGGAAATCCTCCACCTCGTCGAGCGAGGGCGGCAGCCCGATGAGATCGAGGCTCACGCGCCGCAGCCACTCGACGCGATCCGCCCCGGCGCCCGGCCGCAGCCCCTCGCGATCGAGGCGATGCAGCACGAAGGCGTCGAGCGTCTCGCGACACCACGCCGGATCGGACACCTCCGGGATCGCGTGGCGGACCGGAGGCACGAAAGCCCAGTGCTCGTTCCACGGCGCGCCGGCGGCGATCCACCGGCGCAGCGTGGCGACGTCCTCCTCGCCGAGGCGCGGGCCGTGGTCGGCGGGCGGCATGCGGTCGTCATCGCCGGCGGTGACGCGCTCGAGGAGGAACGAGCCCGAGGGATCGCCCGGCCTGACGATCGGCTTGCCGGCGCGACCGGTCGCGAGCACCCTGTTGCGATAGACGAAGGAGAGCCCGCTCGACTGCTTGACGCCGCCGTGGCAGGCGATGCAGTGGCGGTTGAAGATCGGCCGCACGTCACGGCCGAAGTCGACGTCCGAGGCTCGGTCCCCGGGGGCGAGCGCCGTGGTGGCGATAATACTGACAAGAAAGCCGCCGATGGCCGCCGGGGAGCGGACCGCGAGCCGGACCGGGGACCCGGTCGGAAGTCGTTCCCGCCGGAGGGCTTGCCGTCTTTTCGCGTGATCGCCTGCTGACTGCACGAGAGCGTTCCTCGCCGGATGAATAACGTGCTCCACCAAGTCATCGTAGTGAACCCGGCGTTGTCGCGCAAACTGCGGTGGGCCGCCGCACTGACCGATAGTGATCCACATGCACGAACCCGAGGCCACACGACTCAGATCGGCCATCGGCCAGGCGTTCCAGTCGGTCCCCATGCCGAGCGAGGAGAACATCCGCGAGACGCACGGCAGGCACTTCGACGAGGCCGAGATTCGGAAGCGCTTCGCGCAGATACCGGAGTGATTCAGCACCCGCGTTGCCCCAAGCGGTCGAGCACCTCGAACACGCCTTCGGGGCCGCAGGATGTGGCACAGGCTCGCGCTCGTGTCCGCGCGCAGGGTCATGGTGATGGACGCCGATGAGGCTCACGCCGACACCCTCGAGACGCGCGGCCTCGCCGGTGGAGCGGACGCGGTCGACCTTGATCCGTCTCGCGGCCCATGGGCGACGCGCCACGCCCGGTGTTAGAATGTGCTCGCCGGAAACTCCGTGAACAGCGCACCCTTTTCCAGCGAGGCTCGCTTGATCCGCATCAAACGATCGATCACCCTCCCGATCGCGCTCGGGATCGTCACCGTCGCGCTCAGCGTCGGGCTTCTGGTCGGCTGGATCCTGGTGATCATCCAGAACCTCTATCTCACCGACCAGGTGGCCCAGAACTCGTGGCTGCTGGCGCTCGGCAGCGCCTCGTACATCGTCATCATCACCGTCCTCGTCCTCTTCAGTGTCTTCCTCGTTCGCGAGATCCGTCTGGTCAACCGCCAGACCAGCTTCATCGACTCGGTCACGCACGAGCTGAAGAGCCCGCTGGCGTCGCTCAAGCTCTGCCTCGATACCCTGGCGCGGCATGACCTCGCCGCGAGCCAGCGCGTTGACGTGCATCAGATGATGGTCGACGATGTCGAGCGCCTGTCGATCTTCATCGATGACGTCCTCCAGGCGACCCGGCTCTCGCGCGCGCAGGAGGGTCATGCCCTCGACGACGTCGTCCTCGCCGATCTCGTGCAGGGTTGCGCCGACGGGATCGTGCGCCACTACAAGCAGCCTGCGGAGTCGATTCGGATCGACGTGTCGCGCGATCTCGTCCTGGTCACCGATCGGACCGCGCTCGAGACCGTCGTCAAGAACCTCCTCGACAACGCCGTGAAGTACTCCCTCGGCCTCGATCGGCCGGTCGAGGTCACGGTCGACGCCCGTCGCGATGCGCGCTTCGTTCACATGAAAGTCCGCGACCGGGGCGTCGGCATCCCGCGGCGGGACCAGAGGCGGATCTTCGAGCGCTTCTATCGCGTGCCCCACGAGAGCGTGCGCGCCCGTCGCGGCACCGGCCTGGGGCTGTTCGTGGTCTCCAGCCTCGTCCGGCTCCTCGGCGGCAAGCTCAAGGTGTCTTCCGGTGGACTCGGCCACGGCACGACGATGCACGTCTGGGTGCCGATGAAGGACCGCGAGGAGAAAGAAGCCGCGCAGAGCGTTCACCCGGCGGTGTCGAGCCGATGACCGCGCCCGGGGAGCGTACGCGGCTGCTCGTCATCGAGGACGAGACCCACCTGGCCACGGGCCTCAAGCTTAACCTCGAGCTCGAGGGCTTCGAGGTCGACGTCGCGGCGACGGCGCGGCAGTCCGCGCAGTTTCTCGTTCGCCCGCACGTCTACGGGGCCATCGTCCTCGACGTCATGCTGCCGGATCTGGATGGCTTCGAGCTCTGCGCCAAGCTGCGCGCCTCCGGCAACTACACGCCCGTCATCATGCTGACGGCGCGCAACTCGCCGCACGACCGTGTGCGCGGCCTCGAGGTCGGCGCGGATGACTACGTGGTGAAGCCGTTCGAGCTCGGCGAGCTCCTGGCGCGCATTCGCTCGCTCCTCCGCCGGCGCCAGTGGGAGAGCGACGCCGCGGCGCGGGATACGAGCTCCGCCACCCTGCAGTTCGGCGCGGCGCGGATCGATTTCGACTCGCACGAGGCGAGCGTCGACGGCGAGCCCGTCCAGCTCACCCAGCTCGAGTTCGCCCTCCTGCGGTACTTCGCCGACCACCCGGACCGGGTGCTCAGCCGCGAGGAGCTGCTCGAGAACGTCTGGCAGCTGCGGAACTACCCCAACACGCGAACCGTCGATAACTTCGTGCTCAGGCTCCGGAAGCACTTCGAGCCGGACGCCTCGCGGCCCGTCCACTTCCTGTCGATCCGCGGATCCGGCTACAAGTTCTCTCCCCTCCCCCGGTCGTCCTGACCCCTGCCCCGATTCTGGTCGGTTTCCGGCGTCCCCGCGTCAAGCTGATTCGCCCCGCTTTGACAGAACGGTGACAAAACATGACGGAAGCATGACGACACCCCCGGACCAGACGCGGCTATTCTTATTAGGGACGGACGACGTTCCCGCCCATCGAAACCCACACCTTCAAGGAATAGTTGGAGGCAGGGTCCGGGCGGTCCGAAGAAGGACAGCACCATGATAGAAGACACCGCGCAACTCGTACGGAACACCAGGCGATTCGCGGCCGAGCACCGCGGGCGGAGCTGGTGGGTCCTCCTCTCGACGCTGGCGCTCTTTGTCGGGGCGATCGGCGTCGTGTGCATGGACCTGCACTGGGGCGTCCGCGTGCTGGCGAGCCTCCTGGCCGCGCTGCTCCACGTTCGAGTGTTCGTGATCTACCACGACTACCTCCACGGCGCGATACTCCAGGGATCGAGGGTCGCCGATTGCATCTTCAAGCTCTACGGGTTGCTCTCGCTGTCGCCGGCGAGCATCTGGAAGCACACGCACGACCACCACCACCGGAACAACGCCCGGCGGCTCGGAGTGGACAGCGTTGGCACCTACCCCGTGATGACGATCGACGCGTACCACGAGGCCGAACCCCGCGTGCGTTTCTACTACGCCCTCGCACGGCACCCGCTGACCATCCTCTTCGGGTACCTGACGGTGTTCCTCTGGGGTTTCTGTATCCAGCCGCTGTTCGCCGACCGCAAGAGGCACAGGGACGCCATCGCGGCGATCGTCGTCCACTTCGGCCTGCTCACCGTGCTGGCGATCTTCAGGCCCGACATCATGCTCCTGGGGCTTGTCATCCCGACGTTCATCGCCTCGGCGCTCGGTGCGTACCTCTTTTACGCGCAGCACAACTATCCCGGCGCGAAGCTGCGCCCCGGCGAGAACTGGGACTACACGTTCGCGGCGCTGCACTCGTCCAGCTTCATGCGGCTGAGCCCCGTCATGCACTGGTTCACGGGCAACATCGGGTATCACCACGTGCACCACCTGAACGCGCGCATCCCGTTCTACCGGTTGCCCGAGGCGATGAAGGCCATCGAGGAGCTGCAGTCGCCCGGGACGACGTCACTCTGGCCGACCGACATCGTCCGCTGCTTCCGGATGAACCTCTGGGATCCCGCCAAGGACCGCCTGGTGAGCTACGCGGAAGCCGAGCGCTCCCACCGCCTCGCGGCGGTGAGCTGAACCGGGGTCGCGCGGCCGTCACTCCCGCGTGCGCCTGAACCTCGCCGTCGTCACCGAGAGGTCGGCGTGCGTCCGCAGGCGCTCGACGATCCGCGCGACGGTCTCCTCGTTGTCTTTCTCTTCTCGTCCAACGGTCTCCGCGACCGAGCGGTAGAGTTGTTCCAGTCCGCGGCGCTCGCGTCTGGCGAGGATGAGGAACGTTCCGGTTTCAGTTCCCTCCGGGACGGCGAACCCGAAGTACTGCTTCAGGCCTCCACTCAACGTCCGCTCCGCTGCGCCGCCGTCCGGGACCGGGAGAATGACCTCGCTTTCCGCCCCGAGCAGGGTCACAAACACGGCGCAGTCCTCCTCCGGCGTGATGTGGATCTCGCCGACACGCGACGAGCCGAGGTCGAAGACGGCGTCTCCGAGATCCTCTTTCGGCGCGCGCTCCGCACCGGGCGTGAACGCCTGCACCGGGGGCGGGGTGATCTCGACCTCGAGCGAGGGTCCCCGAAGAGCGACTTGCGGATGCTCGCCGTTTCGATCGCGAGGTGCGACCAGGAGCCAGATCGAGATCCCCATCAGCACGGCCGCGGCCGCCGACAGCCCTCCGACGAATCGACGTCTCGGTGCGCGTGCCGCGTCTCGGAGCACTCGTGTCTCGTCCTCCGCGGCCAAGTCAGCGGGAAGCGCCTCGAGAACGATGCGGAGCGCGGCAGACTCGTCGGTCGGTAGCGGCGCTTCGTCGTCGACTCTCGCCGCGGCGCCGCGAAGTCTGCTCGCGAGAGTGGGTATGCCGCTCATGATCTCCCCAGCCTCAGGTCGTTCCTCTCGAGGCGCCTCGCGAACCAGAGCTGCGCTCGCTTCAGACGGTACTTCACCGCCGGTCGGGTGATGCCCAGCCTCAGCGCCATGTCGGCGTAGAAGCCGCGATAGAGCCCGTGACTGTACTGCGAGTCGCTCTCCCTGAGCTCGAGGTGCTCCGCCCACGACTTGAACACCGCGTAGAGATGGGGCTGCAGGCGTCGAAGCTCTCGCCAGGTCTTCTCGACCACCTTCCGCTCCCGCCCCGACAGCGGCGCGGGCCCGGCTGTCGATTCCTCCTCGAGCACCCGCTCATCCGGCGGGGGCTCGCGCCCGGGAACGTCGTCCTGCCACCCGGCCATGGGCGCATCTCTCCGGTGCCGAAGGAAAAGAGAATCGTCGCAAGACGCACGATATCAGCAGCTTGAGGAGGTGACAATTTCCTTCGACACAGGAGATACGGGAGTCGGCCATCGCCGGCGCCGTGATTCGTCGTCCGTGGAACCTCGACGCAAGGAGACACGCCGTGCAATTTACACGATCGCTCGTCGGACTCGTCACGCTCGCAGGATTGGTGGGGCTCGGTGGCTGCGGCGGCACCGGAAAACCGTCGCTCGATCCGATCACCGTGCTCGACAGCCCGATCACCCTTCCCCGCGATGCCGCCACCATCCAGTCCGCCACCGTGACCGGCGACACGCTGCGCCTGCGTGTGACGTACGCGGGGGGTCTCGTCGAGCATCGCTTCGCGCTCTACGGCGTCGGCTTCAAGGAATCGTACCCCGTGCAGGTCGATGTCTTCCTCGCCCACGACGCGCGAGGCGATGCGGGCGAGGCTCTCTTGACCAGGGATCTCTCCTTCGACCTCTCCCCCCTCGTGCAAGCCTACCGCGAGTCGTACGCGAGCGATGGCCCGATCATCCTCCGCGTCCACGAGCCCGGCGCGACCGCGCCACTGTCGACGGCGGTGCGGTACGAGCCGTGAGTGGCCGCCCCGCTCACAGGCCGTGCGACTTCTTCAGGCGCGGGACGATGTCGTCGGTGAGGGTCTTCAGCGGCACGATGGTCAGGATGTTGAACGATGCGAGGCCCGACTCGAGGGCGAACTCCTCGATCAGGTGCGCGTTCTCCGCGTCGACGATCCAGACGAAGGTGTGCTCGAAGGCCGAGTGATACTGCCCCAGCACCTTGTTGATCTTGCACCTCGACAGCAGCGGCGTCAGATCGCTCTCCGCGAAGGAGACCAGCTTTCTGGCGTTCTCGACGTTGTAGACGGGGCAGGCCTCGACTGTGTGGCTGCCGTAGATGCCGTACAGACTCATGGACGCGTCTCCTGTGATCTTACTCCGTTCCCGTACCCGTACCC
>JBFFXF010000259.1:0-10777 GCA_041569895.1 Planctomycetota bacterium | reverse complement strand
GTTTTTGCAACTGTCGGGTCGGTGTCGGTGTCGGTGTCGGTGTCGGAGTCGGAATCGGAATCGGACATCGGAATCGGACATCGGAATCGGTCCTCTGTCTCGGACATCTGTCTCGGACTCGGTCTCGCACGCCGATTGTTCCGGCCCCGACGGGGCTGGCTGTTGGACTTCCACAGCTTTCGGGCACGGGCACGGGCACGGGCACGGGATCGGGTCCGGGTCCGAGCATCTCATCCCCCCGCCAGAAAAACCGTCAAACCCAGACGCGGATTCCCCCCGCTCTTGACCGAGCGATCGAGTTGCAACAGTGATTCGAAGGCGTGCGCGATGCGGCCGGGCGACATTGCGCCGAGGTCGCGGCGGAAGCGGTCGGTGAACGGCTTCGTCGTCAGGCGCGCCTCGATCCAGCGGTCGGGTCCCATGCCGGCCGCGCGCATGGCGTGCGCCCGCCTCAGGCCGCGGAGGCGTGAGACGAGGGCGCCGGTGAACATGATGGTGATCGAGCCGGCGTCGAAGACGGGATTGCCGCCGCGCGGCGGATGGTAGCCGGCGCGAAAGAGCTTCTCGGCCATGTCGATCGCGCGCGGCCGGTCGCCCGCGATGAAGGCGTCGACGAGGTCGAAGATGCTGTCCTCGCGCGTATCGCCCGCGACCGCGGTGACGGCGCGGAGATCGACCCGTGTCGTCTTGCCGCCGATGTAGGTGCGGATCTTCTCGAGACACTCGTCGAGCACGCCGAGATCGGTGCCGGCGCGCTCCTGGAGCGCGTACGCCGTCTGGAAGTCGATCTCGAGGCCTCGGTGCATCGCCCAGGCGACGATCCACCGCGTCAGATCGTTGTCCCACGGTGGCGCGTCGGTCTGCCAGGGCGGCGGCCGGTCGAACGGCTGGCGGCACGCGACCACCCAGCCGTGCTCGGCGACCGCCTTGACGAATTTCGTGCGCGCGTCGGCCGGCCGATCGAGGTGGAGGATCAGGTGGCCGCCCGAGAAGCCCCGCTCGACCCACTCGAGCAGGTCGTCGCGGTGCTCCGAGAGGAACTGATCCGCGCCGTCGACGATGACCAGCCGCTCCTCCGAGAGGATCGAGACGGTGCGGAGCTCGTCGAGCACCCGGGCGAGCAGGTTCTCGGAGTCCTGCGCCGCGTCGAAGCGCTCGAGCGCGGGCGTCGGCTGGCCGCCGAAGAGCTCGTCGATGAAGCGCCGCTCGACGTGCTTGCGCAGGAACCGGGACTCGCCGGCGAGGAGCACGACGGCCGGGAGCGGCTTCCACTCGCGTCGCTCGATCAGCGTGGTGAACGTCAGCTCGCCGGGCTTCGCCGGCGCGCGCTTGCGCGACCCTCTCGCGCTCACTTGAACACCTCGAGGATGCGCCAGACGTCGTTCGGGTCGGTGGCCTCGAGGAACGCCTGCCGGTGCTCCTCGTGCAGCAGCGAGCTCGCCAGCGCCCGGTAGACGCGCAGGTACGTGCGGTCCTCGTACGGCGGGGCCACCATGGCGAAGAAGAGCTGCACGGTCGCGCCGTCCGGCGCGCGGAACGGCAGACCCTCGAGCGAGCGCCCGAACGCCATCACGAAGCGCTTCGCCTGCATGGTGCGGACGTGCGGGATGGCGATGCGCTCGCCCATCGCGGTGCCCGTCCGCTTCTCGCGGTTGTTGAGATCGGTGAAGAGTCGGGTGCGGTTCGCGACGGCGCCGCTCGCGTCGAAGAGCTCGCAGAGCTCGTCGAGCACCTCCTCGCGCACGCGATCGAGGTTACGATCGTCGTCGGGATCGAGCGGCTCCTCGTCCTCCGACGCGGGAGGCGTCACAGCGAGCGTGTTGAGCTCGAAGCGCATCGACTCGGCGCTCAGGATGCGTCGGAAGTTGATTGCCACCGCCGTGATTCCTCGGACCAGGAGAAAGGTCAGATTATATCACGGCGGCGGAACACCGGCGACGGGCGCGCGGCTTCGACGCGACGGCGGAACGGCCTCCGGACGAATCTACTTGGCGTCCTCGGGCGTCAGCTCCGTGATGTCGAGGTAGTACTGCGCCACGATGCGGCGGTACGACACGGGGATCTTCCCCCAGACCTCGCGCAGCGAGCGCGCCACCTCGCGATCGTTGATCTTTCCCCAGAGCTCGTCGCTGTCGTAGTTCGGGTCGCGCAGATCCGGTCGGTCCTGCTCGCCCTTGCGGAGCTTCGTGTCCTGCGCCGGCTCGTTGGCCCGGTCGCCGCGGGGGTCGCCGTTGCCGTTGCGGCCGTCGCGGCGCTGCGATCCACGCGCGAGGCCCTCGCCCTCGCCGCTTCCCGCGCCGCACGACGCGCAGGACCCACACTTGGTGCACGCGCCCGGCTTGCCGCACGAGCTGCACTGCGTGGTCGCCGCGCCGTTGCAGGCCGAGCAGCTCCCCTCGAGGATCTTGATGACGCCGTCGAGGATCTTCTCGACGCGCTTCTGCTCTCCCAGCGCGACCTGCCCCTGGCGCTCCTGGCAGGAGCTGTCGCAGGCCTTGCCGGCCGAGGCGCTCTCGCAGCAGTCGCCCTTCGCGGACGGCTCACCGAGCAGCTTGATGGCGCGCTCGAGGATCGCCTCGATCCGCTTCTGCTCGTCCTGCGTCTGCGCGCCGGCGGAACGAGCGGAGATCAGGATCGACGCCGACTTCGCCTGCTCGGCCGACTCCTTGAGCGGTCCCTCCTTGCCGGACTCGCGGATCTCCTTCAACTGCGCCGAGGCCCAGCGGTGGTCCACGAAGTCCTCCTCCGCCGTGTTGATCAGGAAGAGCCGCAGCTCGAGCACCGCGAGCGCATCGTCGCCGATCTCGCGATAGGCTCTCGCCGCCGTGCGGTGCGCCTCCTTGCGGCCGAGGAAGTGGCGCGACTTGCCGAGCTCGTCGAGGATCGACACCGCCTCGCGGGGCCGTCCGGACTCCAGCGCCTGCCGCGCGCGGAAGAGCTCCGCGTACGCGCGCACGTACGGATCCTCGTCGGCCGAGAGCCGCTCGAGCAGTCCCGTCACCCTGCGGTCACGCTCCTCGTCCTTCGCGGGATCCGCGGTCTCGATCGACAGCGGGTCCGCGTCGGGGAAGAGCGAGCGCAGAACGGCGAGCTCCCGCGACATGCGCAGCACGATCGGAAAGATCGGGTCCTTGCCGTGCTCGAGCGCGTGATCGTGGTCCTCCTCGGACTCCGCCGCGTGCTCCTCGTCCGCCCCGGTCTCCTCGGTCTTCTCCCCCGGGGCCTCGTGTCCGGCGTGGTCGACCGCCAGCAGGTCGGCGCGTCCCTTCTCGACGACGTGGATGACGAAGTCCTTCCAGATCGACTCGGGCGACAGGTCGGCCTTCTTCGGCGCGGTCACCGGCGCATCCGCCGGCTCGGTCGCCTGCTCCCCTGCGAACGCGAGCATCGGGGCCAGCGTCACCGCCAGGACCGAGAGAAGAAACCGGATGCTCGTCGTCTTACGGTCACTCATCGCCTTCGCCTTTCTCAGAGGTGTCCGCCGCCTCCGGCTCCGCGTCGTTCCCGCCATCGTCCGGCTCGGTCCCGGGGTCGTCCCCGATCCCGCCGCCGTCCGCGTCGTTCCCGCCAGCGTCGTTTCCGCTCTCGCTGCCGTCGGCGTTACCCTCCTGGTCCACATTGTCGGCGCCCATCAGATACTCGTCAATAACTGGATACCGCTCGACGAGACCCTCCAGGTGTTCCGCTAACGATTCCTGCGCCCGTGCGACCCGGCGCGCCTGCTCGCGTCGCAGCGCAGCCCGCGGATCATCCGCGGCGGCGTCGGGCCGCTCGACTCGCGACGCGTCCGTCTCGGCGCTATCCGTCTCGGCGCTATCCGTCTCCGGCAGCAGTCCGAGTCGATCGAGCTCCTCGGTGCGCTGCCGCAGCCGCTGCTGGACGCGCAGGAGCAGCCGGAGCTCCTTGAGCGGCGTGAACAGCGGGTTCCCTCTCTGACGCTGCTGGCCGCTCTGGCTCTGGCTCTGACTCTGACTTTGACTCCGCGGGCGCCGCCGGTTGCGCTCCTCGTCGAGCGCGTCGACGAGCTCCTGGAGGCCCCCCTCGATGTCGCGCTGCAGGAGCTGGGTCAGCTCGCCGGTGCTCGACTCGTCGAGCCGGGTGGCGGCGTTCTCCAGGTCGTCGATCACTCGCTCGAGGATCGACGGGGCGATCTCGGATGAGTCGTCCTCCGCGAAGATGTCGAGGATCTCCTCGGCGTCGGTGAGCAGCCCGCGCTCGCGCGAGGCGAGTGAGCGCGCGCGGTCGGCAAGCTCGTCGTCGGCCTCGGTGTCGCGCTCCGGCACGACGGGCTCGGGGACGGGCTCCTGGACGTCGGTCGGCTCGTCGGCGGGAGTCTCTCGCCCGGGGGGCTCCACGGCGGTGGCGTTCGCACGCTCGACCGCCTGTCGCTCCCGGTCGAGCTCGCGCGTCTCGAGCGTCACCACCTTCTGCTCGGCGAGCATCTCGTTCAGCTTCTTGAGGACGACCTTGATCAGGTTCTCGCGCTTGAGATCCTCGAGCTCCTCGAGCTGCCGCTCGAGCTCCTCCTCCGCATGACGGAGCTGGGCGAGCGCCTGCTCCTGGTCCTGCGAGGAGCCCTCCGGGTTCGACGCGTCGAGGCGCTGGGCGGCGTCCTGCAGCTTGCGCTCGGCGCGGCGGAGGGTCTGCAGGGTCTCCTCCCGCTCGCGGCGCCGGCGCTCCTGCTCCTCGCGGCTCTGCCGGCGGTTTCCCTGCTGGCCGCTCTGGCTCTGGCTTTGACTCTGGCTCTGACTTTGACTCTGGCTCTGGTTGCCCGACTGGTTTCGCTGCTGCTCCTGGTCCTGGCGCCGCTGCAGCCGCTCGAGCGCCCGGCGCAGCTCCTCGGTCTCCTTCTGCACCTGACGCAGCTTGCGGGTCAGCCGGTCCTGCTTCTGCCGCAGCCCCTCGGGCGTCAGGCGCTCGCGGTCGGGTCCGGCGAGCTCCCGCGTGCGCTCCTCGTTGTCCTCGCCCCTGCGGACGATGCGGCGGAGCTCGGAGGAGGCGCGGCGCATCGAATCGATCTGTCGCTGCGACTCGCGCAGTTGCTCACCCTCGTCCTCGCCGCGGAGGATCCGCAGGATGCGATTGAGGTCACGCTCGAGCGCCTTCTCGTCCTCGAGCGCCTCGCGCAGCACGCGGTTCTGGAGCAGGGAGCGGATCTCGCGCAGCCGCGGCACGATGTCGAGCTCGCGGGAACGCTGGAGCGCGATCTCGAGACGTCCCGACTCCTCGAGCGTCTCGGCGGCGTTGAGGAGCTGCTCCATCAGGGCCGTGAGCCGCAGGTACCGACGCTCGACCTCCGCGGCGAGCTCGAGCGCCTCTCCCGGCTCGTCCTGGCCGGAGAGCGTCAGGGACGTCAGGAGGATCAACGTGGTCGCGAACGCCGGGGAGGCCCTCATCGTTCGATCTCCTTGCTGGTTTCCCTGATCACCTCTCCCTGGACATCGATGATCAGTTGCAGTCGATTGAGAATCTCACGGAACCGCTGTGTGCTCTCGAGGCGCTGCGCCACGCGCGAGAGCTCCTCGGCCATGCGCTCCATCTCCTCGCGCGCGTCGGCGAG
Source organism: Planctomycetota bacterium (assembly GCA_041569895.1). Lineage (GTDB taxonomy): Bacteria > Planctomycetota > UBA8108 > UBA8108 > JACQVS01 > JBFFXF01. Next base: position 5,217 of record JBFFXF010000259.1, on the reverse strand, counting down.
GTCACGCTCCGGCCGGTCGGATCGCGGGATCGACTCGATCTCTCTCGCGCTTCTGGGCAGCCGCTCCTCGGCGAGCTCCTGCAGGGGACGCGCGACCTCCTCGTCGAAACGACGCAGCTCGGCGTCGCCGACGAGGCGGTTCTGCTCGAGCACCCGTCGCATCTCCTGGAGTGTGCGCGCGATCTCGCGGGTGGCGCGGGCGACGTCCGACTGGCGCTGCGCCAGGTCGTCGAACGACCGCTGCTGCTGCTGTTGTTGTTGCTGGGAGCCCTGCTGTTGCTGGGAGCCCTGCTGCGCCTGGGATCCCTGTTGCGCCTGGGAGCCCTGCTGCGCCTGGGAGCCCTGCTGCGCCTGGGATCCCTGCTGCGCCTGCGAGCCTTGCTGCGCCTGGGATCCCTGTTGCGCCTGGGAGCCCTGCTGTGCCTGGGATCCCTGTTGTGCCTGAGAACCCTGTTGTGCCTGAGAACCCTGCTGCGCCTGGGAGCCCTGCTGCGCCTGCGAGCCCTGCTGCGCCTGAGAGCCCTGCTGCGCCTGAGAGCCCTGCTGGGCCTGCGAACCCTGTTGTGCCTGAGAACCCTGCTGTGCCTGAGAGCCCTGCTGGGCTTGAGAACCCTGCTGGGCTTGAGAACCCTGCTGGGCTTGAGAACCCTGCTGGGCTTGAGAACCCTGCTGGGCTTGAGAACCCTGCTGGGCCTGAGAGCCCTGTTGCGCTTGCGACCCCTGCTGCGCCTGGGATCCCTGCTGTGCCTGGGATCCCTGTTGCGCTTGTGAGCCCTGCTGGGCTGAGCCCTGCGCTTGCGATCCCTGTTGTGCCTGGGCTCCCTCCGGAACCATCGCGTCCAGGCGGGCGCGGATGCGCGTCTCGACGTAGGCGAGCTCCTCGAGTCGGGTCTGCGCCTCGGTGCGCAGCGTGTCCATCTTCTCGAGCAGATCCGCCGGCGCCAGCACGGTGAACGTCACGGCCTTCGACTCGCCGATCTTGAAGCCGCCGGGCTCGTCGTTGTCGGCGACTCGCGCCCGCAGGGTGAGCTGCGATCCCGGCTCGAGGGCGAACCCCGCGAGCTCGAGGACGCGCTCGACCGTGACCTCGAAACCGGCCTCCGTCCGGCGCGTCTCCCAGGGCGAGAGATCGAGCACCACCGTGTCGGTCCCCGCCGCGGCGGCGCGTGGTTTCGCGGAGTCGTCCAGGGTCTCGTCGGTCGGCTCTCCCGGAGACTCCGCCGGCGACTCGTCCCGCGCGCTGCCCGGAAACGGCACGGCGGGCGTCACCTTCACGGCGGGTCGCGTCAGGTGGAGCTCGACACGCGTGAAGCCGTAGTCGTCCTCCCCGCGCACGGTGTAGGCGATCTCGCCGCCCGGCGCCACCAGGCGGTTCTCGCTCTCGAACTCGAGGGAGACCCTCGGCGCGATGTCGGGAAACGCCGCGAAGGCCAGTCGCACCGGCCGTCCCTCGAAATCGTGCTCGCCGCCGCGGAAGGAGAGCTCGAGGAAGCCGCTCTCGACCAGCTGGAACGCGAAGCGAAACGATCCGTCGGAGATCTCGTCGACGGGGTCGCGGCCATCGTCCCCGAAGCGGGCCCACGCGTCGTTGACCGACTGGTCGACATTGACCTCGACGGTCACTCGTGTCCCCTGCACCGCCGTGATCTCGCTCGCCGGGTTCTCGATCGTCCTGCTCTCCAGTCCGACGTGTCCGGGAAACTCGAGGACCACACGGGTCGCCGTCGCGCGCGGTCGGTCGTGCACCTCGACGCGCACGACGCGGCTGCGGTTGTCGCCGCCGGCGAAGGAGAACTCGAACGGCTCGACGACGCGCGGCACGCTGTACGTCAGGTGGCGCCCCTCGACCTGTTCGCCCGGCTCGGGTCCGCCGAACGTCGTCTCGCTGATCAGGTTCCAGGCGCGCGTCTCCTTCCGTCCGGGGAGGATCCGCGTCGTCCGCGACTCTCCGCCGGCGGCGATGCGCAGGTCGACGAATCGCGGGACGTCGCCGATCACCCAGCCCTCGATCTGCACCGGATCGCGACGCGCGTGGTGCCACACGAGCTCGTCCCGGGCCAGCGAGAAGTGCGTGTCGCGCGGCCAGGGAGTCGTCGAGAGGAGCACGTTGCGCCGTCCCCAGAAGAGGAACGTCTTCGGCGCCAGGAGCCCGATGATCAGAATACCCAGGGTCAAGCCGAGGGCGAGGAGCGCGCGCCGCCTCAGCGGCGTGCGATCGAGCGAGCTCTCGACCGAGACGCGCTTGAGGGCGCGATTCGAGTCCATCACGGCGCGGCGCAGGAGCGCGTCGCGGAGCTCGCCGCGCTCGCCGGCGTCGCCGCCGCGTTCCGACGCGACGCGCGTCAGGTCGATGACGTTCAGCAACTGTCCCTCGAGCGACCGGTGCCGCTGCTCGACGGTCACCAGGAGGTCCTCGGTGGGGATGCGGATCTTGAGCCTGCGGTGGTTGCGCCGCACGGCGACGACGTAGACCACCACGGTGCCGATCAGGAACCCGGCGCGCAGCAGCCACGGCAGCTCGAGCATGACGTCGAGCGCGAAGGAGATCAGCACGGCGGCGGTGACCACGACGATGAGGTTGGCGACGCCGAGCCAGGTGAGCGTCGAGATCACGGAGCCCCGGAGCTTGTCGAGAGCGCGCGCGTGCACCGCCGCGGCTCCGGCCTTGAGGGGGGCGTTCGTTCGCAAGGAATCCTCGCTCAGTTGAGGTGCCACAGCTTTCTCAGCGCCCATTCTAGGGTCAGCAGGCCCGCGAACAAAATCATCAACACCGCGGAATCCCAGATGGTGGTGGCCCGTCTGCCGACGATTTCCCGCACCGTGCCGTCCGGGATGCGGTGCGGGAGCTCCGCGATCTCATCGAGCCGGGAGAGCGACCCGCCCGTCCTCGCGGCCACCTCCCGCAGGAGCTCGAAGTCGGGTGACGGGTCCTGCCACTCGGTCGACACCGGCGCCGCCTCGAACGTCGTCTTCTCCTCGGTCCCGAGCACGACGCGGTACTTCCCCGCCTTGCGCACCCGGAAGAGGCCCGCGAAGCGATCGGGCGGCGCGTCTCCGCCCGGAGCGCCGCGATCCAGGTCGGGATAGAGACTGACACGCCAGCGACGGGAGGGGGCGCTCTCCGGGCTCGTCCCGCGCTCCGGCGACGCCTCCCCGGGCGGGGTGTCCCCGCGCCGTCCTCCGGGCTCGTCCCCGGGACCCTCGACGCGCTCGACGAAGACGTCGAGCGGCGCGTCGCCGGTCTTCGCCGCGCCGGAGCGCTGCACCATGACCCGGACCTGATCGCCCTCGGTGTAGCGGTCGCGGTCGGTCTCGACGGTCACCGTCGTCTGTCCGAGCTGTCGCTTCCCGGTGGTGAGGTAGCGCACGAGCCCCGCCCAGACTCGCTCGTGGTGGCGCTCGCCGGCCTCGCGCCAGCGCCAGAAGTCGTCGGTTCCGAGGTAGACCACCTCGCCGAGCCCCGCCTGGTGCACGGCGGAGACGACGGCGTCGCCGTCGCCGACCAGGAGGCCGATGCCGCTCGGTCGCAGGTCGCGGCTCGAGTGGACGAAGTAGAACGGCGGCAGCATGCTGAAGAGGCGCGCGTTCTCGAGCGTGTTGTTCTCGAGTCGGCAGAGCGGGTGCGAGTGCCCGGCCGCCGTCAGCCGCGCTCGCCAGGGCGTCTCGTAGAACTGTCCTCCGCCGAGGAGCGGCGCGGAGTCATCGAGGACGACCGGCAACAGGGCGCGGAAGCGTCGCAGGCGCGTTTCGCGCGCGACCAGCGGCGCGTACGACTCACCCGCGACGTAGACGACCCCGCCACCCTGCTCCGTCACGAACTCGCGCAGCGCTTCGAGAAACTCCGGCGAGAGCACGTCCGGGTGCGGATCGAAGAGCGCGATCATGTCGTACGTCTTGAGCTCGTCCGCGGAGCGCGGCAGATCGCGGATGGTGACGTCACCGTCCTGGATGTACTGCGGATCGGCATCGGCCAGCCAGCACGACGCCTGGATGCCGTCGTCGCGGATGAAGAACCTCGCCACGAACTTGTAGAGGCGCGTCGCGGTGCTCGACAGCAGCAGCACACGGCGCTTCTCCTCGGCGGCGAGGACGCTCACCTCGCGGCGGTTGTCACGGCGCGTGGTCTCGTCGGGGTGCGCCTCGACCTCGAGACGATAGCGATACGTGCCCTTCTCGGGGACCGTGTCGATGAACTTCAGCCGCGTCTCCACCGCCGGACCGGCCGACTCGAGCGTGCGGGTCTCGACGGTCTCCTTGCCGCGTCCCTTCGGCGCCAGTCGATAGAGTGTCGCCTCGACCTGACCGCGGATGCCGGAGAGCCGGACGACGCCCTCGACCTCGACCGGATAGCCCGCCTCGACGACGTCGGGAGCCGAGAGCTCCATGACCGAGAAGTTGCGCGTCTCCTCCACGAGGCCGATCGCGACGGCGTGGACGGGGACGGAGCGCCACCGCACCGGGTCGCTGACGACATCGATCGGGTGGTCGCCGGCGTTGTTGCGGCCGTCGGTGACGAGCACGATCGCCGTCACCGGATCCGCCCTGGTCTCCCGGATGACGGCGGCGAGAGCGTCGCCGACGCGCGTCTCCTCGTCGGAGGGAAAGAGCACGCGCGGATCGCCGATGGCGCCGAGCGGCTTGACCTCGCGCCCGAACGTGAAGAGCGAGACGCTGTTCTTCTCGCGGAGGCGCTCGATGGTCTCCTGGCGCTCGAGGGCGGCGTGAAGCAGGGCGGCGCGCGTCGGTCGCTCGTCCGCGCCGAGTCCGGTGACACGTTCGAGCCCGGCGAAGCCGGCGCCGCGATGGCGGTCGCGCTGGCTCATGCTCGTCGTGCCGTCGAGCAGCACGAGCGTGCGCCCCGGGCGCTCGTTGTGGATCTCGGTGACGATGCGCGGGTTGAGCAGCGCGAGCAGGACCAGCGTGAGCGCCGCGATTCGCAGCACGGCGAGCGTCACGCCGCGCGCCCGACCGAGACTGCGCTCGCGCAGATAGAGCAGGACGACGAGAGCCACGGCGGCGAGGACGAGCACGGTCGCGACGAGGAGCCACGGGCCGTGCGGCATCCCGGACAGCTCCCAGCGAGAGTCGCCGGAGAGCGTCTCGGTCTCCTCGAGCCCGAACAGGAAACGAAGAAAGCTCATGTCAGCTCTGCTCTCCCCTTCCGGGACCGTTTTTTCCCGTACCCGTACCCGTTCCCGTACCCGTACCCGTACCCGT
>JBFFXF010000258.1:0-10787 GCA_041569895.1 Planctomycetota bacterium | reverse complement strand
CGTTCCCGTTCCCGTTCCCGTTCCCGTGCCCGTGCCCGTGCCCGTTCCCGTGTCCGGTCCCGTGCCCGTTGAGACAGAGACCAGAGACCAGAGATCAGAGACCGGAGGACCGATACCGATTCCGACTCCGACTCCGACTCCGACCGATTCCGATTGCGCACATCACTCCCCGCCCGCCGCCTCCCCCGCATCACCGGAATCCCGGAAGTGGATGACGTCGTCGTCGGTGCGCCCGGGGCGCATGAACGCCACCGCCGCCTCGACCACGATCCACACGCCGAGCACGAAGAGCAACCCGCCGACGGTCAGCAGGAGGTACTGGCCGCGTGTCGAGAAGCCGCGGAGCTGGTTGATCATGGCGGTGAACGTGCTCACCAGCATGAACGCCGCCGGGATGCCGGTGAAGAACGGGTTGCGACCTCGCTGCACGAGGTACACGGTCACCGCGAGGAGCGTCAGTCCCGCGAGGAGCTGGTTGGTGATGCCGAAGAGCGTCCAGAGCGCGAGTCCCGCGGCCCTGGTGACGACGTTGCCGGCGTCGTCGACCGACTCGATCTCGTAGAACGCGAAGAAGCCGATGGCGATCACCGCGAGCGTCGTGGCGACGAAGCGGTTCTCGAGCACCTTGAGGCGGATCGACGAGCCGATCTCGGAGATGTTGAAGCGCAGGAGCCGAGTCGCCGAGTCGAGGGTGGTGAGCGCGAAGGAGACGACGATCACCGCGATGAACGCGACCGCGAGGTTGAGGTCGACGCCGAGAGTGCTGATGAACTTGGCGCACCCGTTGATGAAGGCGCCGAGCTTCTTGGCGAGGCTGCCCTCGATCGTCCCCCAGTCTGGATAGGCGGCCTGCCATTCGACGAACGAGTCGAAGCCGGCGGTGCAGGCGAGAACGGCGAGCAGTCCGAGCAGAGACTCGCCGATCATGCCGCCGTAGGCGACGAAACGCGCGTCGGTCTCCGTCGCGATCTGCTTCGCCGTCGTGCCCGACGACACCAGCCCGTGGAACCCGCTCGCCGCGCCGCACGCGATGACGATGAACACGAACGGAAAGAGCGGTGGCGCGCCGGTCGGCTCGGGGTTGACCGCATCGGCCGCGAACTCGGGCCGCAGCACGAAGAAGCCGATGTAGGTCATCGCGAGACCGAGGTAGAGCAGGAGCGAGTTGAGGAAATCGCGCGCCTGGAGGAGGCTCCACACCGGCAGCACCGACGCCAGGAACGCATAGGTGAGGAGGTAGACAGTCCACTGGCCGCGTCCGGGCCAGTCCGCGGCGTCGAGCCCGAGCGTCGGGAACACCGTCCCGAGCCACACGGACACGAGCATCAGCAGGAACCCGACGGCGGTCGTCGGACCGAGGCGGAAGCGGCGCTTGTAGAGCAGGTATCCCATCGCCATGGCGAGGACCATCAGCGCCGCCGACGGCAGCACGGCGCTCGGGAAGTCGGTCATCGTCCCGGCGAGGTCCCGCGGGTCCCACTGCGCCGGGTCGACCTCGAAGAGCGTCGCGATGACGTAGACGAAGACGCCCATGGCGAGCGCGATGCCGAAGAAGATCAGCGCCAGAAAGAGGAACTTCGCGCGTGGCCCGATGACGCCCTCGGCGACCTTGCCGATCGACAGGCCCCTCGCCCGCATCGACACGACCAGCGCCGAGAAGTCGTGCACGCAGCCGATGAGGATGGCGCCGAAGACCACCCAGAGCATCGCCGGCAGCCACCCCCAGAACACCGCCACCGCGGGACCGAGCATCGGCGCCAGTCCGGTGATCGACGCGTAATGGTGCCCGAAGAGGACGAAGCGGTTCGTCGGCACGTAGTCGACGCCGTCCTCGAGCACGTGCGCGGGAGTCCGGCGCGTCGGGTCGAGCCGGAAGATCCTGCTTCCGAGGTAGCGCGAGTAGACGAAGTACCCGACAGCGTAGAGGGCGAAGCAGCCGATGGCGGCGATCAGCGGGCTCATGAGGCCGGGATTATATCAAAAGGAAACCGGGGAGCGCACGGCCCGGCGGAGACGCCGGAAGTACTCGTCCCGGGAGATCTCGATCGCCCCGAGTCGCTCGGTGTGGTCGTTGAGCACCTGGACGTCGAAGAGCTCGAATCCGCGCTCGCGCAGGTGCTCGACGAGCGCGAGGAGCGCGACCTTCGACGCGTCCGACTCCCGGTGGAACATCGACTCGCCGGCGAACAGCCCACCGATGGTCACGCCGTAGATCCCTCCGACCAGCCGGTCCTTCCGCCAGCTCTCGACGCTGTGCGCGTGGCCGAGCTCGTGCAGCCGGCAGTAGGCGTTGATCATGTCGTCGGTGATCCAGGTGCCCTCGGGCCGGGCCCAGGCGCACTGGCGGATCACCTCGTCGAACGCCCGGTCGCGGGTGATGCGAAACCGTCCGGAGCGGTACGTGCGCTCGAGGCGGCGCGGGATGCGGAGGGCGTCGAGCTCGAGAACCGCGCGGGGGTCGGGGCACCACCAGAGGACCGGCGAGTCGTCCTCGTACCAGGGGAAGACGCCGCTGGAGTACGCCTCGAGGAGACGCTCGGTCGACAGCTCCCCGCCGACGGCGACGAGGTCTCCCCCGGATCGCAGCGCCACGAACGGGTCGAGCCGACGCGGCCGTCCGCGTGCGAGTCCGCTTTCTTCTGTTGTCCCCATGTCGCGATCCAGGTTACAATCGGGAGGTTATCGTGTCCACTCGCCGGGGCGGGAGCGCCGGCGAGCAGTCCGAGGCCATTTCGGTCACCCGATTCCGGCGGTCACCGCCGGTCAACGCGTGCCAGACCCGATTTCGAGGAGTGCCATGCTGCGGTTCACGACCTGTTTTCTCGGTCTCTCCGTCATGCTCTCGACCGCCGTCGTCACCGGTGACGACAAGAAACTGCCCCCCGCCTCGACCGAGAAGATCGATTACGCGAAGCACATCGCGCCGATCCTCAAGAAGAACTGCCTGCGATGCCACGGCGAGAAGCGCCAGAGAAGCGAGTACCGCCTCGACAGCCGCGAGGCCGCCATCAAGGGCGGCGAGATCGGCATGGCGATCGTCGTCGGCGACAGCGCCAAGAGCCCGCTGATCCGCTTCGTCGCCGGCCTCGACGAGGAGATCGAGATGCCGCCGAGCGGCGACCCGCTGACCCCGGAGCAGATCGGGCTCCTGCGGGCCTGGATCGACCAGGGCCTGGCGTGGTCCGAGGTCGCCGACGTCGCCGACGTCGAGAAGCCGCAGGAGGAGCGCGCCACGTTCGAGGCGCACTCCGGCCTGGTCACCTCGGTCGCCTTCGCGCCCGGAAGCACGGTGCTCGCGTCGGCGGGCGGTCAGACGCTTCCGTATCGCCCCGGCGAGGTCAAGCTCTGGGACCTCGCGGCCGGCAAGGAGAAGGCGTCGATCGACGGCCACGAGACGATCGTCTGGGGGCTCGCGTTCTCGCACAACGGCAAGATGCTCGCCACCGCGACCTACGGCAAGAAGGTCAAGCTCTGGAACGTCGCCGACTTCACCAACACGGCGACGCTCGAGGGGCACAAGAACTGGGTCACCTCGGTGCGGTTCTCCCCGGACGACACGCTGCTCGCCACCGGCAGCGAGGACACCACCATCAAGCTCTGGGACGTCGCCACCGGGATGGAGAAGGCGACGCTCGAGGGGCACAAGGGGACGGTGCGAGCGCTGGCCTTCAACTCCGACGGCAGTCTCCTCGCCTCCGGCAGCCTCGACGGCACCGTGAAGCTCTGGGATCCGAAGACCGGCGAGGAGAAGGCGACACTCGAGGGGCACAAGGAGGGCGTCTTCGCGCTCGCCTTCGGCGCCGACGACCGCCTGCTCGCCACCGGCTCGGCGGACACCATGGTGTTCATCTGGGAGGTCGCCACCGGCAAGAAGTTCGCCGAGCTCAAGGGGCACACCAACTGGGTGGTCTCGCTCGCCTTCTCGCGACAGGGGACGCTCGCGTCGGGTGGCTACGACAGCCTCGTGAAGCTGTGGGACCCGATGGCGGGGACCGAGCACAAGTCGTTCGCGAGTCACGAGAGCGCCGTCTGGGCGCTGGCGTTCAGCGAGGACGGCGCGACGCTCGCCAGCGGCAGCCAGGACGGCACCGTGAAGCTCTGGGACGCGAGCGTCGCCGCGGCGCCGAGGGTGCGCCGCACTATGCGCTTCTGACGCCACGATGCGCTTCTGACGCCACGATGCGCTTCTGACGCACTGCGCCTCTGATCCACGTGCGCTTCTGAGCGACGCCGGCCCGACACGCGATCTCGCCTGACCCATCGGCGGGGCCGCCGGCTGGTGACGATCGAACCTTGAGCGCGGCGAGGACCTCGGCTATCCTCGGTCAGCGATGATCCACGCCGCGCGCGTCGCGCGCCGCGTCCGAACGCCAAGAACGGAGGGGCCCATGTGTGTGCACCGCATCGTCGTCGTTTTCGCGCTCGTCCTCTTCCTCTCGCCGGCGACGCTCCCCGGCCAGGAGGGCGAAATCGAGCTCGGCAAGAAGAAGACCGAGGAGAAGTCCGGGGAGAAGGCGCGCGAGCTCTCCCCTGACGAGAAGTACGTTCGCGAGAACCTCAAGCGCTACCTCGCCCCGACGAAGCTGGAGTTCGCCGACGACGGCACGGTGATGATGGACTTCAACTTCAAGGCGAAATCCGAGGCCCACCGGGTCATCTTTCACCGCCGGCTCGGCGAGAGCCTCAAGTCGCCCTTCCGATACACGATCTTCGAGGAGGAGGTCGTCGTCGGGGGTGATCCCGGCCTGCGCGTCTCGAACGCCGGCGTGGCGCTGATCAAGGCGTGGTTCACGGACGACGTCGAGGCGGAGATGCACTTCCTGCAGCACATCAACCACAAGTCGAGCCACGTCGCGGCGGTCGTCCTCTGCAACGAGAAGGGGGCGATGATCGGCAGCAACTACGGCTCGCAATGCGCGTCGTTCGCGAAGAACGGCCGGCCGGGCCGCCGTCGCGGCAGGACGCAGCCGGTGGTCTTCAACCAGACCGGCAAGATCAAGCTCGTGGTCAAGGACGGCGTCTACGAGGCGCACCGCGAGGGTCGCAAGAAGGCGGCCCTGAAGTACAAGGCGGATCGATACGAATCGGGACGCGTCGGCTTCGTCTGGGGCGGCTCGGTGTCGGGGACCATCACCCGGCTGATCATCAAGGGCAAGCTCGACTACGAGAAGACGGCGAAGCAGATCAAGGAGGGGCTCGGCGACGCCTGAGGGAGCAGTCTCAGCGGCCCTTCCGCTCGACGGTCTCCTTCTCCTCGACGTCGGCCTCGCTCTTTTCGTCGACGTCGCCGGACTTGCCGTCGCGGTCGTCCGCGTCGCCGCCCGCCGGCCCGGCGTCCTTCTTCGCCGTCGGCCGCAGCGGGTTGATCTCGCCGCGCAGCACCGGGATCAGCGTGAAGTCGGAGCTCGTCGGGCTGCGGTTGATGCCGAAGAGCGCCAGGATGTTGCGTCCGGCGACCAGGTGCTCCTTGACGTCGACCTCGTCGGCGACCAGCGGCTCGCGCGCCTCCTGCCCGGTCGCGGTGTGCGGCAAGCGCTCGCCGGGCGCCCCGGCGCGGAAGCGACCGGCCTCCTCGCCGTTGATATAGGCGACGAAGCCATCGTCGGACTTCACCGAGAGGATGACGTTCTCGAACCGCGCCGGGTCCTCGACCTCGACGACGTGGCGAATGAAGAGCGTCGTGTAGTTGCCCTGCATGTCGTCGAGCACGGTGGCGTCGTCGTCGTCGCCGTACCCGAAGCCGCTCGGCCCCTCCTTCCAGCCGCTGTCGTCGAAATCGAGAGCCGTCCACTCGAGACCGGGTGAGGGCTCGGCGGTCCCCGGGAAGTAGCGCCAGATGGCGCCCTCCGCGATCAGCATCTGCTGGACCATGCGCACCCGCGTCCCGAAGAGGCCAAAGCCGGTCGCGTTGCCGACGGCGAGCGCGAGGGCGCGGTCCTCACCTCCCCGGACGACGGCGAGCGTCGGCGGCAGCCCCGTGCCCTTGCCGGAGATCGGCGCCTCGAGCAGCGCGCGCAGATCGCCACTGGCGGGGTCGAAGCCGCTGACGCGCGAGAGCCAGCGGCCCTTCTCGTCGACCTCGTTGTAGGCGAGCACCCAGCGGTCGCCGAGGACCCAGCGCTGTCCGGTGAAGGTGACCCCACGACCGCCGACGCGGGTCTCGGCGAGCAACTGGCCGTCCTCGCTGACGCGCAGCAGGCGCAGCTCGCTGCCGGTCTGTGTGATGGGCGTGAACGACCGGACGCCCGGCGGCGGCGCGTCGATCGCCAGCGCGATCCAGAACGCGCGCGTCGCGGGGCCGTCGGCCTCCACGGTGTCGGCGCGGTACGACGCGACGGGCATGGCGTTGCGCGGGATCGGCAGCGACCAGACCCGGCGCCCGCCGAACGTCGAGCGCGCGACGAGCTCGCCAGCGGGATCGGCGACCCACACGACGTCCGCGCCCGCCCGGACGAGACTCGGAGTCTCGCGCGTCGCGTTCTCGCGCCACAGGAGCCGTCTGGTGCGGTCGTCCAGCACCTCGACGCCGCGCTGCGTGTCGAGCGCGATGGCGAAGTCCGGCACGCGCGCCCAGCGGAAGATGTCGGACGCGGTGCTCTCGTACGAGGCGCGGATCACCTCGGCGTCTCCCGCGGCCAGGCTTCGCGCGCCGCGGTGGAGGAGCGAGTAGCTCACCAGCCCGGCGGGCTCGACCGTCGGCGCGAGCACCTCGTGGCCGACGAGCCGCGGCGAACCGAAGGGGACACGCTCGACATCGCCCACGCGATAGACCACCTTGCCGGTCGCGAGATCGACGCTGAACAGCTCGCCGTCCGGCATGAGAATGACGCCCTCGCGACGGTCCGGCGTGACGATCGGCGTCGCGAAGATGTTGCCGGTGATCCGAGACAGCGTCGCGACGCTCCAGCCGCTGCGCTGATGCTTCTTGAAGAGCGTGTCGAGCGGATGCGCGTACGTGTGCCGCCAGCCGATCGACTCGAGCTTCGGCCCGCGCAGCTGGTACACCCCCGCCGCCGTGAAGAGGACGACGTCTTCGGCGCGACCGAGCGCGAGCGCGGGCTCCTCGAGGTGCGACTGGAGCGCCGACTTGGCCTTCTCGACGTCGGGGTAGTCGACGAGGTCGACCTCGGCGGCGAGCTCGCCCGCCGCCGAGAAGAGACGCAGCTTGCCCTGCTTGAGGACGGGGATCCACTCGAGCGGCTCGGATCCGGTGGCGGTCGCGACCAGGAAGCCCTCGTTGGCCTTCCAGAACGCCTGCTTCCACTCGAGCACCGGCTCGAGCGCGGGTCGCAGCTCCGCGGGCAGTCGCTCCGGCGGGTGGAGGCTGTCGGCGAAGCGGAGCCCGAGATCGGCGAGGAAGTCGTTGGCGCCGAGTCCGGGGTACGCGCGCAGGCGCTCGATCGCGCTCGCCGTGGCGGCGAGATCCCCGCGCGCGGCGTGGAGGCGGGCGAGCCGCGCCAGCGCCGCGGCTGCCTCCCGGACCCAGGGACGCTCGAGCGCGAGCGACCGCAGCGCCGCTCTCGCCTCGCCCGCATCCGCCGGCACGCCATCGAGGCGCGCGCGCAGCTCCATCGCGTCCTCCTCGGGCTCCGGCGCCAGTCCCGAGAGCACCAGCCGGCGGAGCGAGTCCGCGCAGTAGACGTCGGGCGCAGCACGCGTTCCCTCGGGCGTGTCGACCGGAGACGGCGGGGAGCGCGCCTCGAGTCGTCGGATGACGTCGCGATAGATCTTCGCGGCGCGAGCCGGATCGGAACGCTCGAGCAGGCCCGCGAGCTCGATCCGGAGCATCACGGCGACCGCGGTGTCGAGCTCGAGCCCGGACATCGCGAGGACGGTGGTGATCGGCCCGGGATCGCCGCGACGGATCGCCGCGCCGAGGGCGATGTCGATAATCAACGCGGTGAGCTCCGCGCGCCTCTCCGGCGAGGGCTCGACATCGGCGCCCGACTCGAGCTCGGCGGCGAGCAATCGCAGCGCCGCCTCGTCTCGTCCCTCAGCGGCGAGCAGGCGCGCGCGGGCCCGCGTCGTGCCCTCGTCCCGGAGCGCGTCGATCGACGAACGGGTCTGCTCGAACGGCTCCATGAGCGCCACTCCCCACGCGCCGACCGCCACGAGACGGGCCGCGGGAGCACCTCGATCGAGTCCGTGCGATGCGGCGCCATCCGGGATCCGCGCGAGCGCGAGGTTGCCCGGCCGGGGCTCCGGCGTGCGCGGATCGCTGAAGCCCGTACGCGACACGAGCCGCCCGGTGGCGCACTCGAGGACGGCGATCTCGTCCTCGAGCGGCAGGTAGATGCGCGAGCCGGCCAGGACACCGTGACCGGCAGCGAACTCGAGCGGCGACGAGCGCCAGCGCGTCTCGCCGGTGGCGACGTCGATGGCCTCGACGACGCCGCCCGACACGAACGCGAGCCCGTCCGCCGTTCCGAGGAACTGGAAGACGTCGCCGCTCCAGTTCCGCTCCCAGATCGTCTGGCCGCCGTCGAGGTCGAACCCGACGAGCCACGAGGAGTCCGGCGGCGCGACGACGGCGACCCCCGCCTCGATCGCCGGATCGGCTGGCGCCCACAGCGCGCGACTCACGTTGCCGCTGCTGACGGCGCCGAGCGTGCGGTAGCGTGAGATCCACCGCACCGCGCCGCTGGCGATCTCGATCGCCGCCACGGCGCCGTCTCCCGGCTGCGCGATGCAGAGACCGTCGCCGACGGCGAGCCGCGCCGTGCGCAGCGCGACCGTCCTGTCGCGCTTGAGGAGCGCGGCGTCGTGCCCGTGGACCTTCGAGATCCAGAGGAACTCTCCGTCGGGGGTCAGCGCGACGACGTGCATCCCGTCCGCGCGGAACGCCGGCGCGACCAGCACCCGATCGGACGCCCGCGTCGGCGGCGCCGTGAACGTCACCGAGCGCAGGATCTTCGGGAAGCTGCCGGCGCCGCCGAGCCGCCACGCCGACGACCCGTCGTCGAGGTCGAACGAGGCGAGCGCGTTCGGGGCGAGGACGAGCTTGTCGTTCTGATCGAGGGCCGGCGGGCTGCGCGGATCGACGACGACGACGAGCGTCGCGTCGCCCGGTCGCCGCACCACCCCGACATCCCGGCCACCCCGGTCACCGGTGACGCCGGCACGCGACGCCGCCGTGGAGACCGAGACCGGAGCCGTCCACCCGATCTTTCCGGTGGCGGCGTCGAGCGCGAGGAGCGCCGCGTCGTTGCGGATCAGGATCCGACCTCCCGCCGCCGTCACTCGCGTCGGCGGGAACGCGCGCCCCGGATCGGTCCGCCGAAGCGGCGTGCGCCGCCCGACCGCCGGGCGCGCCACGGCGTCCGGATCGTCCACACCATCGGTGTCGCCCTCGTCCGCGCCGCTGGCGCTCGCCTCCTCGAGGCGTCCGGCCGGGGAATGGATCCAGGACGCCCGGCATCCCAGGGACGTCGACGGATCGGCGGCGTCCGTCGAGACTCGCGCCGCGATCGCGTCCGTCGACCGGAGGTAGCGGGCGAGCAGACGCTCCGGCAAGTCCTCGAGGCCGACGGTCTCGCCCGCGACGGTGACCGTGCTCCCGGCGCCACGCTCGACCGCCTCCTCGAGCAGCGCCGTGGCGCGCCGCGGCCGCCCGGAGAGCGCGCTCGCGAGCGCCGACTTGACGAGAAGCACGGTCAGGCGCCGGTCGAGGTCGTCACCGTCGGGTGCGCTCGTCTCGTCACCGGAGCCGTTCCGGACAACGCGAGCGAGATCGATGGCGGCGGCGAACGCCTTCGCCGCGCGAGCGGGCTGGCCGAGGTCGAGCGCCCGGTCTCCCAGCGCCGAGAGCGCGTCGATCGCCGCGTCGGTCGCGGGGTAGCGAGAGGCGATCGCATCGAGCGCGTCGAGCGACTCGACGAAGGGCTGCCCGAGCGCCGAGGCGAGCTGCTCGCGCGCCGGCGCCTCGTACGTCCGGCGATACACGTCGATCGCCGCCGGGGGCAGCTCGAGGAGGAGGCGGCGCAGGGCGAGGTGCAGGGGGACGTGCCGTATTCCGTCCGCGGCGTGAAACGTCGCCGTCCTCACCGCGTCGGGCCCGTGCGGGGCAGACGGCACGGCGCTCGCGAGCAGGCGATCGAGCGCCTCGAACCCCTTCGCCCACTCCTCCTGCCCGAAGAGCTGCTGCGCGCCGCGGCCCTGCTGCGCGGCAGCCGGGCGCGCATCGAGGGCGACCGGCGCGCCGTTGCGGCCGCCCGCCGGCTGGCGCGCGACCTGGGGCTGGTGCCGCTGCGCCTTCCCGCCACGGCCCGACCCCGCGAGCGCGAGCTGTACCACGCCGCGGCCGCGATGGCCTCGAACGACCTGCTGGCGCTGCTCGACCTGGCGGCCGGGGTGCTGGAGCGCGCCGGTCTACGGCGGCGGGAGGCGCTCGACGCGCTGCTGCCGCTGGCGCGCGGCACGCTGGAGCAGGCCGCGCACGACGGGCTGGAGGGCGCGCTGACCGGCCCCGTCGTGCGGGGGGACGCGGCGACCGTCGCCGCACACCTGCGTCGCCTGCGGCGCGGCTCGCGAGCGGCCGAGCGCGCCCACCGCGAGCTGTCCCGCCGGTTGCTGGAGATCGCCGCGCGCGCCGGACGGCTGTCTCCCGCCCGCAGGACCGCCCTCAGACGGCTGCTCGGTTGATCCCCGGGCACCCCTGCGCCACTCCGCGACATGATTGCGTGAGCCTCGGGGACACGGCGCGGCGGGAGCCGCGGGATTCTTGACGACAAAAGTAAAGAGCGATATTCTTTACTCCATGAAGAGCCGAATCTCCTCCAAAGGGCAGG
>JBFFXF010000257.1:0-10909 GCA_041569895.1 Planctomycetota bacterium | reverse complement strand
TCGCCCGGCGCAGCGCCGGGTGACGAGCGAGATCTGTCCTGGAATCACCGGTCGTGCCTTCGACATGGCCGCGCTGAGAGTGCGAACGGGGTGCCACGGCGGTCTCGAAATCGGCGCTTGTCACACGTCGCCTCGCGAGCGCGGCTTGGAGACCGAGCCGACCAGCGAGAGAATTTTTTTTTGAACGGCGTCTCACCCGGATGCGGACACCTGTCCCGGATGCGGCACGGGTCGGAGAAAAATCAAAAAAAATGACGCGGCCGCTCCGGCAACCGCCCGGCCCGGGATCACGGCCCGAGCGCTTCCGAAATCAACCTGGGTCGGGGGAGGGGAGGGGATGGGAGGGGTGGAGGGAAATCAACCTGGGTTGGGCGGAAGGCGGGGAATGGGTTTGGGTTGGGGAGGGCGGGGGGCGGCTTCAGGGGACGGCGGACAGGACGGCGAACTGGTACGGCGCGAGGTCGAGCTCTCGGGTGGCGGTGATCGTTTTCCCCGCGACCAGGTCGACGAGGGTTTTTCGGAGCCCGAGGACGCGGAGGCGGCGGGCGTCGAGCCGCTGCTCCGATTCCGTGAAGTTCGCCAGCACGAGGACGCTGTGCTCGCCGTGGTGACGGAAGTAGCCGAAGACGTGGGCGTTGCCCGCGTCGACGATCTCGGTCTCGGCGCGGGTGAAGGCAAGGTTCTGCTTGCGAAGCTGCACGAGTCGCACCAGTCCCTGATAGATGCGGCCCGGGATGCTGGTCAGCTCCCGGCGCTCCTCGGCGCGCTTCCAGTCGAAGGCCGGACGGTGGAGCCAGCGGGAGTCCCCGATCTTCTCCGGGTCACGCTCGTAGCTCGAGTCGTTCAGCATGCCGATCTCGTCGCCCAGGTAGAACAGCGGGACGCCGCCGATGGTCAACAGGATGCCGTGGAGCAGGTGAATCCTGCGTATCGCCAACTCGATCTCCTTCTCGTCGCCCTCGTTGATCGCCTTCTCCAGACCGCAGAGCGACGCGCACGTCCCCGAGACACGCGCGTCACCGGTCACGGGATTCTCCTGAAACGGCAGGCCGCGAGCGAAAGTGTCCTTGAAGCGTCCCGTGTAGAACCGCGTCAGGAACTTGCGGTGCTCGGCGGGATCGAACCCGAACGGAGTGACGTCGTCGTTCGAAAAGGTCCACCCGATGTCGTCGTGGCACCGGATGTAATTGAACCAGGCGCAGCCCTCGGGGATGGAGAAGTCCGACTGCATCGAGTTCCGCAGCACCCGCGTGTCCCGCGTCGCGAGGGCGTCCCACAGCAGCGCCATCAGTTGCGGGTTGTAGGAGAGCGGACACTCGTCCAGTCCGATGTACTTCCGGACCTCGTCCGGGTGCACGATCGCCTCGGACAGAAACACCATCGCGGGCGCCGCGATCTTCACCAGCGCGTTGAACGCCTGGATGATCAGATGCGCCTCCGGCAGGTTCTGCGACGCAGTCCCCAGCCGCTTCCAGATGAACGCCACCGCGTCCAGCCGGAGGATCTCCACGCCCTGGTTCGCCAGGAAGAGCATCTCCTCCAGCATGCGATTGAACACCTCGGGGTTCTCGTAATTGAGATCCCACTGGTAATTGTGGAACGTCGTCCACACCCACTTGCGGATGCGGTTGCGATAGGTGAAGCAGCCCGGATGCTCGTCGGGAAACACCGCCTGGATGCTGCGCTCGAACGCGTCCGGCATCTTGCGGTCGGGGAACATGCGATAGTACGCCTGATACTCCTCCTCCCCGTTGAGCGCGCGACGCGCCCACTCGTGCTCGTCGGAGGTGTGATTGAACACGAAATCGAGGAGCAGCGAGATGCCGTGGTGGCGAAGCTCCGTGGCGAGCTCGCGGAGCGCGTCCATGGTGCCGACCGACGGGTCGACCTCGCGATAGCTGCTGACCGCGTAGCCACCGTCGTTGTCGCCCTTCGGCATCTCGAAAAGCGGCATCAGGTGAAGGCAGGAGACGCCGAGCTCGGTCAGGTACGGTATGCGCTCGCGCACGCCGGCGAGATTCCCCGCGAAGAGGTCGACGTAACACATCGCGCCGATCAGGCGGTGCGACTGGTACCAGTGCGGGTCGGTCTCGCGCAGCGCATCCAGCGCCCGGAGCTCTCCCGGACGATTCAGCCACATCTCCGTCGCCGACGCGAGAATGGCCTCGAGGTGGTAGAAGAAGTCGTAGCGCGCCCCGTAGAGCGGGTGCAGCCTGGAGAAGAGCTGCGGAAAGTGCTTCTCGAGCCGGTGGACGTAGGCGTTCCAGTCGTCGGGTTCGGCGCGTTGGGCGAAACGCGCCTCGATGCGCGGCAGGAGCCGTCGCAGCGAGGACCGACTCTCCTTCTCCATCCAGACGGCTTCTGTCATCCGGTCCCCCGGTCGAGGACCGCGCCGTCTTCACCCGGGAACACGAGACAGCCGCCGCGTACGCTCGAGATCACAGATCCTCTTCCGCCTCTTTCTTCCGCTTCTCGGCCGCCTCGGCATCGGGCGGCGGCTCGCCGTCCTCCGGCACCGGGGGCTCCTCGAGCAGCTTCCCCTTCTTCTCGAGGCGCGCGAGCTCCTTCTCGCACCAGTCGAGGTCGAGCTTGCCGGAGATCCTGAGGTTCTGGAGCGTGAACAGCGCCTTGTTGAAGAGGAACGCCACCTCGCCGCCGCCGTCGTCCACGCCGTCGATCGCCACGGTCTCCTCGCCGCCGAAGCGGATCGAGCAGCGCCCGCCCGAGACGGCGAACTCCACCGGGATCGGCTCCCCCTTGCGCGGGAACCACTTGCTCGCCGGCCCCTGATACTTCTCGAGGCTCGTCAACACCGTGCCGCGGACGATGCCGTTCGACACCTTCGACAGCGAGTTGAAGAACGACGTCTCGAGAGCGGCGCGGTTCTTCGAGTTGATCCGCACGCGGAGATCGGACTCGCGCGTCAGGATGTTCGGCACACGGATCTCGAAGCTCACCTTCGTCTCGCCGGCGAGCGGAAACCGCGACACCCAGACGCCGCGACCGTAACCGATGCCGGCGAGCCCCGGCAGAAGCTTCTCGCCGTCCTTCTGGTCGCCGTACTGGATGAACCTCCGATTGGCGCCCTTCATCGTCGGGTGCGTCGAATCCATCACGCCCTTTCCCTTGAATGCCGACGGCAAGTCACCATCCCTGGCGATGAGGATCTCGACGCGGCCTTCGACGACGGTCACCTTGCCGCTGCCGAACAGGGCCCTGGAGTTGAATTGCACCAGATGCTCGATCGGCACATCGCTCTTCAGCAGCCCCTTGACCGCCGGTGGCCCGGCGCCGACCGGCGAGGGGAGCAGCGCGATCGAGGCGAGCGCGCAGGCGACGATGACGAGCCGGACGAGGGAAACGTCACCCCGACGCCCGGCGAGAAGCGAGCTGAATCCGTCCATGGCTGGCTCCCGTGGTCGAGACGAGCCGGATCCGCGACACGCGGTGACTCGTATCGCCATTACTTTACGAGAAGTGCCGCCGCGCGTGGGAAAAAAAACCGTCGCGCCCCGGGCCGACGTGCGAGCGCTCGTCGGCGCCGCAACGCCGGCATCCCGGCCCGTGCCCGCTGCCGGTAACGTCGCAGTCGAAACGTCCAGGGTCCCGGATGCCGATCACACGGTCAGGATGCGTTCGCGGCCGGTCTCCGCCTGTTGCGCCGATTCGCCCCTCACCCGCTGGTAAACATGTTCGCGTACGGTCAGGAATTCGCCAGGATCTGCAAGACGCTCGAGGACCTCCGGGCGGACCACGAGGAAACCGTCAAGCGGCTCGACGCGCTCGCCCAGACGACGACGCGCATGGTCCATCGGCAGGCGAACTTCGAGTCCCTCTTCCACAACCTGGCCGAGGGCATCATCATCTTCGATCAGGACGCGAAGATCATCTCGTTCAACCGCGGCGCGGAGCAGCTCTTCGGCTACGGCGAGGAGGACGTCCGCGGAACCAGCCTGACGAGGCTGCTGTCCTGCCCGGAAGACCATCCCGGCAGCATCGTCTCCTACCTTCGCGATAAGTACTCGGAACAGAACCGCGAGGCGCTGCAGGCGCCGGTGATGGGAATCCGCAAGGACGGCAGCCAGATGCCGCTCCACATCGCCTACAGCGAGACGGCGTCGCACGGCGAGTTCGGACGCTCCGGGGCCGGCTCGAGCGAGCGCATCTGCCTCTGCAGCGTGCGCGACCTCACCGAGCACGTGACGTCGCGGCAGGCGCTCGCCGATCAGGTGATCCAGCTCGAGCGCGCCAACGAGGAGCTCCACCGCCTGAGCCAGATCAAGACCGAGTTCCTCACCAACATGAGCCACGAGATCCGCACGCCGATGACCGCGATTCTCGGGCTCACCGAGAACCTCCTCGAGGACGACCTGTCGGAGGACGAGAGGAAGCACTTCGTGCAGACGATCCTGCAGAACGGCGAGCACCTCCTCGGCATCCTGAACGACATCCTCGATCTCTCGAAGATCGAGGCGGACAAGATCGAGATCGAGGAGATCGAGTGCTCGCCGTTCGACATCGTCGAGGACGTGCGCCAGCTACTCGAGTTCAAGGCGCGCGAGAAGGAGCTCGAGATCTCCACCGAGTATCCACAGCGCATCCCCGAGCGGATCCGCACCGACCCCACTCGCCTGCGACAGATCCTGGTGAACCTGGTCGGCAACGCGATCAAGTTCACCGAGAAGGGCACCGTGCTGATCCTGGCGACGTACGACGACGGCCGGGACGCGGAGAACGGCGGCGCGACGGAGCCGATGATCTACTTCTCGGTGATCGACTCGGGAATCGGCATGACGCCCGAGCAGGTCCAGAAGCTGTTCCGTCCGTTCACGCAGGCCGACGCCTCGACGACACGGAAGTACGGCGGCACCGGACTGGGACTGACGATCTGCAAGAGGCTCTCCGTGCTCCTCGGTGGAGACATCGACGTCTACAGCAAGCCGGATCGCGGCAGCGTCTTCCGCGTCGGCGTGCGGACGGGCAACATCCCCGGCGTCCTCTTCCGCGACAGCCCGCCGAAGACGTCGTCGCCCGACGGCGAGCGACTGATCGACTCGAGCGGCGGACAGATCGGCAGCCGGATCCTCGTCGCCGAGGACAACAGCGTCAACCAGAAGCTGGTGACGCGGATCCTCGAGAAGCTCGGCGCCACGGTCACCCTCGCCGAGAACGGCCAGGCGGCCGTCGATCTCGCCCTCGAGGCGCTCGAGCGCGACGAGCCGTTCGACCTCATCTTCATGGATCTCCAGATGCCCGTCCTCGACGGGTACGAGGCGACCGCGAAGCTCCGCGAGAACGGCTACGACCGGCCGATCATCGCGCTGACCGCGCACGCCATGGTCACCGAGAAGGAGCGCTGCTTCGAGGCCGGCTGCGACGACTTCGCCACCAAGCCGTTCAAGCGCGCCGTCCTCTTCGAGATGGTCAGGAAGTACGCCGGCGCGGCGCGCGTCTCGGGAGCGGCGAGCAAGAAGAGCTGAGTACCGGGATTCACGCCTCCCTGTGAGCTCCGGCACGAAGCGCGCCGCCGTCAGCCCGTTTTCACGGATCGCCCTCCGGCCGGCGGCGTCTTCGAGCAGCGCGACAGGCTCCCCATCCACGCCGTGCTGAACGCGCTCCCCGCGCCGCCGCCCGCGTCGAGGCAGATCACGCCGCCGGTTCCGCCGGTCTCCACGCGCAGGTGCTCCATCGCCCACGCCGCTGCGTCGTGCGCGGGCGTTCCGAGCTCCATCCGACGGACGAGCTCGCGCGCCAGCGTCGTTCGAATGATGTGCTCGCCGGTTCCCGTGCACGATACGCCGCCGCACCGGTCGTCCGCGAACGTCCCGGCGCCGATGATCGGACTGTCGCCGACGCGACCGGGAAGGCTGCCGGGCGCGCCACCGGTCGAGGTCGCCGCGGCGACGTGCCCGTGCGCATCACGAGCCACCGCCCCCACCGTGCCCGTCGGCGTCGCCCGTTCTCGCT
Source organism: Planctomycetota bacterium (assembly GCA_041569895.1). Classification (GTDB taxonomy): domain Bacteria; phylum Planctomycetota; class UBA8108; order UBA8108; family JACQVS01; genus JBFFXF01. The sequence continues at coordinate 4,942 of JBFFXF010000257.1, read as the reverse complement.
CACCACCACCGGCGGTCGCGGCCCGCGACTCGAGGATGCACTCGAGACGCCGTCGCTCGCGCTCGGTGACGAAGAAGTCGGGATCGACCAGCTCGAGCCCCGCCTCTCCGGCGAGCCGCTCGGCTCCCTCGCCGATCATGAACACGTGCCGGGTCCTCTCGAGCACCGCCCGGGCGAGGCTGATCGGATGGCGCACGCGACGCACTCCGGCCACCGCTCCCGCTCGACGCGCGGATCCCTCCATGATCGACGCGTCCATCGCGATGCTGCCGTCGAGTCGGAGCACGGAGCCGACGCCGGCGTCGAACGCGGCATCGTCCTCGAGCAGTCGCACCGCGGTCTCCACGGCGTCGAGCGCGGCGCCGCCGATCTCGAGCACCCGCCAGCCGGCCTCGAGAGCGCGCTCGAGACCGGCGCGGTGGAGCGGACGCTCCGCCTCCGGGATATCGCCGGCCCCGCCGTGGACGATCAGCGAAAGTTTAGCGTTGGATTTCTCCATCGGGCGCGGCATTGTAGCAGGTCGCGCCCGCGACGGGGACGCCGCGGGGAACGAGGAAATAATCACAGCGAAGCACCGAAACGCCGGAGACCGATGGACCCGCGCGGCACGCTCGCCCTGATCGGAACGGTCATCTGCTGGGGCATCGTCCCGGTTTTCCTGCGCGAGCTGACGGCCCACGTCGACCCGTGGACGGCGAACGGATTGCGCTATCCGCTGGCGGCGCTCCTTTACTGGCCGATCCTCGTCCATGCGAGGCGCCGGGGTCGGCTCGACCGGCGCGTGGTCAGGCGCGCCATCGTGCCCGGGGTGTTCGCGCTCGCCGGTCAGATCTTCTGGGCCATCTCCCCGTATTACCTCACCGCGAGCCTCATCGGCTTCCTGGTGAAGCTCTCGATCGTCTGGGGGCTCGCCGGCGCGCTCATCCTCTTCCCGGAGGAGCGCGGGCTGCTGCGGAGCGGGCGCTTCCACGGCGGGCTCGTGCTCGCCGTCGCCGGGTTCCTGACCCTGTCGATCGCGCGCGGCGCGCTCGAGGAGACCGGGACGCTGACGGGCGTCCTGATCATCGTCACCTGCAGCTTCTTCTTCGGGCTCTACGGCGTCAGCGTGCGCTACTTCCTCCGCGGCATCAACCCGCTCGTCTCGTTCGGAGTGGTCGCGCAGATGACCTCGGTGGGAACGATCACGCTGATGTTCGCGTTCGGCGCCCCCGAGATGTTGTTCGACATCGAGCCGGAGGGCTGGGCGCTGATCGCGGTGTCGTCACTCGTCGGCATCGCCATCTCGCACGTGCTCTACTACACGGCGATCCATCGCCTCGGGGCGTCGCTCGCGACGCTCGGGCACCTCGCAGGGCCGTTCGTGACGCTGATCGTCGCCCACCTCGCGCTCTCGGAGTCGCTGACTCCGGTCGAGTGGTTCGCGGGAGCGTGCATCGTCTCGGGCGGCGCGCTGCTCGTCCTGTCGCAGCAGGCGCTCTCGGACCGACCGGTCATTCCCGCGAGAACACCCGCCGACCGCCCAGATACGTCGCCAGAACCCGCGTCTCTCGCAGCGCCTCGAGAGGACACGAGAGCAGGTCCCGGTCGATGACGATGAGGTCGGCGAGCTTGCCCTTCTCGATCGATCCGACCTCGCGCTCGAGGCGGAGCACGTACGCGTTGTTGCGCGTGTAGAACCTCAGCGCCTGCTCGCGCGAGAGCGCCTCCTCGGGATGCAGCCGGCCGTCGTACCATCGCGCGCAACGCGTGATCGTCACCCACATGCCGAGGAACGGGTTGTACGGGTTGACGGCGCGCAGCGAGCCGATCTTCTGCATGTGGTCCGACCCGCCTCCGGCGACGGCGCCGAGCTCGAAGATGCTCCTCAGCGGCTGGAAGTACCGCAGCCGCTCGAGCCCGAACTGCCGCACGAGCGTGCTCGTGTCGAGCCACAGCCACGCCGGCTGGATGTCGGCGACGACGCCGAGCGCGACCATCTTCTCGATCGCCTCGCGGCTCATGAAGTTCGAGTGGGTGATGCACGGTCGCGACGGCGCGACACGGACGTCGCGGTCGATCTCCTCGTAGGCGTCCAGCAGCGCGTGTACCGCGCCGTCCCCCACCGCGTGCGCCGTGAACTGCAAGCCGGACTCCACCGCCGCGCGCGCCATGCGCACGAGCCGGTCGTGAGGGATGAAGCGATGGCCGCGGTACTCCGGGTCGTCGATCGAGTAGATCTCGCTGACGCCCCACGGCTTTCGCATGTACGCGCTGCCCGTGAGCATGCCGCCGTCGAGGAACACCTTGACGCCGCCGATGAAGAGCCTGGTGTCGCGATCCGTGAAGAGCGGGGCGGCCGCCACCGCCCGGATGTCCTCCACCACTCGCTCGATCGGCTTCTGGGCGTCGATGCTCCTCGAGAGGAAGACGCGCGTCGTCAGCTCGCCGCGCTCGAGCAGGCCGCGGTAGAGCCGGACGGCGGAGCTGCTCGCGTTGCGATCGGCCACCGTCGTCAGGCCGACCGAGTTGTAGTCGTGGATCAGCTCGCGCAGCCGGCGGCCACGATCCTCCTCGCTGGCGCGGCCGCCGGTCGAGGTGCTCTTCACCAGGCGCGTGCAGCTGCGGAGGATGCCGGTCGGCTCGCCGCTCGCGTCGCGCTCGACCGAGCCGGGCTTGCCGTCGGTGATGCGGAAGTCGCGGTCGATGCCGCTCGCCGCGAGCGCCAGCGAGTTGAGCGACGCATCGGGGCCCGTCGAGTAGATCACCGGGTTCGATGGCGCGGCGCGGTCGAGTTCCGTGCGCGTCGGGTAGCGTCGCTCGCGCAGGCGGGTGATGAAGACCTGGCGCACGACGATCCAGTCGCCGTCCTCGAGCGCCTCGGCGCGCGACCGGACGTACTCGAGCACGTCGTCGATCGACTCCATCTCCGGGATCGGATGATCGAACTCCGTCATGCACGCCGATGTGGCGTGGACGTGCGAGTCGATCAGCCCCGGCAGCACCATCTTGCCGCCGAGGTCGATCACCCGGGTGTCATCGCCGCGCGTCGCGAGGACCTCCTCGTCGCCGCCGACCAGGAGGATGCGCTCGCCGCGCACTGCAACGGCCTGGCGGATCGAGAACGCCTCGTCGACCGTGACGATGCGTCCGTTGTGGAGGATCAGATCGGCCTTCTCGCCACCCGCGAGGGAGACCGCGGCGGACAGCGCGACTGCGAGCGCCACGGCGGCGAGGAGTCGCGCGCCCCGCGCCGCGGCCGCCATCACAGCTTCCTCGTTCGCGCCGGCACGCGCTCGAACGCGGCCGAGACGCGCTCGACGAGCGAGTTGTCGCGCTCCCCGGAGTTGCGCAGGAGCGACATGCTGGCGGCGACGAACTCGTCACGCCGCGGGCCGGAGACCGACCAGCAGTCCTCGAGCACCGCCGAGCTGTACTTGTAGTCGTGCGCGTCGTCCCCCTTCAGGAAGACGAGAAGCCGCGCCGCGTTGATCAGCTCGTCCGGCTGGCCCGCTCCCCTGAGGAACGCGAGCGTCTTGCGGGTGGCGGCCAGGCGGTCGCGACCGAGGTCGGCGAAGATCTCGCGCAGCGCTGCGCGACCCGAGCCCTCCGGCTCGGCCGGCTGGAGCTTCTCGATCGTGGTCGCGTCGAGCTCGCCGCCGCGACGGATCGCCGCCTCGCGGAAGAGCGGCAGGAACGCGGCGTTCTGGAGCAGGAGCAGGCGTCGCGTCTCGTCGTCGGCAGTGGTCTCGAACGCGAAGCGAAGCGCGTTGGTCGTCGTCGCCGCATGGAGCGTCAGGATGCCCGGCTTGCGCATGACGAGCTCCGCCGCGCCGAGCAGCATCGCGTCCCAGATCGACGCCGGCGAGCAGCCGCGACCGAGGAGCTCGACGACCTGCCTCGACGCGTCCTCGTCCGAGCCCGTGCGCAGGGTGGAGAGGAGGCTTGCGGTCGCGCCGTCGTCCGGCGCGCCGGCGCGCCACTCCGGCTTGATCGACCGAACCAGCTCGAGGTTTCGCCGCCAGGGACGATCGGGCGACAGGTCGCTCTTCGACGGGTTGTCCTCGCCGTGGTGATTGAGCAGCGCGTACGCCAGCGACCGCAGCACCGGCTCGGCGTGCCGCCAGCCGATGCAGTTCAGCGTGCGCCAGCTGTTGGCGACGTAGATCGCCTTGTGGCCGATCGAGCGGAAATCGCGCGCGCCGTAGCGGAAGAAGAGCTCGAAGATCTCGGACGCGCCGCTGTGCCGCGCGAGCGCGGTGACCGCCGCGTCGACGCCGGACTCGTCCCACCGGTCCATGGCGCTCGTGAACGCCTCGCGAGCGCGTGATGGAGACGGCATCGCGCTCTCGTCGGCGGCGCGCATCGTCCAGTTGCCCTCCTCGACGTCCCGCGCCTGCGACGACTTGAAGTAGTCGATCGCCCAGAGGATCGGCAGCCAACGCATGCCGACCGGAGAGGACAGGCTCGCGAGGTGCGCGGAGTTGACGACGAGAACCGCATGGAACTTGAACCCGACCGACGGCCGCGGCTGGACGTTGCGCACGCCGGCCAGGAGGAGCGCGGCGAGGATATCGCGGTAGCCGACGCCGCGCTTGATGCGCGCCACCACCTCCTCGATGAGCCGATCACGCGGCGTGTCCTCGAGCAGTCGCACCAGCGGCTCGATCGAGGGATCGAACCGCACGATCGACGGATCGAGACGCGCCTCCGCGGCCCCGACAGGACGCAGCCGGTCGAGAAAGCCAACATCACCGAGGCCGAGCAGCGCCCCGCCGGCCAGAGACTTCCCGAGAAACGAACGCCGTGTGAACCGCGCGGACATCGCATCGACCTCCCCCGGCCAGGAGAACCGGGTCGCTGGGTAGACTGTCACCCTTTTCGGAACAGCGCCCAGTGTACACCCGGCACCGGTGCGGTTCACGGGCAAAGAACAACCCCCTCGACCCCGTCCCCGGTCCCGGTC
>JBFFXF010000256.1:0-11119 GCA_041569895.1 Planctomycetota bacterium | reverse complement strand
CGAACGAACAGCAGCCAGAGCGATCTCGAGAGCCTCGAAGGGTTTCATGAGAACCTCCGATCGAGTGAGAGAAAGGAATCCGTGGCCGCCGGCCCGATGCGGCGGCGCTTTCTCTCGGCGCAACCGGAACGCAGGGCGTGTCAAGGGCGACGTAGTCGCCGAGCGAAGCGAGGGCACCCTTGACTCGACCGAGTACCGGTTACAATCGACCGGTCGACGCCGCCGCCCCCCGCCGATCTCAACGCCTCTGCATCGACTCTGCCCTCTGCCCTCTGCCCTCTGCCCTCTGTTCTCTGTTCTCTGCCCTCTGTTCTCTGCCCTCTGTTCTCTGTTCTCTGTTCTCTGGTCTCTGGTCTCTGTTCTCTGTTCTCTGGTCTCTGGTCTCTGTCTCCGTCTCAACGAGGCCGAGTTCGGGCACGGGCACGGGCACGGGCACGGGAACGGGACCGGGACGGGAACGGGAACGGAGCCGACGCCGCGAGCTATTTCGTCACCGCGACCGGCTCGACGTCCTCCACCGCGATCACCTCCGGCCGCTCGGCGAGTCTCGGCACGATGGTGCGGTGCGCGCGATGGCGCGTGCAGTAGGCGATCTCGAGCGCCTCGGTCGTCTCGCCATCGATCGCCTCGCCCGCCTCGCCGAGGAAGCGGTAGTCGCTCGAGGGGATCTGCGACTCGTCGAGGAGGCCGAGGATGACCGCGCGCGTCTTGCCCCGGTGCGATCGATACTCGACGCGCATGCGGACGTGGCGGCACGGGCCGTCGAGCCACACCTCGGCGCGCTTGATTCCCGTGAGAACGACGTAGATGAGCAGCGCCAGCACGATGCCGGCGAACGCGTAGCCACTGCCGACGATGACGCCGATGGCGGCGACCGTCCAGATGGTCGCCGCGGTCGTCAGGCCGACGACGGCGCGTCGCTCGTGGATGATCGCCCCGGCGCCGAGGAACCCGATGCCGGTGACCACCTGCGCGGCAATGCGGCTGCGATCCGCCCATCCGACGCCGCCGATCAGCAGCGACGCCATGGTGAAGAGTGTCGCGCCGACGCTGATCAGGATCAGCGTTCGAAGGCCCGCCGGCTTGTCGCGCCGCTCGCGCTCGAGGCCGACGATCGCGCCACAGAGTCCGCTGACGACGAGGGAGATCAGTCCGACGGTGTGATCCGTCAACCCCTCGACGTTGTAGAGATCGCCCATCCAGTCGGGAAACATGGCCTCACGCTTCCTTCAGCTTCTCGATGCCGCCGTAGTGCTCGACGATGATCTTCCACGCGTCCTCGGCCCGCTCGACGTACTGGATCAGATCGAGGTCCTCCGGCGAGATGACGCCCTCGGCGACGAGGAAGTCGAAATCGACGGCGCGGTCCCAGAACTCGCGCCCGAAGAGGATGATCGGCACGATCTCCATCTTCTGGTTCTGGACCAGCGTCAACGTCTCGAAGAGCTCGTCGAGCGTTCCGAACCCGCCGGGGAAGACGACGAGGGCCCTGGCGCGCATCAGGAAGTGCATCTTCCTGATCGCGAAGTAGTGGAACAGGAAGCAGAGCTCCGGCGAGATGAAGGAGTTGGGCTCCTGCTCGTGCGGCAGCGTGATGTTGAGGCCGATGCTCTTGGCGTTGACGTCGTGCGCGCCGCGGTTCGCCGCCTCCATGATCCCGGGGCCGCCGCCGGTGACCACGACGAGGTCGCGCCGTCCGTTTTTCTGGCACTCGGTGGAGACCAGACGTCCGAAGCGCCTCGCCTCCTCGTAGTACTTCGAGTTGGCCACCAGCCGCTCGGCCGTGGCCACGCGCTTCGCCACCGCGGGGTCGTCCGGGGAACGCGCCTTCTCCTCCCGCGCCGCGTCGAGAATCCTCCCGGCGTTATCGGGGGACGGAATCCGCGCGCTTCCGAAAACGACGATCGTCGATGTAATCTTGAACTCGTTCTGGAGCAGCTCGGGCTTGAGAAGCTCGAGCTGGAGCCGGACGGGCCTGACGTCCTCCCGGTGGATGAATTCGAGGTCCTCGTAGGCACGGATGAAGGACGAGGAGTTCTTGAGAATCTCCAACCGGTCGTCCCGTGTCAGCTTGGCGCTCAAGGTGAGGCTCCTTTCACAAAGATCGCCGCCGAGGCGTGGTCGGACGGCGACACTCATCTCAGTTCGGCTCGGGCCGGAGTTCTGTTCAGCGCGGAGTGCGTTGCGGGCGGATTATCGGATCGAGCCCGATTGAAGAAAGCGACGCTCCGGAACCGAAAAGCTCAGAGCAAGCGTACTCTATCGCGCCTTTTATTCTGTCTCCAGACCGATCTGTTCGCCAGAAGGGCCCATGTCGGACACGCGCCAGAAGCCCGGCATCCTCATCGTCGACGATCAAGTCGAGGTGGGCCTCCTCGAGTCCACCCTGAGGAGGGACGAATACGAGCTCCTCACGGCGACCTCCGGCGAGCAGGCGATCAAGCTCGCCAGCGAGCGGCAACCGGATCTGATCATCCTCGACATGACGATGCCGGACACCGACGGGCTCGAGCTCTGCCGGTCGCTGAAGTCGGACGCGGGGACCGAGGACATCGCCGTGGTCTTCCTCAGCGCCATCGCAGACGCCGAGACCAAGGCGCGGGGCCTCGAGCTCGGCGCCGTCGACTATATTCAGAAGCCGTTCGAGCCGTCCGAGCTGCGGGCGCGTGTCCAGGCGCACCTGCGGCTGAAGGAGCGTCTCGATGCCCTGCGGGCGCAGTTCCTGGAGCTCCAGAAGCAGCTCGAGAAGGAGACCAGGGGCTCGGGACGGGGACCGATCGACGGATCGTCCGTCGACCGGGAATCGAAGACGGTCTCCTTCAAGACCGACGTCGGCCGCGTACAGGGAATCGTCAACCAGCTCCTCGTCGGCATCTCGGGCCGCATCTCGGAGAAGCTGCGCAACGACCTGGCTCTCGGAATCCACGAGATGGTGCTGAACGCTCTCGAGCACGGCAACCTCGGCATCACCTCCGAGGCGAAGAGCGAGGCGCTCGAGAGTCGCACCTTCCAGAAGCTCATCGAGGAACGCCTCGCCGAGCCGCAGCTCGCCGATCGCATGGTGCGGATCGAGTACAATTTCGACGGGCAAAAGGTCTCGTACCGGATCGCCGACGAGGGTGACGGCTTCGACTGGTCGCGGTTCGTCGATCGCGACGAGCCGGAGGACCTGCTGGCGTCGAACGGGCGCGGGATCATCATCTCGAGGTACATCTTCGACCGCGTCGTCTACAACGAGAAGGGGAACGAGGTCTTCCTCGAGAAGCGCATCGTCGGCGGACGTCCGAAACGGGCATGAGAGCGACGCCGGCTGGCGAGTCGCGCTCCGCTCAGGTGCGCAGCCGGGCGATGATGAAGGCCGCCCGGAACCCCCAGGCCCCTTCCGGATCCGCGTCGCGCGCGATGCGCAGGTCGACGAGCGCCTCGGCGGGACGCTCGAGAACGGCGCGGATGTAGCCCCGCAGGAAGAGGGCCTCGAGGACTGAGGCGTCGAGCTTCGGCCTGGCCGCGCCGGACTCCTCATCGGGCGCGCCCTCGTCGCCCTCGCGACGTGCCGCCGGGTCGCGAGGCTCGAGGAGCTCCTTCGGAATCCCGTCGAGCAGCTCGCCGAGGGACTTTTCCGCCTCCTCCGGTCGCTCGAGCGACAACAGGCTGCGCGCGAGCGGCACCGCCGCCGCCCTGCGGACCTCGGCGTCCGCCGCCGGCGACGCGAGCACGCCGCGGTAGCCCTCGACCGCCTTCTCGTAGCGGCCCGCCACGCGGTCGATCTCGGCGATCTCGAGGACGAGCACCGGGCTCCCCGGGATTCGAGCCAGGGCCTCGCGCAGCACCGTCTCGGCCTCCGCCGTCTTGCCCCCGGCGAGGAGCGCCCTCGCGTAGGCGCGCTGGGCGTCCGCGTCCGTCGGGTCGGCGAGCGCCGCGGAGCGCAGCTCGGCCAGCGACAGTCCCGCCGCCGCCGCCCGTCTCGCCTCGGCGAGGAAGACGTCCGGTGGCCGGTACCCCTCGATGCGCATGAGCTCCTGGAACGTCGGGAGCGCGTCCGGCGTCTTGCTGGCTTCGTCCTTCGCCTCCCTGGCCCCGTCCTTCGTGTCGTCCTCGGCGCCGCCCTCGGTACCGTCCGCCGCCACCGGGTCCGACCGCTTCTTGCCGTCGCCGACCTCGAGGAACACGATGGTCGGCAGGCCCGATATGCCGAACTTCTTCATGGTGTCCGGATCGGCATCGACGTCGATCTTGACGGCGACGAAGGTGTTGGTCACGAAGCGAATGACCTCGTCGTTGCCGTAGGTCTCGCGGTCGAGCTTCTTGCACCAGCCGCACCACTCCGCCTCGAAGTCGACGAGCAGCGGACGCGACGCCTTGCGCGCCGCCGCCACGCCGTCCGCAAGCGAGCGGTGCCACTCGATCGCGCTCGACGCGGCCGCCGGCCGGCCGGGCTCCTCGGCATGCTCGTGATCCTTCTCGTGATCGTGATCCGCGCCGGGCGCCGGGCGCGCCGGGTCGTTCTTCTTCTCCTCCTGGGCGACCAGGCCGCCGGAGAGAAGCGTCGCGACGAGGAGGGCAAACGCGGTGAACGTGGAGAGTCGTCGGGGTCCGGTCGCCAGGAAGATCGTCTCGGAGGTCATCTCGAAGTCCCTTCTGTTTCGGTCGCGGGAACGCGCTTCCCGGCCGGACGGACGAGCCGCGCATCGGCCCAGTCGACGTGGTCGCCGAGGTCGACTCCATCCTCGCCATAGTCGGTCTCGAGCGCGAGCGTGCGGATGCCGGTGATCGGCACGACGACGTCGATGGCGTCCTCGCCGCCCGACACGTTGCTCTCGAAGAGCTTGCGTCCGTTTCCGATGACGCGCACCGTCGCCGCGCCCCGACCGCCGACGAGGTCGTCGATGCCGACTCGCGCCACGAACGACGTGAAGCTGCCGTCCAGGTCGTACTGGATGACCGATCGCGAGTGCACGCCGAGACCCTTGCGATACTCGACGCCGTCGAGCCAGATCGGCCCACCGCCGACCGAGAGGTCGCGGCGGTAGGGGAAGCGGTTGTCGAAGAGCGGCGTCTCGGTCACTTTCGACGGCTCGAGCTCGGAGAGGAACCGGATGCGGTCGCTCGCGAAGGCGATGTGGTCGATGCGGTCGAGACGCAGCGGCCAAGGCGAGCCGTGCACGGTGACGTCGAGCTGGGGTCGCTCCACGCCGCCGTCGGTGACGAAGGAGATGCCGCGGATGCGCGCCGGGGCGCGACCGCCGCTCTCCAGATGGAGAACGCCCTCATCGCCGCTGTCGATGGTCGCGCCGGCGACCGACGCGAGAATGACGCCGAGGATCCGGTTGCGCCGGATCCGTCTCTCCTCGCCGCCGTACTCGATGGTGACGAACTCGCCGTCGATCGCGCGGAAGACGCACTCGAGCCGCAGCAGTCGCTCGCCGCGACGGACGAAGACCATGTCGCGGTCGGGCGGCGGGCTCTTGAGCGTCTCCTCGAAGATGCGATCCGTCGGATGCGGCTCGCGCAACCGGAACGCGCGCAGCGCGGTCACCGGTACGGCGAGCGTACCGATGGTCTCGCCCGACGGGGCCGACTCGGTCCGCTCCCCGCGGACGAGGAATCGGAGGATCTTGCCGTCGCAGTCGAGGACGCGCGCCGGAAGCGCCTCCCCGCCGACGAACTGCAGCAGCGGACGCTTCTCCGTGTCATCTCGGCGCGCGTCGCTGCCGGCGGCCAGCTCCTCTCCACTGGCGCCGAACACGATCTCGCGCAGCTCGTGGTAGGCGAGTGGCCGGTCGCGACCCTCGATGCGGATGCGCTCGGGAGTGATCTCGATCAGGGCGCCGACAGCCTCACTGCCGTCGATCAGCGCCAGGCGGCAGATGATGTCTCCCGCGCTCTGGGCGGCGACGCGCGTCGGCGGCGCCCACACGAAGAGGCACGCGGCGATGCCGATCAGGAAGGCCCTGGGCGTTCGCCGCGACGCGCTCATTCCTCTTCGCTCGTCGACAGCCCGCGGTAGTACTGCTCGAGGAGCTTGCGGTAACGCTCCGGCAGCTTGACCTTCGAGCTCTGGAGCGCCGAGGCGCCCTGGCGATCCCGCAGGAGCCCCCACAGCGACGACGCGTTGCCACGCGACACGCCGCGGAGGTTGATGGAGCCGTCGGCCTCGACGAGCTGCGACGTCTGCGCCGGCGAGCTGCTCCGGTTGCCACGCGGCGGGCCGCCACGGCACGAGCCCCCGCACGATCCGCTGCCGCAGTTCTTGCACGCGTTGCGCTCGCGCGCCTCCTGGAGCTCGATCATCTTGTCGAGCGCGACGAGGATCTGTCCCTGCTTCGCCCGCGTCGGATCCTCGCCGGTCTCGTAGCGACGGACCCACTTCTCGACGGCGTCCATCCAGCCGCCGACGACGCGGACCGGTCGTCCTGCCTCCTTCTCCAGCTCCGCGAGCCGCGCCCTGGCGTTCGCCTCGACCGCGGGCGGCAGGTCGTGGAAGTCGGTCAGCAGGATGGCGTGCTGCAGGAACTCGAGCACGGGCTGCTCCCTGGCGCGAAAGCACGACGCGGCGATCTCGCAGGCGCGCCAGTCCGGGATCAGGTGCATGCGGTCATCGCGGATGATGCGCTCGGCGGTGCGCAGCGCGGCGTCGTGCCGTCCCGCCGCGAGGTCGATCTCGGCGAGGAAGAGCCGGCAGCGCGCCGAGAGGAACGGATCGCGCTTGCCGATCAACGACCGGAACGCCGCCGCGGCCTCATCGCGGCGGGCGGTGTCACCCGCGGCGCCGGCCTCGAAATGCTCCCGCGCCGTTGCCAGCGCCGGGTGGACGCGTTCGAGGCCGCGCAGGATGAAGTCGCCGAGCAACGGCTCGGGGTGCGCCATGCCGAGCTCGCCGAGCGTCAGACCGACCTCGTACTCGAGCAACAGCGACTGGTAGAGCTCCGGCTCGATCTGGACGATCTTGCCGAGATGCTGCAGGAAGAGCTCGATCTTGTCGGTCGGCTCCATCTCGTGCGGCGTCTGGGCGGCCAGCGGAGCGGCGACGAGCGCCGCCAGCAGAGCGATCGTCGCGAGCTTCGTCGCGCCGTGAGACCGGGTCGACATGGTCAGCCTCCGTCCTGGTGTTTCAAGTCTCCGGCGGCCGTCCTCTGCCGCCGAGGTGATTGTACAGCGAACCGTCACAGGGACCGCCCCACTTTTCGCAGCAGGTCCTCGATCTCCTTCTGGCGATCGGCGAGCGCCCTGGCCTGCCGCTTCTCCTCGAGGTCGAGCTCCTCCACGGCGCGATCGAGATCGAACCGGCGCGTGCGCTCGTTGAGTCGCGCCTGCATCGAGCGGATCATCTTGAGCTCGGCCGAGGTCGGCAGGAGCGGGCCCGCCCCGCTGCGCGATCTCCGTCCCTGGTTCGGATTCGGCGGCGGCGGACTCTTCTGCGCCTGCTTGATCGCCTCGAGGATCTCGACGAGGGTCTCCTCGATCTCCTTCTGGATGCGCTGCGTCAGCGCTCCGGTGCGCACGGCGTCGAGAAGGCCGGTGACGTTCCGGAGGTCCGCCTCGAGCCCGCCGACGATGCGCGGGAAGACGAGAGTCGTGCCGTCCTCCTCGAGGAGGTCGATGACGTCCTCGGCGACGAGGCGGAGATCCTCCTCGCCGAGCGCGAGGCTCTTCGCCTTCTGGAGATCCTTGCGGTCGATCGCTGCTTCCGGGACGCCCTCGGCGCCGTCCGCGGGCACCGGATCGGCCGACGTGCTTCCCGACGCGGCGGCGACCGTCGCCAGCGCCCGCAGCCGGCTGTCGAGCGACTTCGTCTCTCGCGAAAGGCCGCGCTGTCGGTCGAGCATGTGCGTGAAGCGCTCGCGCAGGTAGGCGAGCAGACGCTCGCGCAACGCCCGCTGGAGCTCCTCGAGCGTCTCCTCGACCTTGCGCCGGCCCTCGTTGAGCTTCGTCAGCGCGTCCTTCTGCGATCGGCTCGCGGGCCGCGCCTTGCCGCCGCCGAGGCTCTCCGACGCGCTCTCCATCGAGCCGGACGCCGCCTCGACGTCACCACGGCCCGGCACGCCGCCCTCGGGCGACGAGACCAGCGGTGGCGTCGTCTTCATGCGCTCGAGGACGTCCTTCGTGCGCTCGGTGGTGTCGTCCTGCGCCTTCTTCATGGTGGCGAAATCGCGACGCCGGCGGAGCTCGTCGAGCTTCTCGGCGGCATCGCGACGCGCGGCCTCGAGGGCCTTGCGCGCCTCGGCGGCCTTGCCCGCCGCCTCGCCTCCCGCGCCGCCCTTCATGGCGCTCGACGCGCCGGCCATCGCGGCCTCGGCGGCCGCGAGGCGATCACGGTCGAGATCGAACGGTCCACCGCCCGGCTCGTGCGACTTCCGCAGCTTGGCAGTTCCCGACTGCACGTTTTCCTGCTCGGTCGCGACGTCGCGGAGCTTGCGGGCGACCTCGGGGTCCTTCTCGGGCTCACGGTCGGGCGTGTCGCCCTGGCCGCCCGGTTCACCCTCGCCACCCTTGCCGTCCTTGCCACCCTTGCCGCCCTTGCCCTCCTGCCCGCCCCCGCCGTCCTTTCCCTCGCCGGAAGCGTTGCCGGTGGCGCCGGCGATCTTCGCCTCGATCGCCTTCTCGCGGCCGATCAGCGCGTCGAGCTCGACGAGGGCTCCGGAGAGCGTCTCGATCGGCGACTCCGCCTCGGCGGCCTGGTCCGACGCGATCTTCTCCGTGGTCTCCTCCTCGACGACGCGGTCGAGGTCCGCGAGAACACCGGTGAGGCGCTTGATGTGCTTCAGCAGCTCGCGCGGGCTGATGTCCTTCTCGAGCAGGATCGAGAGCAGCTCGTCGAGGTTGCGGGCGACCGACGCCTGGCTCTCCAGCGCTCGATCGAGCTTACGCTCGCGCAGGAATTCGACGACGCGGCCCATCCCCTCGCGCACCAGCCGCTCGCGCGACTCCTCGAAGGCGGTGCGCAGCTTCTGCGCGTTGCGCGGCTCGGTGGTCGAGAGCAGCCGCGCCAGCCGATCCATGGTCTCCTCGAGCTCCTTGAGGCGCTCCTGCGCCTCGGCCTGCTTGATGCGAGCGAGCTCGGCGGCCGCCTGTTTGGCTTCGTCCTGCGCCGTCGCCGGACGCGGGGTCGTGACGTGCGCGAGGAGAACGACGAGGATGGTGGAGAGAAGTGATCGCCGCCGGTCGGTCATGTGACGCTGCTCCCTGCTGCCGGGCCGGTCGTCCGGACGGATCGAAACGAGCCGGCTCGATGATACTCGGGCGGCGGGTGGGCTTCCCGCAAAAAGCCCCCGGCAGCGCGCCCCGGCTGCAAGCTGGAAGAGCGCTACCGCGCCTCGACCCACCTGCCGCTCTCCCAGTCCATGCGCTCGCAGGGGCGGAATCGATCCTTGTAGGCCATGCTCCGGCAGTCGCGGATCCAGTACCCGAGGTAGTAATGGTCCTGGCCCTGGCGCCGGCACCAGTCGATCTCCCAGAGCGCCGAGAAGGTGCCGGGCGAGGCGGCGGCGCAGTCCGGGTCCCAGAAGTAGTAGACGGAGGACGACGCGCGGTGGCCGACGTCGAGGAACCCGACGCCGGCGAGCTCGCCGTCGAGGTGGTAGCTCACCTGCAACGTCAGCACCGGGCTGGCGATCAGGAAGTCGGTGTACTCCTCGACACCGAGCGGTCGCGCGTCCGGGGAGACGTGGCGGGCGTGGCGATTGAAGAGGTCGAGGTGGTCGGGCTCGACCGCCGGCTCGCCGGCGGTGACCTCGTAGCGGTCGCCGTACTTGCGCAGCAGCCGTCGCTGGCTCCGCGACGGCTCGAAGCGCGCCAGCGGAAGGCGAATCGGCACGCACTCGCGGCACCCATCCGGGCACGCTGGCCGGTAGAACACACCGCCGTGCCTGCGGAACCCGGATTCGAGCATGCGGTCGAAATCGTCGGGCGACGGGAAGATCGGCTGGTAAAAAAACAGGCTCGCGTCGCGATCCGGCAGGTAGGGACAGCGTTGCGCTGGCGTCGCACCGAGGGGAATGAGACAATCCGTCGCGTGCATGGCTCTCGATCGCTGCGCTCGGCCGCGGTGTCCGCGTGATCGGCGTTCCGGAGTCCGTGCCCGATGGCGAGTTATCGGGAACGGGTACGGGTACGGTACGGCTACGGTACGGTACGGGCCGCTCAGGGTTCTGTCTGCTTCATCCGATGACCTCTCCGGTCCAGGGATCAGCATACGACGGGAAGCCCGGATGCCAAGTTCGGAGAGCCACTCGCGCTGACGCCACCGCCATCGCGCGCGTGCATGTCGAGAGCTGGCGTGAGGCCTACCGTGACATCGTCCCGCGCGAGTTGCTCGAGGGCTTCTCGCTCGAGGAGCACGAGCGGCGGTGGGTCGAGATCCTCTCCGTGCCGCACGTCCCGGTGTTCGTCGTCGATCGGGGCGGCGACGTGGTCGCCTTCTGCTGCGCCACCGCCCCGCCCAACACCGGTCCCGAGCCCGCGAGCACCGCCGAGATCTCCGCCCTCTACGTCCGCCCGGCCGAACAACGGCGAGGCCACGGCCGCCGCCTCTGCGAGCGCGTCACCAGAGAATCCCGCGCACGCGGCTTCACGACGCTCACCCTCAAGGTGGTCGCCGCAAACGAGCCGGCGCGGCGGTTCTACGAGGCGATGGGGTTTCGGGAGCGGGGGAGGGAGGAGCTGAAGCTGAAGAGCGGGACGATTGCGGTTGCGGTGTACTCGCTGGGGCTGTGAAAGAAACTGTCGGGGTCGGTCTCGAACCCGTTCCCGGACCCGGTCCCGGGCCCGGTCCCGAAAGCATTCGCCGTCGTTGTCCCCGCGCGACGTCGGGGCCGAGCGACCGGAGTCGGAGACCGAGACTGAGATCAGAAGGCAGAGGCAGAGATCAGAGGTCAGAGATCAGAGAACCGATGACCGATTCCGATGCCGATGCCGATTCCGACGACCGAGTCCGAGTCCGACTCGTCCTCAATCGGGGTCATCTGCGTCCTCGTCCGTCGGCCGCGCCTTCGTTCTGCGCTCTGCGTTTCCACTTCTCCACTTTCCCTTCCTGCCTTCCTGCCTTCCTGCCTTCCTTGCCGTGCTCTGACGTCAGAGTCTCGCGGGCGGAGTCGAGCAGCCTTCTCGGGCACGGGCACGG
>JBFFXF010000255.1:0-11155 GCA_041569895.1 Planctomycetota bacterium | reverse complement strand
CGAGGACCAGAAGGACACCATCAAGCTGAAGAGCCTCGTGTCGTCGGTCGTCGACAAGGAGACCCAGGAGAAGATCGACGTCGTCAAGAACCGCATGATCAAGAACTACGGCTACTGCGACATCTGCGCGACAGACGTGCTCAACTACGTCGCGTCGATCTTCGCGCGCGGCGACGTCAAGAAGGTGTGACCGGCGGCCGGCGCGGCAAAGTATGCATCGAGTCTATCCGGATACAAACCGCTTCCGACAGATCGTTCGCGGAAAGATCCGCGAGAACCTGAAGCAGTACATCACCCAGGGCGAGCTGATCGGACGGCAGGGAAAGAACACGGTCTCGATCCCGCTGCCGCAGATCGAGATCCCGCGCTTCCGGTACGGCCGCCAGCAGGCCGGCGGGGTCGGCCAGGGGCCGGGCGAGGAGGGCACGTCGCTCGGACCAGCGGATCCCCAGGCCGGCGAGGGGGCCGGCGCGGGGGAGCTCCCCGGCGATCACGCGCTCGAGGTCGACGTGGGGCTCGACGAGCTCGCCAAGATCATGGGCGAGGAGCTCGAGCTGCCGCGCATCGAGCCGAAGGGCGAGCGCAACATCCATCACGAGCGTGACCGCTACACGGGGATCCACCGGTCGGGTCCCGAGTCTCTGCGCCATTTCAAGAGGACGTTCAAGCAGGCGCTGAAGCGGCAGATCGTCTCCGGTCTCTACAACCCGGAGAACCCGGTGATCCTGCCGATCCACGAGGACAAGCGGTACCGCGCGTCCAAGGTGAAGGCGGTCCCCGACTCGAGCGCGGTAATCATCTACATGATGGACGTCTCCGGCTCGATGGGGAACGAGCAGAAGGAGATCGTCCGCATCGAGTCCTTCTGGATCGACACCTGGCTGAAGTCGCAGTATCGCGACCTCGAGACTCGGTACGTGGTGCACGACGCCATCGCGCGCGAGGTGGACCGCCACACGTTCTTCCACCTGCGCGAGTCGGGCGGCACGAAGATCTCGTCCGCGTACCAGCTGTGCCGGGAGATCATCGAGAAGGACTACGACCCCGGAAGCTGGAACATCTATCCGATCCACTTCTCGGACGGCGACAACTGGGGCGGGGACGACACGGCGCTGTGCCTGAAGATCCTCTCCGAAACGCTCTTCCCCTGGTCGAACGTCTTCTGCTACGGGCAGGTCAAGAGCGCCTACGGCAGCGGGCAGTTCCTCAAGGACCTCCAGTCGGAGTTCACGGAGAGCGAGAAGCTGATCGTCTCGGAGATCAACAGCCGCGACGACATCTACAAGTCGATCAAGACCTTCCTGGGCAAGGGAAAGTGAACAGCAACCTGACGCCCGAGCTCAAGTCGATGGTGAAGCGGATCCGCGGGCACGCCGTGGACTGCGGGCTCGACTTCTTCGAGGTCATCTTCGAGCTCCTCGACTACGAGCAGATGAACATGGTCGTCGCCTACGGCGGCTTCCCGACGCGCTACCCGCACTGGCGGTTCGGCATGCAGTTCGAGGAGCTCAGCAAGTCGTTCTCCTACGGGCTGCACAAGGTCTACGAGCTCGTCATCAACAACGATCCGTGCTACGCCTACCTCCTGAAGGGGAACCAGACCGTCGACCAGAAGCTCGTGATGGCGCACGTCTACGGCCACTCGGACTTCTTCAAGTGCAACTACTGGTTCTCGAAGACCAACCGCAAGATGATGGACGAGGTGGCCAACCACGGCGTGCGGATCCGGCGCTACATCGACCGCTACGGACTCGAACGCGTCGAGGACTTCGTCGACACCTGCCTCTCGCTCGAGAACCTCATCGACTATCACTCGCCGTTCATCACCCGCCGTCGCGTGCTGCAGGAGGATGACGGCGATCACGAGCACGGCAAGAAGCAGCCGGCCCGACTGAAGTCGAAGACGTACATGGAGGAGTTCATCAACCCTCCGAAGTATCTCGAGGCCGAGAAGAAGCGCCTCGAGGAGGACCTCGAGAAGCAGGCGAAGTTCCCGGAGCGGCCGGAGAAGGACATCCTCTTCTTCCTGATCGAGAACGCGCCGCTCGAGCGCTGGCAGCGCGACATCCTCTCGATGATCCGCGAGGAATCCTACTACTTCGCGCCGCAGGGCATGACCAAGATCATGAACGAGGGCTGGGCCTCGTACTGGCACTCGACGATCATGACCGAGAAGGCCTGCACGGCGGACGAGATCATCGACTATGCGGATCACCACTCGGCCACCCTCGGCCCGAATCCGGGCGGCCTCAATCCCTACAAGGTCGGGATCGAGCTCTTCCGCGACATCGAGGACCGCTGGAACAAGGGCCGCTTCGGGCGCGAGTGGGAGGAGTGTGACGACCAGTCGAAAAAGGACTCGTGGAACCAGGACCTCGGCCTCGGGCGCGAGAAGATCTTCGAGGTGCGCAAGATCTACAACGACGTGACGTTCATCGACGAGTTCCTCACCGAGGACTTCTGCAAGCGGAACCAGCTGTTCACCTACGCCTACAACAAGCAGACCGGCGAGTACGAGATCGACAGCCGTGACTTCGATGCCATCAAGGAGAAGCTCCTCTTCACGCTGTCGAACTTCGGCCAGCCCTTCATCTCGATCGACAACGCCAACTACAAGAATCGGGGCGAGCTGTACCTCGTGCACCGCTACGAGGGCGTGCCGCTGAAGCTGGACCACGCGCGCGATACGCTCGCCAACCTCTTCAAGGTGTGGCAGCGCCCCGTCAACCTCGAGACGGTGGTGGACAAGAGGAAGAAGCTCCTGACCCACAACGGCAAGAAGGTCGAGGAGAAGATCATCAAGTGATCGAGTGATCGTCGCCACGTCTTCCGTACGGCGGCGACACGAAGCGCCTCGGCGTACGGGCCGGACCCCCGATGGACCTGCAGGAACCGATCACCAGAGCGAGCTCGGGCGTCACCGAGCTGAGCACGCGCGTCCGCGTGGTCACCGCAACCTCGCTCTTCGATGGACACGACGCCGCCATCAACATCGTGCGGCGCCTGCTGCAGGCCGGCGGGGCCGAGGTGATCCACCTCGGCCACAATCGCTCGGTGCAGCAGATCGTCGCCGCGGCGATCCAGGAGGACGCCCAGGCCGTCGCGGTGAGCTCGTACCAGGGCGGCCACGTCGAGTTCTTCCAGTACCTGCGCGAGCGCCTCGACGCGGCGGGCGGGCGGCACGTGCTGATCTTCGGCGGGGGCGGGGGCGTCGTCCTGCCGGAGGAGGTCCGCTTCCTCGAGGAGAACGGCGTTCGCAAGATATTCACCCCGGAGGACGGGCGACGACTCGGCCTCGAGGGGATGATCGAGCACATCACCACGGCGACCGGCGAGGTGGCGGCGCGGCTGCGGTTTCCGGCGGAGGGCGATGGCGCGGACGGCGGCGCCCGGGAGTCGCGCGACGCGGTGCTGGCGCGGGCGCTGACGGCGGTCGAGACGGGCGTCGCGGTCAAGGACGTGCTCGCGCGGTGCGGACTTCCCGGAACGGGGCGCGCGCCCGCCGTCCTCGGAGTCACCGGCACGGGGGGAGCCGGCAAGAGCTCCCTCGTCGACGAGCTGGTGCTGCGCCTCGGGCGCCATTTTCCCGAGCTCGCCGTGGCGGTGCTGTCGGTCGATCCGACCCGCAAGCGCACCGGTGGAGCGCTGCTCGGCGACCGCCTCCGGATGAACTCGGTCTATCGGCCCGGTGTCTTCCTGCGGAGCTTCGCGACGCGCGGATCGGGCACGGAGCTCACCCGCGCGGTGGCGGGCGCCATCGAGGTCGTCGGCCGGTGGGGCTGCCGTCTCGTCCTCGTGGAGACCGCCGGCATCGGCCAGGGCAACTCCGCGATCCTCGAGGTCGCCGGCGTCAACCTGTACGTGATGACACCGGAGTTCGGCGCGCCGACGCAGCTCGAGAAGATCGACATGCTCGACTACGCCGACGCGGTGGCGGTCAACAAGATCGACCGCCAGGCCGGTCCGGACGCGGTCAACGCGGTGACGCGGCAACTGCGCCGGCTCGGCAGGAGCGAGATCATCGAGCGGACGTTCGGGACATGTGCGAGCGCCTACAACGATCCCGGCGTCGAGCGGCTGTACCGGTCGCTCGTCGAGCAGCTCGCCCGCGCCTCGGGCGACGGGTCGCTCGATCCGGCGGTGTTCCAGGGGCACCAGCTCCCCGCTCCGCTCGAGATCCACATCATCCCGCCGTCGCGCGAGAGCTACCTCGCCGAGGCGGCCCGCACCGTGCGGGAGTACCGCCGGCGGACCGACGCGGAGGCCGGTCGCGTGGCCGCCCTCGACGCCGCCGAGGCGACACTCGCGCGCCTCGAGAAGGACGGTCGCCCCGACGCGGCCGGCGCGCAGGCGGTGCGCGATCTCGCCGCCAGGCTCCGGGGCGAGGTCGCCGACGAGACGCGCGCTCTCCTCGAGGGGTGGAGCGACGTCCGCGAGCGTCACGCCGCGCCCGATCTCACCTACGAGGTGCGCGGGCGCGAGATCCGCGCGCCGCTTCGATTCACCACCCTCGCCGGCACCGAGCTGTCGCGCCTCTCGTTGCCGCGCGCCACCGGCCGGGCGGACCTCTATCGCTTCCTGCGTCTCGAGAACCTGCCGGGCCGCTTCCCGTTCACGGCGGGCGTGTATCCGCTGCGCCGCGTCGACGAGAACCCCACCCGGCAGTTCGCCGGCGAGGGCACCCCGGCGAAGACGAACCGGCGCTTTCATCTGCTCTGCGACGGCCAGCCGGCGAAGCGGCTGTCGACGGCGTTCGACAGCGTCACGCTCTACGGACACGATCCCGACGAGCGCCCGGACATCTACGGCAAGGTCGGCGAGAGCGGCGTCAGCATCGCGACGTGGGAGGACATGCGCCGGCTTTTCGCCGGCTTCGACCTCTGCGATCCGTCGACCAGCGTGTCGATGACCATCAACGGGCCGGCGCCGACGATCCTGGCGATGTTCTTCACGGCGGCGATCGACCAGCAGGTGGAGAAGCACCGATCCGAGACCGGGCGCGAGCCGTCCGCGGAGGAGCTCGAGCGGCTGTCTGCAGCCACTCTGTCGACCGTGCGCGGCACGGTGCAGGCCGATATCCTCAAGGAAGACCAGGCCCAGAACACGTGCCTCTTCTCGACGGCCTTCTCGCTCAAGATGATGGGCGACGTCCAGGAGTACTTCGTCGAGCGCAACGTCCGCAATTTCTACTCGGTGTCGATCAGCGGCTATCACATCGCCGAGGCCGGCGCCAACCCGATCACCCAGCTCGCCTTCACGCTCGCGAACGGACTGACGTACGTCGAGTACTACCTCTCGAGAGGCATGGACGTCAGCGCGTTCGCGAGGAACTTCTCCTTCTTCTTCTCGATGGGGATGGATCCGGAGTACTCGGTGATCGGACGCGTCGCGCGTCGCGTCTGGGCGATCGTCCTGCGCGATCGCTACGGCGCCGACGAGCGAGCGCAGAAGCTCAAGTACCACATCCAGACGTCGGGGCGGTCGCTCCACGCGCGCGAGATGGCGTTCAACGACATTCGCACGACGCTCCAGGCGGTCGCCGCGTACTACGACCAGTGCAACTCGCTGCACACGAACGCGTACGACGAGGCGGTGACGACGCCGACCGAGGAATCGGTGCGCCGCGCCGTGGCGATCCAGCTGATCATCCAGAAGGAGCTCGGCACGGCGAGGAGCGACAACCCGCTCCAGGGCTCCTACCTGCTCGACGAGCTCACGGATCTCGTCGAGGAGGCCGTGCTGACGGAGTTCGAGCGCATCTCGACCCGCGGCGGCATCCCGGGCGCCATGGAGACCGGCTATCTGCGCGGCAAGATCCAGGAGGAGTCGCGCGTCTACGAGGAACGCAAGCACTCGGGGGAGCTCGAAGTCGTCGGCGTCAACACCTTCGTGGGCAGCGAGAACACCGACGCGGGAGCGCCACCGGTGTCGCGGGCGACGCGGGAGGAGAAGGAGACGCAGATCCGGAACTTGCGCGACTTCCAGCAGCGCCACGCCAGCGACGCGCCGGCGGCGCTCGCGCGATTGAAGCGCGCCGCCGCCGCGGGCGAGAACACGTTCGCCGTGCTGATGGACACGGTCCGATATGCGAGTCTCGGCGAGATCACCCAGGCACTGTTCGAGGTCGGGGGCGAGTACCGAAGGATGATGTGAGAAAGGCGCCCTGACGATGGATTTTCGACTGCCCCAGGAGATCGAGCTCGTCCGCGACACAGCGCGTGAGGTCGTCGACAACGAGATCGGCCCCAGGGCGTCGACCGTCGATCGCGAGGAGCGCTTCTCGCGAGAGAACTGGAAGCGCCTCGCGGAGATCGGCTTCCTCGGCTTCCTGATCCCGGAGGAGTTCGGCGGCACGGCCACGCCCGACGCGCCGAACGCCCTGGCGCTGACGGTCGCGCTCGAGGAGATCAACCGCGGGTGCGCGGCGACCGGCGTGGCGATGTCCGTGCAGAACTCGCTGATCGGCGGGCCGATCGTGCGGTTCGGGACGGAGGAGCAGAAGGCGCGCCACCTCCCCGCGATCGCCAAGGGCGACTGCATCGGCGCGTACGCCCTCACCGAGCCGGGACACGGCAGCGACGCGGCCGGCATCGAGACGCGCGCCGAGCGACGCGGAGACCGTTACGTCCTCAACGGTCGCAAGGCGTGGATCACCAACGCGCCGGTCGCGGGCCTCGTGATCGTCTTCGCGACGGTCGACCCGGCCCGTCGCTCGAAGGGGATCACGGCATTCCTGGTCGACGCCGGGACGAAGGGCTTTCGCGTCGGCCCGAAGGAGCGCAAGCTCGGCATCCGCGGCGCGGAGACCGCCGAGATCGTTCTCGAGGACTGCGAGGCGCCGGTCGAGAGCCGCCTCGGCGACGAGGGGGACGGTTTCCGCATCGCCCTGAGCACGCTCGACGGCGGGCGCATCGGCATCGCCGCGCAGGCGATCGGCATCGCGCAGGCGTGCCTCGATGCGTCCCGTCGCTACGCGGTCGAGCGCACGCAGTTCGGCAAGCCGATCGCCGAGTACCAGCCGATCCAGTGGAAGATCGCCCGCATGGGCGTCGGCATCGAGGCATCGCGTCTGCTCGCGCGGCGCGCGGCGACGCTGCGCGACCGCGGCGAGCCGCACACGATCGAGGCCGCGATGGCGAAGCTGCACGCGTCGCAGGTCGCCAACACCGCGGCCACGGACGCGGTGCAGATCCACGGCGGCGCCGGCTACTGCTGCGAGTTCCCGGTCGAGCGTTACTTCCGTGACGCCAAGATCACCGAGATCTACGAGGGAACGAGCGAGGTGCAGCACCTCGTCATCGGGCGCGAGCTGCTCAAGGAGGTCACGCCGTGAGCCGGCGACGCGAGGCCGGCGCGGCGGTGCCTTTCGACCCCTCGAGCGCGAGGTCGATCGGCCGAACGATCAGCGGGGTCCTCCGCGACGACGAGGCCGCCGCGACTCTCGCCACCGAGCTCGCGCCGCATGTCGGCGGTGCGCACCGCGTCGGCGTCACCGGGGCGCCCGGCGTCGGCAAGAGCACGCTCGTGGCCGCCCTGGCGCGCCGGCTGACGGAGCGCGGCGAGCGAGTCGGCGTCGTCGCGTCGGATCCCGTGAGCCCGCGCAGCGGCGGGGCCTTCCTCGGCGACCGCGTCCGGCTCGCCGGCTTCGGGCTGGCGTCCGACCGGCGCGTCTTCTTCAGGAGTCTCGCGCGTCGCGACGCCACGGAGGGCGACCGGCGCGCCCGTCTCGCCGCCGACGTCCTCGACGCGGCGGGCTTTCCCGTGGTGTTCGTCGAGACCGTCGGCGCGGGGCAATCGGACCTCTCGATCCGTGACAGCGTGCACACCACGGTGGTCGTGCTCGCTCCGGACATTGGCGACGAGGTGCAGCTCCTCAAGGCCGGAATCCTCGAGATCGCCGACATCTTCGTGGTCAACCGGTGCGATCGTCCCGGCGCCGAGCGCTTCCGCGGTCTCCTCGAGGAGCGTGTGGGCTTTGACACGGGGCGGGGGGAGGGCGGAGGATGGAGGCCGCCCGTCGTGCTCACCGAGGCGATGCGCGGCGACGGGATCGACGATCTCCTCGCCCGGCTCGCCGAGCACCGCGATTGGTGCGCGAGGCCGCCGGCGCGGAAGTAAGATGGGAGTGACATGAAGAACGTGACGGACGAGACGATCTCGGCGGGGACCGACCTGACACCGGAGCAGGCGCAGATCCGCGAGACTGTCCGGGATTTCGCCCGGCGCGAGATCGCGCCGATCGCCGCGGAGCTCGACGAAGAGAGCCGGTTCCCGAAGGAGACGCTCGAGAAGATGGGACCGCTCGGCCTCCTCGGGATACCGGTCCCACAGGAGTACGGCGGCGCCGGCGCGGACCTGCTCTCCTACATGCTCGCTCTCGAGGAGATCAGCGCGTGCTGCGGCTCGACGGCACTGACGCTCGCCGCGCACACGTCACTCGCGACGCTGCCCATCCTGGCGTTCGGCACCGACGATCAGAAGGCGCGCTACGTCCCCGATCTCGCCTCCGGGGCGAGACTCGGCTCGTTCGGTCTCACCGAGCCGCACGCCGGCTCCGACGCCGGCGCCACGCGGACGACGGCCCGGCGCGAGGGCGACGAGTACGTCGTCAACGGTTCGAAGATCTACATCACCAACGCGTCGCACGCCGATGTCTTCGTGATCACCGCGCGCACGGGCGCGCCCGACGAGGGAACGCGGGGCATCACGTCTCTGATCATCGAGCGCGGCGCTGCGGGCTTCACCGTCGGCAAGAAGGAGGAGAAGCTCGGGCTTCGCGCCTCCGACACGGCCACGCTCCACTTCAGCGACTGCCGTGTGCCGGTCGAGAATCGCCTCGGCGCCGAGGGCGAGGGCTTCGCCAACTTCATGAAGACGCTCGACGGCGGGCGGATCGGCATCGGCGCGATGAGCGTCGGCATCGCGCAGGCGGCGCTCGACGTCGCCGCCGACTACGCGACACAGCGTCGCGCGTTCGGCCGCACCATCGATGAGTTCGGCGCCATCCGCGAGAAGATCGCCGACATGGCGACGTCGATCCACGCCTCGCGACTGCTCGTCTACGACGCCGGACGGCTGCGCATGGCCGGTCGGCCCCACACCCGCGAGGCCGCGATGGCGAAGCTGTTCGCCTCCGAGATGGTGGTGCGCGTCACGCGCGAGGCGATCCAGATCCTCGGCGGCAACGGTTATTCCCGCGACTACCCGGTCGAGCGCTTCTACCGTGACGCGAAGCTGCTCGAGATCGGCGAGGGGACCAGCGAGATCCAGCGCATCGTCATCGCGCGCAGCGTGTTGCAGAGCCGATAGCGAGGAGTCGATTCTTCATGGAGGCCGGGGGGGAGATCAGCCGCGTCAAGGTGACGCTCGCGTCGGGGAAGTCGGCCGGGAGCGCCGGGCGACGCGTCAAGGGCCGCAACGGACTCGTCGTCGTGCCGGTGGTCGCGGAGGACGCGCGGACGCTTCCCGGGGCCGCCTTCCTCGGCAAGGCCGCCCGGGATCGAATCGCCGGCGCCGCGCGCGCGGAGGGGTTCCGCGCCAAGCACGGGCAGCTGCTCACGGTGCACGATCCGGGGGACGCGGTCAGCTGCGCGCTGCTCGTCGGGCTCGGGTCGAGGGAGAGCTGCTCGGAGGACCGCGTCCGCGCCGCCATGGGGGTCGCCGCCCGGCGCGTGCCGGAGGGGTTCCGTGACCGCAAGAAGGCGGTGCTCCTCGTCGATCGGGCCCGCGAGCCGTGGCGCGGCGGCGCGCGCAAGGGGAAGGCGCGGGACGAGGCGGTCGGGCGGTTCCTGCAGGCGGCGGCGGAGGGCTGGCTGCTGGGCGACTACAGTCACACCCGCCACCGGACCGGGTCGCACCGCTCGCCGGTGCCCTCGCTGGAGGTGCTCCTCAAGGGCGGTGACGCGCGCCGTGGGACGTCCCCGGCCGCGCTCCGGTCCTCGCTCCGCGCCGCGGAGGTGATCGCCGGGGGCGTGATCCTGGCCCGCGACCTGGCCAACGAGCCGGCGAACGAGATCAATCCGGTGACCCTGGCGGGACGGGCGCGGTCGCTGGCGCGATCGACCGGGCTGAAGTGCCGTATCCTCGACGAGGCCGCCATCCGCCGGGAGCGCATGGGTGGCCTCATCGGCGTCGGCCAGGGGAGCGACGTCCCGCCCCGGTTCATCGTGCTCGAGCACGCGCCGGGCGGCTCGAGATCGAAAAAGGCCTCGAAGAAGGGATCGAGGTCGAAGCGCGACGCGCCGCTCGTCTTCGTCGGCAAGGCCGTGACCTTCGACTCCGGCGGCATCTCGATCAAGCCGGCGAAGGGCATGGAGGAGATGAAGGCCGACATGTCGGGCGGGGCGGCGGTGATCGCCGCGCTCGCGGTGCTTGCGAAGCTCGGGGCGCCGCGTCGGGTCATCGGCCTGGTGCCGTGCGCCGAGAACATGATCAGCGGCCGCGCGACGCGGCCGGGCGACGTCCTCGAGACGCGCTCGGGTATCACCGTCGAGGTGGTCAACACCGACGCCGAGGGGCGGCTGATCCTCGCCGACGCGCTCGACTACGCCCGCGGCCTCGAGCCCTCCCTCGTCGTCGACCTCGCGACCCTGACCGGGGCGTGCGTCGTGGCGCTCGGCCACCACGTCGCCGGCGCGATGACCAACGACCGCGCCGCCATCGAGACCGTCAAGCGGGCCGCCGGGGCGAGCGGAGAGCGCATCTGGGAGCTGCCGCTGCTCCCGGACTACGAGGAGGCCCTCAAGAGCGACGTCGCGGACCTCAAGAACTCCGGCGGCCGGGCCGCCGGTGCGATCACCGCGGCCGCCTTCCTGGCGCGTTTCATCGAGGGCGTGCCGTGGGTTCACCTCGATATCGCCGGCACCGCCTGGAATCCGCGGGCCCGCGGCTACCTCAACCGCGGCGCCACCGGGGCCGGCGTGCGGATGCTGGTGGAGCTGGCGCTCGGGGGGTAGACCGGCGTCGGCCGGGGGGCGATACCGATTCCGATGCCGATTCCGATGACCGACTCGGATACCGACTATACCGACTCCGATTCCGCTTCCGACTCCGATGACCGATGCCGATTCCGACCGACCCCGTCTCGGTCACGGTCCACGGTCACGGTCACGATCCACGGTCCACGGCCCACCACCCACGGCCCACGGCCCACGGT
>JBFFXF010000254.1:0-11161 GCA_041569895.1 Planctomycetota bacterium | reverse complement strand
TCGCGCTCCTGGAGAGCGGCACGTGGAGGCCGGTTCACCAGGAGGACGGGTTCTTCTCGAACGCCGCCGCGTTCTCGCCCGACGGTCGCTTTCTCGCCGTGGCCAGGGTGACGTCGCCCGTCGAGCTTCTCGACCCGCGCACCGGCGCGCGACTCGGCCGCCTCGACCACGGTGGTCCCTCGAACCTGCTCGTCGGGCTGACGTGGACGCCGGACTCGGCGCTCCTCGCCGCGGCGTACCACGATGCGACCGTGCGCCTCTGGGACATGCGCGAGGTTCGCGGCCGGCTGCGCGAGCTCGGGCTCGACTGGGATCTGCCGCCGTTACCGCCGCCCGGCGCACGCCGTCCGATCTCCGTGCGCGTGGTCGGCGCCGAGACGCTGATGGACGAGGCCGCGGAGGACACCGGGAACGCTGACGGGGTCGCCTCGGACTCGGCGCTCTCGCCGACGGCGCTCGCGGTCCGCGCTTTCGAGCACTACTCGGCCGGGCGGTGGGAGCGCGCGATCGAGGACCTGACGCGGGCGCACCGGCTCGCGCCCGATGATCCGACGACGCTCAACTCGCTCGCCTGGGTCCTCGTCGCCGGCGAGCCCGCCGCGCGCGATCCGGCGCGTGCCCTGCCACTGATCGAGCGCGCGCTCGAGCTCCGACCGGGCCAGGCGGAGCTCGTCAACACCCTCGGTGTCGTCTACTATCGCCTCGACCGCTACCAGGACGCGCTCGACACGCTGCTTCGCGATCCCGCCATCTCCGGCGCCGGCGTCAGCGCGCACGACGGCTACTTCATCGCCATGAGCCTCGAGCGCCTCGGTCAGAGCGCCATGGCGCGCTACTTCTACCACCGCGCCGTCGAGTGGTCGGCCGATCAGCCGCCGGTCGACGCGTCGGCGCGCCAGGAGCTCGAGCGCTTCCGCGCCGAGGCCGAGATGGTGCTCGGGCTCCGCGCTCCGGGCGGTTGAGCCGCGACGGGACGAAACTGCATCGGTGCGTCGCGAAAAAGCGCCGGGCCGGCGCGTGCTGTCTGCGTTCGCCGGCCCGGCGAGAGGACCGCGTCACCGACGTCCGCGACGTCGGCGATCGTCACTCCGGAATCAACGGATCACTGACTGGCCGCGAGGCTCGACGCCAGGAACACGGTGCCCGCGTGGCCCGCGCCGCCGGCCGAGATCGGCCGCTCGACGTCGTCGAACGGCTCCCAGAACGTGGGGTGGCGCGCCGTGTGCCAGAGGAACCCGAACTCGCCGTCCATGGACGGTCCAGCGAGGTGGAGGTCACTTCCGGCTCCGGCCGCGTCGATGAACGTGAAAGAACCGACCTGACCCGCCGCGGCGATGACGTTGCCGAAGGGCTGCCACGATCCGCTGACGAAACGGATGGTGTGCCAGAGGCCGCCGTTCGATGCCACTCCCGAGAGGTGGAGCTCACCTCGCACGCCGGCGGCGCCGACCTGCCTGAATGAACCGGGAGCGCCCATGCCCGCAGCCGCGCCGGCGTTGCCGAAAGGCGTCCAGGCGCCGGACGGACTGCGCACGCCGTGCCAGAGCATCGTCGCCGAGCCGGTCCCGGTGACGCCGACGACGTGGAGGTCGCGGCCGACCGCGGCGCAGTCGACGTTCGAGAACGCGCCGGGGTTGCTCGCGACGCCGCGCACGTCGGACCAGACCGTCCACATGCCGCTGGCGTCGCGCATCGTGTACCAGAGGCTGCCGTCGTCGCCGACCGCGCAGACGTGCAGTCGCCCGTCGATCATCGCGCAGCCCACGTCGACGAGGCGCGGCACCCGCGGCGAGATGAACGGTCCGGGGCACTCCATGCCGGGCAGCGGGGCGATGCTGCAGGTGAACGCGCCGACCCGCTCCGACCACGAGCCCCAGTTGCCGGCGAGGTCGCGCGTCACGTACCAGAGCGACGCGCGGGACGGCTCGGCCGTGTTGACGGCGATCATGTGGAGGATGCCGCCGCTCTGGGCCGTGTCGACGTTCGAGAATGGAGCCGGGAAGCCGACGAAGCCGGGCATGCCCTCGACGCCGGTGAAGCGGCTGATGTTCTGGAACGGCGTCCAGGTGCGGCCGCCGCCGAGGACGGGCGTGAGCATCGTGTGCCAGATCGCCCCGCCGAACGTGACGCCGCTCAGGTGGAGCGGCAGGCCGGAATCGGACGGCTCGCAGAGACGTCCCTGCAGAAGCGTCCATGACTGGTTGTAGAGCGGTATGGTCCGATTGAGGACCTTGTGGCCGAGGACGGTGAGCATCGGCGATACCGTCGCGTCGATGCCGGCGCCGACCGACCAGTCGAAGCAGGGCGGCGGCGGAAGCACGCGGCCGGTCAACCTCGCGAGCACGTGCGCGTCGAGCTTGAGCCCGGCGCCCGGCTCGACGGGCACTCCCGCCAGGCCAACGGTGACGTGCGCCTCGGGGTGCACGTAGATGCGCAGCGAGGCATCGATCGACTCGTTGACGGACAGCCGGGGCGGGTCGGGCACGAGCCGCAGCGACGGCGGCGCGAATGCGGTCAGGTTGGTGACGCCGGCCGGAGTGAAACGGAGACCGACGCGGCCGGAGAGATCGACGGCCGCGCCGATATTGGCCGAGATGCGCGCGCTGATATCGGCCCGGGCGCCGGCGATGAGGAAGAAGTGCACGTTGAGGTTCACCGGGATGGTGCCGATGTAGAAGATCGGCAGGCTCTTGCGGACCTCGACGATGCGCTTCTCGTAGATCGACAAGGGCACGCGAGCGGTGGCGTCGGCGACGAGCTCGAGGACGCCCGCGAGGGCCGAGTCATACGACAGCTCGACGCGCGTCGGGATCCCGAAGGCCGCCTCGTAGATGAGGGTGACGTCCGCGTCGAGGTTCAGCCTCGCCTGCTGGAGCGCGAGACGCAGGTGGCCGCCGCCGGGAATCGGCCCGTCGTGGAGGACGGCGCCGTCCCGGTTGATCGAGATGATGCGAGCCGCGCCGCGCCCGTCGGCCACGACCTGGGCTCCGGCGCCGCCGTCCTCGTCGAGGAGCATCACGGTGGCGCCCTCGAGATCGAACGTCTGCGTGAACGACACCTCGTTGAAGACGTCGGTCAGGAGCGCGGGGGTCACGTTGAAGACCTTGATGTCTCCGTCCTGCGACACGGCCGCCCCGACCTTGAACATGTAGGCCAGAGCCTGACTTCGCAGCGGCGAGTCGGGGGGCAGCTCGCCGACGATGACGTCTCCGGAGCGGACATCGGCCCCGCCACGGGCGTCACGGACCACCACTTGACCCGCTCCGGCCTCGACGTCGATCGCGATCAGCTGCGGGTCGCGCCGGTCCTGCGGATCGGCGGTGATGAGACGGACGTTCTGCTTCACGGACGCGCCGCCGCACGGCGCGAAGGCGACGCAGTCGAGGGGATCGCCCGGCGTCGGGTCCTCGCCGCACTCCCTGAAAGGCGGAGCGGGCTCCCGCGCGCCCTGGAAGAGGAAGTTGAGGATGGCGACCGCGTCGGAGATGTCGACGTCGCCCCGGTCGTCGACGTCTCCCGAATCCCGGCATTCGGTCACCTTCGACCTCTCGCCGAGGAAGAGGTAGCCGAGCAGGTTGACCGCGTCGCTGATGTCGAGAGAACCGTCCTGGTTGACGTCACCGCGCCGGAAGGGGGCGGCTTCCGCACGATTGCCGCCCGTCGACGTTGCCAGGAGGAGACCCAGGGCCAGGACGATCAGGGCGGCGCCGCGCCGCCTGCCCGTCCGCACCCCCTGGCTCGCCACCGTCCACCGGCGCCCCGAAAGACCGTCGATACCTTTCACTAGAAGCACTCCTTTCAGCCAGACCGAGCCTGGCGCTGACGCGCGGGCCCACCCGGAACTTCCCGCGTCCGCGGGTCGCGCCGCGCACTTCACCTCTCTGGGTGCAGTCCGGACGGGATGGCTACGCGAAAAAAGGAGAAGATTGAAAGGAGGGTCCGGCCGCCGGGGCGTTCACTCCCTGGGCAGGTCGCCGCGGCTGCCCCACTCGGCCCAGGAGCCGTCGTAGAGGCGGACGTCGGCGAAACCGAGCCAGCGCAGGACGACGTACGCCACCGAGGCGCGCGAGCCGGTCTGGCAGTAGGCGACGAGCGTCGCCGAGGGGTCGATCGACTCGTAGAGGGCGGCCACCGCGTCTCGCGGCAGGAGCGAGCCGCTCGAGACGTTGCGGGTCCAGTCGACGCTCAGCGCGCCGGGGATGTGACCGGCGTTGTACTCGCCGCTCGAGCGCGCGTCGACGAGGACGACGTTGGGGTCGTCGAGGCGCGCCAGCACCCAGTCGACGTCGACGCGGCGGGCCGCGATCGTCGAAGTGATGGTGTACGACGCCTCCGCTGGCGGTGGCGGGGCGCTCGACACCGGGCGGTCCTCGGCGGTCCAGCGGTTCCAGCCGCCGTCGAGGAGCCGCGCGCCGGCGTGTCCGTAGTACTCCAGAGTCCAGACGAGCCGGGCGGCCGTGGTGTCCGTCGACGAGCTGTAGACCACGATGGTGGCGTCGTTGCGAAGCCCCGCGGCCGCGAGGACGGCCTCGGTCGTCGCCGCGTCGGTCACCTGTCCGGGGACGCCGCCGACGGTCGCGCGCAGCGAGCCCTCGCTGACGTGGACCGCTCCGGGAATGTGTGATCTCGCGAACGAGCTCGACGAACGGACGTCGACGATCTGGACCTCCGCGTGGTCGAGGCGCGACTCGAGCCAGTCTCCGTCGACGATCACGCCGGCGTCCGGCGCGCACGGCGCCCCCGTGCCCGGCAACTCGCAGAGCGGCGCGTCGGCGCCGAGGAAGAGCCAGTTGAGGATGCGCACGGGATCGGTGATGTCGACGATGGCATCGCCGTTCGCATCGCCGCACGCGACGCAGCACCCGGCCTCGTCGCCACCCGGCGCGGGCCCGGGGCAGGACGGCGGCGGCCCGCCGAGGAAGAGCCAGCCGAGAAGGTACGCCGGGTCACTGACGTTGACCTCCTCGTCGGCGTTGACGTCGCTCTGGACCGGATAGCCCGCGTCGGCGCAGAGGGAGCAACCCGGGCCGTCCTGGGCGCGGAGGGTCCCGAGGCCGAGCGCGAATGCGAACCAGACACTCAAGAGTGGCGTTGCACGGGGCATGTCTCGAACGGTCTCCAGTGTTCCCACGGGGGCGATTCGATCCCGCACCATCATAAGTCGGCCCCGGGCCGCGCGCCAGTCAGTCGACGAGCTCGTAGACCACGAGGATCAACGGCAGCAGCAGCAAGATCGCCAGGACCAGCGCGATGAGGACATCCGCGATGGTCAGCGGGCGGCGGCGAAGCGGCAGGAAGTTGACTCGCCCGCACGCTTCACATCGCTTGACGAGGAATCGCCCCGCCGGCAACGGCGACTCGCATCGCGCGCAGAGCGCCTTGCGGACCGGCCGTCCCGGCTCTCGTCGCCTGCGGAAATTCGCCCGTCTCTTGCCGCCCCTCCTGAAGAGGCCCTTGAGGCCCTCTCTGAGGATGGAGGTCGGGACGTACGCCCCGGTGATCTCCACCCTGATCTTCGGGTCCGACTTCGGGCGCCAGAATCGCATCGCAGAGAGTCCAGGAGCGCGATCGAGCGACCGCCCGCTCACCGAGCGGCGGGACGGGCGCTCGCCGCGTCGTCTCGACGACGACGTTTCGCGAGTCGTTCGAGAAACTCGCCGACGACGAGCGGCAAAGCCACGAGACCGGCAGACGACACTGGATCCCAGTCGCGCTCGACTCCGAGATCCAGCAGTCCGGCCATGCACGAGTAGCTGACGAACCGGATCGGCAGGACCACACTCAGCGGCAGCGGCGCTTCGCGCGGATAGGAGACGCCCCGTTCGATGATCGTCATCGCGGCCGTGATGAGCCCTCCGACGAATAGGCCGAAGGCGATGCTGGAAACGAACATGTGTTTTCGCCCCGCTCAGAGGCTCGCGAACGGTCGGTAGCCCGAGACCTTGCCGCGTGCCTGCCGGAAGAAGGGAATCGGCGAGAGGCCGCCCGAGCGCGGGTTGTCTCCCTTGAAGAGATGCGAGACCTCGTGGCGCGGGAAGCACTTCCAGCCGAAGCTGCTGGTGCCCTCGATGGCCAGCAGGTTGAGGTTGCCGCGATGCGTCGTCTCGACACCCGGCGTGTTGATGATCGACGCGAACTCCTCGACCGCGGCCTCGCCGTAGAGCGAGCCGAGCACGCGGTCCCTGAGCGTCGGCGGGCCGCCGCGCTGGAGGTCGTCGACGAGCACGTGACGGATCTGGATCGGGTTCGATCGTCCCGAGAAGTGGACATCGAGCGTCTCGGCGATGCGGAAGACGGTGAGCTCGAGCGGCTTGATCGACGTGATCATCTTCTCGTACTCGGCCTGGCTGCGGCTGCCGCCGTTGTGGCGCACGCTCAGGAGGGGCACGCCGCTCGGCAGGATCACCAGGAGGAACTTCTGCTTGGTCTCCTCGAACGTCCTCTCGATCCAGGCGACGAGCTCCTTGGAATCGACGTAGTTCGGATTGAAGTCCGGTCCGTAGAGCTCCTTGATCTCTCGCATTTCCTCCTCGGAGATGCGCGGGTGGAGCGGCAGGTAGATGCGCTGCGCGCCGCAGGCGGTGCCAACCTGCAGCGGGATGAAGTTGCTCTTCGAGCCGACGCACTCGACGAGGAAGACGGTGCGCGAGTGGAAGGCCTGGTCGCGCAGGCAATCGATCGCCGTGACGGCGCGGTTGCCGGCGGTGTCGGAGCCGACCGACTCGGCGTGGATCTCGTCGCTGTTCTCACTGTCGGCGTGGTGAGGATTCAGGAACTCGCCCTCGACGGACGCCGGCACGAACATCGTCGTCGTCAGGCCCATCTGGTAGGTCGAGTAGATACGGTCGAGGACCGCGAAGCTCCCCAGCCCGCCGGTGACGACCACGAGGTCGTACTTCTTCAGGGCGTCGGCGATCTTCTGCTCACTGACCCGGTCGCCGCGCTCGATCTTCACGTCGGTGGATCCGAGCGCGGAGCCGCCGTGGTACATGATCGCCGCGACGTCGGACTGCTTGAGCCGCCAGAACTGCTCGCGCATCAGTCCGACCCATCCCTGTTTCGCGCCGAACACCTCCATGTCCCGCTTCAGCGCGAGCCGCGTGGCCGAGCGCACGACGGCGTTGGTTCCCGGAGCATCTCCGCCGAGGGTCGCAATCAGGCAGCGCATGGTTCCTCGAGCTTGTGGTGACGTCCAAATGTGGACGGTGATACGTCAGCGACGACGCGTCCTCCCGCGACGCCCGCGGCCCCGGCGACGGCACCCTTGCTGCGTTTCGCAGCACCCGGTGGAGCCGACGGGCTTCCGTTCCCGGTCGGACCGGTCCATGTAGCCCGACACGATTCTGAGAGGGCGTCTGGCCGGCGCTTCTCCGCCCTGAGCTTTGTCGCTCGGCCTCGACGATACTCTCCGCTGTATCGCCTCGGCCTCGCTTCGCGCCAGGACGAAGAATCGCTCGGCCAGCCACACCACTCAGAATCGCGCCGCGCTATTTGGTGATCGCTGCGCAGCATGACCGCGTTGTCCCCGCGTTTCCGGCTCGGCGCCGTCGTTCTGGAACCCTCTCGTCGAGGGGTGACGTCGTCGGCTTGAACCCTGACTTCCAATCTACCCAAACACGGCCGCGGCGACAATGATCATCGGCGGGGATTCGGCGCGGGCCGACATGGCATGGGCGGGTTCTGACGACGCCTCATGAGGAACGCGGGAAGACGGTCGTGTGTGCCCCGGCTCAGCGGGAACGCAGCCGTGGCGGGCTCGCTCCCGGCGGCTGCGAGTAGCGCGTGTCGTCGAGGTTGTTCGCTTCCCCGCTCGACTCCGGGACGAGCCTCTTCAGCGTCGCCTCGATTCTCGCCTGCTGGGCGTCGATGTCCGCCAGCCGCTCGAGGAGCGCTGCCTTCTCCGCCCGCAGTCGGTCGGAGCTCCTGCGCAGGTCGGCGATGTCGCCAGAGCGGCTCGACGCGCCGGGGCCGGCGGGAGCGCTCGCGGCCGGCTGGTAGATGTCGCCCGTGACGTTGTCGAGGTGGAGCGTGCCGTCGTCACCGCGCCGGATGA
This sequence comes from Planctomycetota bacterium, assembly GCA_041569895.1. GTDB lineage: Bacteria > Planctomycetota > UBA8108 > UBA8108 > JACQVS01 > JBFFXF01. The sequence continues at coordinate 3,108 of JBFFXF010000254.1, read as the reverse complement.
CGACCTGATCTCCAGCGACGCCCGGCCTTCGGGCGCCGCGAGCCACCCTCGCCCTTGACCGCGGCTGTCGGGTCGCCACATCCGGCGCGCCGCCGGGCGCGTACTGCTCGACCACGACGGTGCCGGTTCCGGGGGTGGTCTTGACCCGTCCTCTCCAGCCGTCGACGGGGACGAGCGTGCTCGCGCCGCCGGGCGATCGGTGCTGTCTCTTGATGCTCGAGCGCAGCGCCTTGAGCTCCGCCATCAGAGCGCCCATCTGCTTCTCGAGCTTGCTGAGCCGCTGGTCGAAGCTGCGGTCGTCGAAGCCCTGCTCGTCGGAGCCGCCGAGGACCGCGCCCCCGTAGCCCGAGTCGACGCCGGGCGGCGGCAACGGCTGTCCGCCGAAGAGCGCGTCCGGGGCGGGCTCGGCCGCGGGAGGCAAGGGCGGATCGACCGGCACCGGCTGCGGCAGCTCCGGCGTCGCGCCCGGATCCGCTGGCGCCTCGAGGTCCGAGTCCTGTCCGGTCAGCGCGCCCGGCGCCCAGGGGAGCACCGCCATGCCGAGCGCCAGCATGACGGCGCGAATCGTCCAGGACAAACGACGACTGTTGCGTCCTTCGAGGATCATGCGAAATCTCCTTTCGAGCAGATACGCCGGCCCGAGACCGCTCGCCGCGTCCGGCAAGGCGGTCTCGCCCTCGGCGAGAAAATCGACCGTCTGCATGAGGGCCCTTGCATACTCACGTGCTCTCTCCGGAAACGCCCACTGCACCCACGCGTCGCAGCAATGCTCCTCCGCCTGTCGCAGCTCGCGTCGCGCCCACCAGGCGACCGGAAGCCACCAGTAGAGCGCCAGCACGACGAGCTCGAACCACCGCACCCACGCGTCGCGCCGGCGCAGGTGCGCGAGCTCGTGCGCGATGAGCGTCGCCTGCTGATCGCGAGAGAGGCGGGCGAGGAGCGCCTCGGGAAGGACGATTCTCGACCGTCCGCCGAGACTCCACACCAGCGGCGGAATCCGCCCCGCGACCACCAGCACCTCGGGCACGCGCCGCAGCTCGAACCGGGCGGCGAGCTCCGCCGTCGTCGCACGGAGCGAGGCCGGCGCGCGGCGAGCGTGACGCACCAGACGGTCGAAGCGCACGGTCCGGACCGCGGCGACGCCGAGCCGCAGAAGCGCGCCGGCGAGCCAGAGGCCGACCAGCAGCGACACCAGCGGAAATCGATTCGCCCCGTCGGCCGAGATGGTCGCTTCGATCGGCGTGGCGGTGGCGCTGGCGGCGAGCGGCGCATCGGGCACCGCCGCCGGCAGGTCGGACTCGAGATCGTACGCTCTCCCGGGAGCCACCTCGAACGTCGAATCGAGCGCGGGCGGGTCGATGGCCACCATCGCGTCGCCGTCGTCGAGGACGAACGGTGGTCGCTGCGCCGCGTCCCCCGGGAGCGCATCGTCGACGGTCCCCTCGAGCCGGTCGACGACGCGCCGTCCCGCCGCGACGAGCTCCTCGAAGTCTCGAGACGTCGTCGACGGCACAGGCAGGAGCGGCGGGGCGACGAGGCGGACGAGAACCAGCAACCAGAGGAAGTGCGCGACCGGCGGCGCCTTGACGACGCGGACAACGACCACCGCCACCACGGCGAGCGCCGCGGCGAAGATGGCGTTCGAGAGTCCGACGCCGAGAAGCGTGTCCATGGTCACTTCCGCCGTTTTCGCGGTCTCCCAGTCGTCCGTGTCGCCTCGAGCAGCTTTCGCAGGATCTCGCGATCCCGCTCCTTCAGCCGCTTGCCCTCGACGAGGTGCACCAGGAGCGGCGTGAAGGAGCCGTCACAGAGTCTCTCCGCGAGAGCCTCGAGCTGCCGGTCGATCAGCTGACCGCGATCGACCGCCGCCGAGAACCTGTGCGCGAACGATTCGCGGTCGCGCTCGACGCAGCCCTTCGACTCGAGTCGCTCGAGCAGCTTCTGGACGGTCGCGTAGTCCGATGTCCTCTCCCGTGGGTAGAGCTCGCCGGTGATCTGCCGGATCGACAGCGGCCCGTGCTCCCAGAGGATCTCGAGGACGGAGAGCTCGGCATCCGTGACCCGCGGTTCCTCGCGCTTCGCCATCTCCCTGCAGCCTCCCTCGTCGGGTGGGTCGTCAGACATTCTGTCTGAGAAGACTATAAGACAACTCGTCTGAGAGCGCAAAGGATTTCTGGCGGGATCTTTTTCCGGTTCTGGCCGCGGGTCACGCGGGGACGACGGACCGCGCTCACGCCGGCTCGACGCGGACCTCGACCCGCAGGGTCTCGCCCTGACCGCCGCGGTAGATGGTGCCCGAGGTCGGAGTCGCGTCGCGGTAGTTGCGGCCGACGGCGACGCGCGCGTGGTGGACTCCGGTGAGGCACCCGTTGGTCGGATCGAATCCCCTCCAGCCGATCCCCGGCAGGTAGACCTCGGCCCACGCGTGCGAGGCCTCCGACTGGATCTTGTTGTCGTCGTCGGCGCCGGTGTGAATGTATCCGACGCGATACCGGGCCGGCAGGCCGAGGAGGCGCGCCAGGCAGATGAAGAGGTTGGCGAAGTCCTGACACACGCCGCGGCGGCGGACGTAGACCTCGAACGGCGTCGTCTCGAGCGTTGTCGAGCCGGAGAGGTATTGGTAGTCGCGATAGATGGTGAGGTTCATGTCGAGGAGCGACTCGACGAGGCCGTAGCTCTGCCGCTCGACGAAGCTCATGGCGTACTCCGACAGCTCCCTGAGCTGCGCTTCCGGGAGCTCCTGTGGAAGCAGGTACGGAGACATCATCTGACGCTGCCACGGCATCCAGACGAGCGGGATGGTCCACTTCGTCCCGGCGGTCGTCAGGTCTCCCGGATGGCGGACGCGCACCAGCGACCGCGACAGGAAGCGGAGCTCCGAGTAGCTCGACTTGATCTCGAGCTCGACGGAGTGGTTTCCGAAGACGTCGTCGAAGGCGCGAATCGTTCCCATCGGCGCGACCTCGAGCTCGTAGTCGAGGACCTCCTGCATCAGGTCGTGCACGGGATGGAGTCGCAGCGTGTGCGTGCTGTACTCGACCGGCTGCTCGTAGGAGTAGACGGTCTCGTGAACGATCGCCAGCGTCTTCTCCTGCTCCTCCCGCGCCG
>JBFFXF010000253.1:0-11209 GCA_041569895.1 Planctomycetota bacterium | reverse complement strand
CCTGCGGATCGGCGTCGACCAGGACAGCGATAATGATCGGAGCTGGTGGTTCGGCAACGACACGTGGTGCTGCCGGGAGATGGCCGTCCGCGCCGAGGACGCGCGGAAGCCGCTCGAGCGGGACGACCCGATGATCGCGGCGCATCGCGATCAGGGCTTCAGGGAGTGCCGTGGCGAACTGATGATCTTTCTCGAGATCATGGAGTAGCCCGGAGGCGGGAGGACGTCGTCCCCGGCTCGGCCGGTGGGCGACGACCTCCGCGCCCCTGGAGCATCACTCGTCCGGGATGCAGTCGTCCTCACACTCGCACACTGCGTAGACGACGGCCTTCGTCGGCACGGGTCCGACGTTTTGAAGTCCGACGATCCATCGATCGTCGGCAGGGATTTCGAAGTACGGCTCGACCCAATTGACCTCATCGTCCGTTCCGGGCAGGACCGCCTTCCAGCCACCGGCGATCGCGCTCCAGCCCTCCGGACACTGCGCCTCGACGCGCTGGGTATTGCCGTTGGCGCCGAGCAGTACGGCGACCTCCTCCGTGGTGACGAAGCGACCGGAACGCACCCCATACCGCGCCCGCGTCGACCCCGTCACGCCCCCCGCGACGGTGGACCAGCTCGCGCGCGTCGTGTTCTGGAAACCTCCGCCCACCGAGGAGCGGGCCCCCTCCGCGAGGTTCTGGTCGCCTCCGGCCACGGTGGCGTAGTTCCCGAGCGCACTGTTGTCGCGTCCGCCGGCGATGGTGGAAGTGGCGCCCTCAGCGACGTTCCGGAATCCGCCCGCGATGCTCGAATCCGACCCGAGCGTCGCGTTGTCCAGTCCACCGGCGATGCTCGAGGCGAGGCCGATCGCCGGGTCATTCGCCTCCGGATCTCCGGCCGTGTTGCGTCGCCCTCCGGCGATCGTCGAGAAATCCGCGAAGGCGATGTTGCCGTCGTCGTCCGTGCTCCCACCGCCGCCGAGAATCGCCGTGTAGATCCCGGACGCAGTGTTGTGGCGGCCTCCGACGACGGTCGAGAAAGGGCCGGAGATCGTGTTGAAAGATCCGCCGACGAACCCACCGTGGCCGCTGTATGAGTTGCGCGTGCCAAGGACAAGGTTGTGAGACCCGGTGCGCCTTTCGCCCTCCGTGGCGCCCCTCTCGTTGTAACCGACGATCAGGTTGCCGAGCCCATCTTTGGCCCTGGTCTGTCCTTTACCGTTGACGATCTGGACGTTGACGCCGGTGAAGCGGATCGTCCTGGCGACGAGGTCCGGTTGATCGTCGAATATCGGCAGCTCGACGATGCTCATGTGGCTGAGGATCTCCTCCTGCTCCGGCGTCAGGCCACCGGTCTGGGCGAACGCGACCGGTTCTGGACCTCCCTGGAAGAGCCAGTCGAGCAGGGCGACCGCGTCCGAGAGGTCCCGCGCGCCGTCTCCGTTGACGTCGCCGTTCTCGGTCGCCTGCCGGCCGTGAGCCCACCTGAGGTGCCCCTGGATCAGGTGTCCAGCCAGCAGGAAGGCGTTCGTGAAGAGTGCGATGACGAGGAGCTTGCGCATCGGAGACCTCCTGTGTTTTCGTGCCGCCTGCTCTTGGAGCGCAAACGGCCCGGGAGCGCGGCGGAGAAAATCGAGGAATCGGCGGGAGGCGCTTGCAACCGGTTGCGACGGGGCCCGACAATGGCGCCGGGCGGGGCCTGCGCGGGGGCGAGTCGACGAAACAGGAGATCGCCACCGAGCCGGTGGCGATGCCGGGGAGGACGCCGCTGGTGTGATCGGGGACGCGCGTCGCGGGAGACTCGGTTCTCTGAATCTGTCGACCGCGCGATCGTCGCTGCGGACCGCGCTCGCGAGGATGGTGCTCGCCGCGTGGCTCGTGACCCCGTGGGGTTGCGAGTCATCGTCCCCGAAGGTGCGGCCCGACTTTCGCGCGACCGCGGCGCCGACTCGTCCGGGCAGCGTTCCGTCGTGGGCCGCGGATGCGGTCTGGTACCAGATCTTCGTCGAGCGCTTCCGCAACGGCGATCCCGGCAACGATCCGCGCCCGGTCGACACGCGCGGCGCCTGGCCGCACCTCGACGCGTCCGGATGGCGCGTCACGCCGTGGGGGCACGACTGGTACCGGCAGGAGGACTGGGAGCGAGCGACCGGCAAGGGTTTCTACACGACCGTCCACGCGCGTCGCCATGGCGGCGATCTCCGGGGCGTGATCGATCGGCTCGACTACCTCGTCGATCTCGGCGTCACCGCGATCTACCTCAATCCGATCAACGACAGCCCGTCGCTCCACAAGTACGACGCGCGCTGCTGGCGCCACGTCGACCGCAACTTCGGCCCCGACCCTGACGGCGATGCGCGCATCATCGCGTCGGAGGATCCCGGCGATCCGGCGACCTGGAGGTGGACCGCTGCCGACCAGCTGTTCCTCGCGCTCCTCGAGGCGGCCCACTCGCGCGGGCTCCGCGTCATCGTCGACTACAGCTTCAACCACACCGGCGCGACGTTCTGGGCCTGGCTCGACGTCGTCGCCAGACAGCGCCGGTCGCCCTTTGCGGACTGGTACGACGTCGAGCGCTTCGATGACCCCGCGACCCCGGCGAACGAGTTCGAGTACCGCGGGTGGGCCGGCGTCAAGGAGCTTCCGGAGCTCCGCAAGCTCGGGGCGTCGGAGCCGGAGAGGGGAGTGCCGCTCGAGGGGGACCTCCACCCCGAGGTCAAGCGTCACGTCTTCGCGGTCGTCAGCCGGTGGCTCGATCCCGACGGCGACGGCGATCCCTCCGATGGGGTCGACGGCTTCCGGCTCGACGTCGCGGAGCGCGTGCCGGTCGGCTTCTGGCGCGACTTCCGCGTCCACGTCAAGTCGATCAACCCCGACGCGTACCTGGTCGCGGAGCTCTGGTGGGAGTCGTGGCCCGACCACCTGCTCGACCCGGCGCCGTGGCTCCAGGGCGACGTGTTCGACGCGGCAATGAACTACCGCGTCTACGTGCCCGCCCGCAGCTTCATCACCGGCGCGCCGCCCGAGACCGACGCGACCGCGCTCGGAGAGAGTCTGCTCGCCCTGCTCGAGGGCGCCCACCCCGACGCGACGCGCGCGATGATGAACGTCGTGGCGTCGCACGACACGCCCCGGCTGGCGACGTCGCTGGCGAACCCGGGGAAGTACAAGTTCCGCGTCAGCCCGAGAGGGAACCCGGACTACCACACCGGCCGCCCGGACGCCGACACGCGAGCCCGCCAGCGGCTGCTGCTCGTTCTCCAGTTCACGTGGATCGGCGCGCCGCACATCTGGTACGGCGACGAGGTCGGCATGTGGGGCGCGGACGACCCGGACTGCCGCAAGCCGATGGTCTGGGACGACATCGAGCACGAGGACGAGTCGATCGGCCCGACCGGAGAGCGGCGGCCACCGGAGAAAGTGCGCGTCGACCGCGACCTGCTCGACTTCTACCGCAGCCTCATCCGCCTGCGACGCGAGCACGCCGCGCTCTTCCGGGACGGCGGCATCGAGATCCTCGAGGCCGGAAGCGATGACGTCTTCGTCTTCCGTCGGAAAGACACGCACACGCACGCGGTCGTCATCATCAATCGATCGTCGAGTCCGAAGAAGCCAGCGCTGCGACTCGAGCCGGAGCGCATCTACGTCGACGCGCTCGATCGAGGCACGAGACTTCGATCCAGGCGCGGCCGGACACAGGTCCCGGTCGGCCCGTTGCGGGCGATGATCCTTCTGCCCCGCTCCGATGGCTGAGCGGGATCGCGACACGGGCCTGGCCATGGGATGCCGGACGCCGGAGCGACCCGACACCGAAAGACGGGCCTCGCCGCGCAGCTAATTGATGACAGAAATTGCTACATTCCTGCCATCCTGGTACACTTCGTTCATGGATGATCAGGAGAAACTCACTTCAATGAACGTCTCGCTGCCCGAATCCCTCCGGGCTTTCGCCGAGGAACGTGCGCGTCGCGACTACAGTTCGACGAGCGAGTACATTCGGGAGCTGATTCGCCGGGATCAGAAAGACGCCGCGAAGGAGAAGCTCGAGGGCCTCCTTCTCGAGGGCCTGGAGTCCGGCGAGCCGATCGTCGTTACGGAGGAGTACTGGGAGAGCAAGCGAGAGGAGCTGGCGCGCCGCCACCGAAAGAGAAAGAAAGCCAGGTAAGTTGGTTCGCGTCCTTCCCAGAGCGGATGCAGATCTGGACGCGGCAGCGGAGTATTACGCCAACGAAGCTGGCGTGGCTGTGGCACTCCGGTTTCTCCGTGCAGTCGAGAGGGCATACGAGTTTCTCGCCAGCCGTCCAAAGGCCGGCTCGCCAGGTCAGTATCACAGCCGGAAGCTGGAGGGCATACGCCGCTGGCCCGTCCCGGAATTCGAGAATTATTTGGTGTTCTATCGGATGGCGGGCGGGTCGGTCGAGATAGTCCGCGTGCTTCACGGCGCGCGCGACATCGAGTCGCTCTTCGAAGTCGAGGAGTAGTTGGCTGGGGATCGGTCACTCCCGCTCCGGACCCCGACCGATCCGCGTGCGTCTGGACACAGGTGTCTGTGGGCCTTGCAGGCGAGGCTCCTTGTGCCGCAGTCGGACCGGTGGGAGGCATCGCGGCTGGGCGCAGGACACTACTCGAGGCCCGGTCACGTCAAGCCGAGGTCAGGTAGAAGCGGAGCTGCGACACGAGTCTCGCGGGCAGCCGGCTCTCCGACAGCGCCGTTTCCAATCGCTCGAGCTGGTCCTCGGTCGGCCGAACGTAGCTCCGGTTATAGCGTGAAACCCACCGCGCGAGGAACTCCGACGCCTCGTCGGCGTCCCTGGCCGCGAGCAGCGCGTAGTAGAGGCCGTCGTACTTGTCGACCTCTGCCAGGACCAGGAAGACGTTCTTTCTGACGTGGGCCAGCGAGCTCTCGGCGAGCGCGCGCCCCAGCGTCGCCGGTTTCGCCAGCGACCGACGGCGTCGCAGGATGTCGCGGGCTTCTCGGGAGACGCCTGGCAGGTCGGAGAGCAGGGCGCGCGTGAAGAAGTCCGCCTGCCCGTCCCTGTCGAGGCGTAACAGGGCTCGCAGGACGGCGCGCTTGATCCTCGGCGAGCCGGTGTCGTAGAAGCCCGCGACGAGCCGCGCATCCTCCCTCTGACCGTGCTCGCCGATGCCGAGAATCGTCGCGGCCAGACGACGGCCGCTGGCCTCGGCCAGCTGGTGTCGGTACAGATCGGCGATGTCGATCTCCGTTCGCTTGCGCAGGTAGTAGGCTGCAAACTCGCGGATGGCGATGTTCTCGTCGCCGAGCGCGAGTCGCAGGCGCTCGTCCGCCGACTCGGGACATCGTTCGAGGACGGTCCGGAGCACCTCTCGCCTGATCGGCATGAATCGGTCAACAGCGAGCCTGTCCACCAGCGCCGGCAGCTCCGTCGCCGGCAGCTCCCTCAGAAGGACTCCGGCGCAGCGGAGCCGAACCAGCACGTCCGCCTCGTCAAGTCCGTCTCGACAGAAATCGACGAGCCGGTGCTCGACCGCCAGAAGGTAGCATGCTCGACGAACGGCACGATCCTCCGACGTACAACCGATTCGCAACGCGCCTGAGGCCTCGGGCGAAGCGAGAAGCGTATGGACCTCGCGCACGACGTGCTCGTGTCTGTCGCGACCACATTCAAGCAACCGATCGACGAGCGAGAGGTTGACGACGAAATGCCGCGCATAATCGGGACGCAGTCGATCGCGGACCGCTTGCCGTGCGACCGCCCGAATCTCCCGAACCCAGTCGTTGAGGCGCAGGAGCAGAAAGGGAAGCTCGGCGCCACCACGTCGAAGCGCCAGCGCGCGCAGGGTTTCTTCCCGAACGTGGCCATCGGGATGAGAGCTCGTCAGCCCCAGAAGGCCTGGGAGATGCCGCTCCTCGAGGTCGATCTGGCCGAGGTCTCCTGCCTTCAGCGACTTCGTTCCCAGCGGGCTGGAGCTGTACGATGCCATCTCCCGCACCGCCTCATCGAGGTAGACGAACTCGAGCGGCGGGATGCCCTCCAGCAGCCTCGTCACAGCGCGGGCGGCCGCGGCCGCAATCGCGCGGTGGGCACGAAAGCAGAGATCGAGGATGAAGGGCACTGCTGGATACTCGCCACTCCGTTCCAGCTCCTCGAGCAGATCGACGATCTCGCGAGTCTTGAACCTCGCGGTCCACCGACGTGCGAGGTCGTGGATGCGCCCTAACAGATTTTGAACGTGATCCGAGATGTTGCGGTCGGTGCGCACGGAGATCTCCCGAGTTCTCGGGGGATGATTGTCATAACCGTTCACCGAAGCAACACACCGGAACGGCGTTTTCGCGGGTCAGGTCGGACGGCTGGGCGCACCGCGGCGCCCGACGGGTCGAGCTCCTCTACTCCGGACCGAGAAGCTCTCTCGCCTCCGCCTGAAAGCGCTCCATCTCCCGGCGTTGATCCGGGGTGAGCTGTGCGCGCGCGCTCTTCTCGTCGAGTAGCCGGATGGCGGCGTCGTGATGCTTCTTGGCGGCCGTCCGGTCGCCCAGCCTCGCCGCCGTCATTGCGAGGAATATCTGATCGAACATCGTCGGGCCGCCGTCGGCGAAGAGCGCCCTGCGGAGCACGTCCCCGGCCTTCTCGAACTGTCCCAGCCGGTAGTGGACGACGCCGAGGGTGTTCAACGAGCTGTTCTCGTGCGGCTCCCTCTCGACCGCGCGGCTTGCCAGCTCGAGGGCCCTCTGCGGGCGACGGTGTGGCTCCGGCGCAGAGATGCAAAGCCAGGCGAGGTTGTTCATCGCCACCGGATCGTCCGGCCGGCTGGCGAGGACCTTCTCACGCTCCGCGATGGCGTCCTCCCACTCTCCCAGCGCCTCGAACGCCAGGCTTCTCACCTCGCGCGCGCGCGTCTCGTGCGGGGCCAGCTCGAGGGCCCGGTCGCAGTCCTCGATGGCCTCGCGGGTCTCACCGGTATCGAGGCGGCTCCAGGCGCGGCTGACGTACGCCTCGTGGTCGCGCGGGTCCTTTCGGATCCGAGCCGTCATCTGATCGATCCTGTCCCGGAGAAACCGAACCCTCGGGTCCAGTCGTCCGAGGTCGACGGCGACCTCGACCGCGTCCGTCGTCCCCTCGAGCGGCGTCGCGGGCGGCAGTGCCGGGAGCTCCCAGTCGAGGCCGATCTCGGCGAGCCGCTTCCGCAGCGCCCTCAAATCCCACAGATGCACGAGTTGATTCGGCATCGCGGCCGCGAGCAACGTCCCGTCGCGGTTGAACGTCATCGACCCGACGTGGTACCCGCGCGGCGCCTCGAGCGTGGCGACCTGGTCGCCCGAGCCGGGGTCGATCAGCCGGATGACGCTCCGCGTCCAGGTCATGGCGAAGATGCTGCCGTCCGGCGAGAAACTCATGACGCCAGCGGCGTCGCCAGGCCGGTGTCGGGGCAGGCGGATTCCGGGCTCCCAGTTCTGCGTGCTCCAGAAGCGGTACTCCTCGCTGTTCGAGGTGACCAGCCAGCGACCGTCGGGGCTGAAGGCGACCGTCGACGTCCACGCCACCGGGAGCACGCGCTCCTTCCGCTTTTCCCCGACGCGCCAGACCGGAACCCCGTCGCCGTGATACGTGCCGGCGGCGATCCACGTGCCATCGGGGCTGATGGCGCAGCTCGCCAGCCTGGCGTGACCGTCATGGCTGACGCCCTGCGCGGGAGAGGAGACCGCCAGGGTATGCGGATGCGTTTGATTCTCGTTGTGGATGGCCACGAGCGTGTCGGTCCCCGTCGCCAGATCGACGGCCCTGAGACGCGCGCCCTTCCAGAGCGCTTCCGGGGGACCGATGATGACGCTCGTGCCCCGGGCTCCGCGTTCCTCCCGGAACGGCCAGCGGTAGAGTCCGTGGTCACCGCCCGTCAGGAAGCTCGAGCCCCCGGGATGGAAGCGAATCCACCGGATGCTGTCGGCGGGAAAGTGCGCCACCTCGCGGGCCGTGGTCAGGTCGCGCAGCCGGATTCCGTCCTTCTCGCCGGACGTGGCGAGCCACCGCCCGTCGGGACTGAACGTGACACCGAGGTCCCCGCCGGTATGGCCGTGGAGGGGCCGGTAGACCTCGCGGGGCGCGATCTCGAATATCTCGCCGAGCTTCCGGTCGGCGAAAGCGAGGAAACGACCGTCGTCGCTGAACCTCAGGCACTGGCCCTCGTGGCGCAGGAGCGGGCGAACGGAGCGGGGGTCCCAGAGGCAGGTCAGCCCGTCCCATCCGCTCGACGCGAGGAGGTCGCCGGCGGGGCTGAAGACCAGATGGACGGGCTCCCCGTCGTGACCCTCCAGCCGTCGCAGCCGCGTTGCCGATCCCGGATCCCACAGATAGATGTGGGAGTCCTCGCAGCCGACCGCGAGGACGTCGCCAGCGGACCAGGCCAGGCCATAGACGGCCCGGTCGTGGTCGAGGCTTCGACTCGTGGCTGTGCCGCCGATGTCCCGGAGCTCCACGCTCCTCGAGCCCGCGCGGCACACGGCGAGCGTGCGACCGTCGGGGCTGAACCGCGTGTGAAGAACGTCGCGTCCCGTGGAGAACCGCTCGAGCACCCGCCCCGAGCGTGTCTCGAGAGCGATGACGCTGCCGTCGCTGCCTCCCGTCGCGATCAGGCTGCCGTCGCGACTGAAGTCGACATCGGCGCTCCAGATCGAGCGCTCGACGTGCCGCCAGAGCTCCCGGCGCTCCTCGAGATCCCACAGCGCCAGCTCTCCGGCGTGGACAGCGACGAGGAGACGGCCCTCTGGGCCGAGATGGAGTCCCGAGATCCTGGCGGCCGGGCTCTGGCTCTGGAGCTCGAAGAGCGGCCGCCGCTCTCCGACACGGTAGACCTCGATCGTCCCGGACTCGTTGCCCACGAAGAAGCGCTCGAGCTTTCCGTCCACCTCGAGGTTCTTCCCCTTGACCTCGTCCCCGCGGGGCAGCTCCCACAGGCCGACGCGGTCGATGTCATCGAGCGCCAGCGCCGCGATCGCCTCGTTCCGGAGGTCGAGGCCGGGCGCGATGGAGACCGCCTCCCTGATCGCGCGGAGACTCTCGTAGCGCTGTCCGGCGTGACCGCTCCAGCGCCGGGCTCGCGCCTGCTCGAAGTAGGACCGGCGGAGCTTCTGCCGCGAGTCGTAGGCCATCATCGATGCGCCGATCGCGACGGCGATGAGGAGCGCGGCGATCAGGCCGCCGAGCGTCGCCACGCCGGGATTCCTGCGGCACCAGAGCCACGCGCGCTCCGCCGCCGAGTTGCGCCGAGCCACGATCGGGCGATCCTCGAGGAAGCGTCCCAGGTCGGCTGCCAGTTGCTCGGCGCTCTGATAGCGGTGACGGGGCTGCTTCTCCATCGCCTTGAGGACGATGGTCTCGAGGTCCCGGGGAATCCGTGAATCCAGTCGGCGCGGCGGCGTCGGCGTGTCGTTGACGATCTGCCGCACGAGACTGGCGCGGTCGGCGCCGTCGAAAGCGGGCCTCAGGGTCAGCAGCTCGTAGAGCGTCGCGCCGAGGCTGTAGACGTCGCTCGTCGGGTCGGACCAGCCGTTGAAGCGCTCCGGTCCCATGTAGCGCAGCGTGCCGACGATGTCGCCCGTGCGCGTCAGCCCCTCGGAATCCTCCGACTTGGCGAGACCGAAGTCGGTGATCCAGACGTGGCTCTTCAGGTCCAGGAGGAGATTGGACGGCTTGACGTCACGGTGAAGAATGCCGCGCTCGTGAGCGTACGCGAGCGCCCCGGCAACCTGAACGCCGATGGCCGCGACGCTCCGGAAGTACGGCGTCAACGCGTTCGAGGACGAGGACGAGGACGAGCGCTTCCCCGGGAGATGGACGGTGGAGGAGCTGCCCTCGGCGGGCTCGCGCTTCTCGATATCATCGACCCGTCCGCCGAGGAGACTGCCGGCCACGCTCGTGGACAGGTCCGGGGGGCTCTTCACCGGGACCGACCGCAATCGCCGCAACTCATCGATAACCTCGTCGAGCCCTTGCCCCGGAATGAACTGCATGGCGTAGAAGTGGAGGCCGTCCACTTCGTCGACCTCGTAGACGGGAACGATGCTCGGGTGCTGGAGCTGAGCGGCGGAGCGCGCCTCGAGCTGGAAGCGCCTCAGGTGTGAGGGGTTCAGCCGCGAGCGCGCGGGAAGCACCTTGAGGGCGACCCGACGCCTCAGCGACATCTGCTCGGCCTCGTAGACGACGCCCATGCCGCCGTGCCCGATGGTGCGGATGATCCTGTAGTCGCCGATCCTCGGAAGTCCGTCGACGCTCTCGACTCCGGTCCGTCCTGGCAGCCCCGCGCAGTCCCCCTCGACGGAGCCGTGGTCCTCGATCAACCGAATCGTCGCGAAGAGATCGCGGATCTGGTCCGCGAGATCGGGATGTCTCGCGATGTATTCGTCGACGGTCGGGCGTTCGCCGCGCCGATGGCGCTCGGTGAACTCCTCCGCCAGTTGATCGAGAGGATCCTGCACGGTGAGGACTCTCCTGTCAGCGTTCGGGATCGAGACCGTGGAGGCCCTTGTCCTCGATGACCTCCCTGAGCCGTTTCAGCGCCCTCAGGTAGCGCTTGCTTGCGGCGGACTCCTGTATGTCGAGAACCTGCGCCGTCTCGACGTTGGAGAGACGCTCGAAGTGCCGCAGCGCGAGCACCTCGCGATCGGTCGGCTCCATGGCATTGAGCGCCTCCTGGAGATGGATCTTCATCTCGGCGCGCATCGCAGCCTGGCTCGGCGAGGTGCGCTTGCCGACGAGCTGCGCGGCGAGCGCCGCCGACGTGGCCTCCGGATACGCGCCGCGGTAGAGCGAGATCTCGCGATTGGCGTCCCGCATGCGGGCACCGAGATGCTGCCGGTGGATCTGCAGCAGCTTCTGGCTGGTGATGAAGCGCAGCCAGAGGAAGAACGGCATCTCCGGCGACTCGAGGTAGTCGCCGATGCGCTCCGTGGCCTCCAGGAACGCCTCCTGGATCACGTCGGACGCGTCGATGCGCCCACGGACCCGCCGGTCGAGTCGAAGGACGACCATGCTGCGCAACCGGTCACGGTGGCGCTCGAGATACGATCCCAGCGCCTGTCGGCCTCCCTCGGCGACGGCCCTCTCGAGCTCTCGGAGCTCACTGAAGCCCTCGGTTGACCCAACCATATAAGACTGAACTGCACGCCACCTGCGTCCGGGGACACGAAAAGCGGCGTCTCCCCACGACTGATTTTAACGGCAAACCCGCCCGACCTCGATTGGGGCGCCCGG
>JBFFXF010000252.1:0-11287 GCA_041569895.1 Planctomycetota bacterium | reverse complement strand
GGCGCTCGCCTTCGCGGCGCACCGTCACCTGCGCTGGGTCGTCTCGCCCCGCCCGAGGACGGGGCTCGGCGCGTGGGCGCTCGCGGCGCGCGAGTTCGTCAAGAAGCCGCGCGGGGTGTGGGGCCTCACCCTTCTCGGTGTGCTCTACATGGTCGCGTTCCTCTGCCCGATCCTGGCGCCGTACGATCCGAACCGGACGCCGCGCGACACCGCCGTCAACAAGTACCGCGCCCCGGGCGACGTGGTCACGGTCTTCGGGCACCGGACGCGTCGCGAGGTCTACTGTCTCGACTGGCGGCTCGAGGGCGACGCGGTCGTCCTCTACCGCGGCCGGGATTTCCCCGAGCGCCGCGTGCCGCTCGACCAGCTCTCCGAGCCGCGGGGCGGCTGGTCGCGCCAGCCCGCCCACGCCAGGACGATCGAGATCGCCGGGCGCGAGGTGCCCGTCCGCCGCGAGCTCCACGTGCTCGGCACCGACGCGAACGGGCGTGATCTGCTGAGCCGGATCATCTACGGCAGCCGCATCTCGCTGAGCATCGGCTTCGCGGCGATGGCGGTCGCGGTGACCATCGGCGTCGTCTTCGGCTCGGTGGCCGGGTTCTTCGGCGGCTTCGTCGACGGGGCCATCATGCGTTTCGTCGACGTCCTGCTGGCGTTTCCCCGCCTGTTGCTCCTGCTGCTCATCATCACCGTCTACCAGGGCGCCGGCATCTTCGCGATCGTGATGATCCTCGGGGCGACCGGCTGGATGGGTGTCGCGCGGCTCGTGCGCGCCCAGTTCCTGCAGCTCAAGGAGCTCGACTACACCACCGCGGCGCGGGCCATCGGCGTGGCGCGGACGCGGATCATGTTCCGGCACCTGCTGCCGAACGCCATCGCGCCGGTGATCGTCGCGGCGACGCTGCGCGTCGGCGACACCATCCTCGTCGAGGCCGCGCTGTCGTTCCTCGGCCTCGGCATCAAGCCCCCCACCGCGACCTGGGGCAACATCGTCAACGACGGGAGCGATGTCCTCGCCACCGCCTGGTGGATCGCGACGCTGCCCGGCCTCGCCATCGTCGTCACGGTGATCTGCTTCAACCTCGTCGGCGACACGCTGCGAGACGTGCTCGATCCGCGGCTGCGGATCTGAGCGCGACGGCGTGGTGCGCGTTGCCTGCGGAGTCACGCTCCGTTCCCGTTCCCGGAACGTCGGTATCGGGGACGAGCACGAGGACGAGAACGAGAACGAGGGCGGAAGGCCATCCCGAATCTCTCAAGACTTCTCCGCGGCGCGCCGATAGCCCCGATGAGATCGTCGACGGGACGCGCGTTACGGGAACGTCCCGCGTGGAAGCACAACGGGAACCGCCGCCCCACCGCCGCGAGTGATCCGGACCATCCTGCTCTCGACCCTGGCGACCTCCGTCTGCCACGCCGGCGAGGTGAGGTCGGTCTGGGTGACGCGCTGGGATTATCGGAGCGCGCACGACATCCGCACCGTGGTGTCGAACTGCGCGTCGCTCGGGCTGAATCGCATCTACCTGCAGGTGCGCGGTCAGGCGGACGCCTTCTACCGCTCGCGGCTCGAGCCGTGGGGCGAGGAGCTCGGCGGCGATCCCGGCTTCGATCCCCTCGCGCTGGCGATCGACGAGTGCGCGAGGCGCGGCATCGAGCTCTACGCCTGGGTCAACGTGCTTCCCGGCTGGAAGGGCACGCGGCCCCCGCGGAGCCGCCGACACGTCTTCCACGCGCGCCCGGACTGGTTCCTCCGCGACCGCAACGGACAGCAACGGCGGCTCGACACCGAGCGCTACGCGCTGCTCAACCCGTGCCTGCCCGAGGTGCGGGCGCACCTCGTGGCGGTGGTCGCCGACATCTGCTCGCGCTATCGCGTCGACGGCGTCCAGTTCGACTACATCCGGTTCCAGTCGCGCAACGTCGCGCGCGGCGAGGACGTGCCCTACGACTCGCGGACGCTCGCCCGCTTCCGCGAGCTCACCGGCGGGTACCCGACGCGGTTCCCGGCGCGCTGGGACGAGTTTCGCAAGGACGCCATGGCGACCCTGGTCTCCGAGCTCTGCGCCGCCGTGCGCCGGTCGCGGCCCGGAGCGTCGATCTCCGTCGCCGCGGTCATGGACCTCGATCTCGCACGCAACCACTACTTCCAGGACGTCGGGCTCTGGTGGCGTTCCGGCTGGATCGACGAGGTCTGCCCGATGCTCTACACGTCCGACGCCGCGACGTTCCGGGCGGGGCTCGACCGTTTCATGCGTGCCCTCCCCGCCCCCGCGACGGTCGCGGGTGTCGGCATCTATCGCGCGGGGTCGGACGCCATCACGCGCCAGATCGCGATCGCACGCGGCCGGCGCGCATCGGGCTACGCGCTCTTCGGCTACACCTCGCTCTTCCTGTCGCGCTCGCCGCACTCGCTGCGCACACAGGCGGCGGCGGATCGCCGGGCGCGCATGCGGAAGGCGATCGCCGGCCTCAATCGCCCGGCGGTCGAGACGGCGGCGCGTCAGAGCGACTGACTGGGCCCCTGGCAGTCGCAGAAACCCGAGCCCGATTCCGACTCCGATTCCGATTCCGACTCGGATGACCGATACCGATACCGATACCGACTCCGATACGGACTCCGATCGGTCATCGGACTCTAACCAGGGCCCTCGATGATGGGAACGGGCACGGGGGCGGGAACGAGTAGCGTCGTTCACGCGCCCGCCGGGCCGCACTCCTCCTCGACGCGTCGCGCGTAGAGCTCGAGCAGGCGCCGTGTGACGCGACCGGGGCGACCGTCGCCGATGCGCAGGCGATTGACGAGGGTCACCGGCACGATGCCCCGCCCGGAGCTCGTGATGAACACCTCGTCGGCGCCGAGGAGCTCCTCGACCTGGACGTCGCGCTCCTCGACCTCGACGCCATCGGCCCGCGCCAGCTCGATGGCCACCGCGCGCGTGATGCCCTCGAGGATCCCGAAGGTGCCCGGTGTCACGACGGTCCCGCGCGACACCGTGAAGATGTTGCTCGTCGTGCCCTCGGCGACGTGCCCGTCGGCGCTCAGCAGGATGGCCTCCTGCGCGCCGGCCTCGCGCGCGTCGCGGTACGCGAGGATGTTGTTCAGGAAGTTGCCGGACTTGATTCCCGGATCGAGCGCCGAGGGGTGGTTTCGCCGGATGTGCGAGACGACCACCGAGATGCCGTCGCGGATGTGCTCCTCGGGAACGATCCTGGCGGGGAAGGCATAGATGAGAAATCGCGGCGAGAGGCAGCGCGACAGATCGAGGCCGATCGGCCCCGGTCCCCTCGTCACCACCAGTCGAATGGCGACGTCGCCCTGCGTGCCGTGCGCCTCCCCGTGAGCGGCGATGGTGCGCGTCACCTCGCGCTCGAGCTCGGCGCGCGTCCGCGGCGGCTCCAGGAAGATGCGCTCGAGCGACCGCTCGAGGCGCTCGAGGTGCGGAACGATCAGGAAGGGCCGCCGGTGATAGGTGCGCAGCGTCTCGTACGCCGAGTCGCCGTAGAGGAACCCGTGGTCCATCGCCGAGACCACCGCGGCGTCCGCGCCGAGGATCTCGCCGTCGACGTTGATCAGGATCTGCTGGCTCTCGAGATCGTCGGACATCGGTCCTCGGACATCGGTGTCGGGGTCCCGGAGGGTCTCAGCGCGTGGTTCCAGCCGCGCCGTGGATCTCGAACTGCTGTCGCTCGTGCGCAGTCAGGTCACGGGGCCTCATCTCGATGGCCGTGCCGACGAGATCCATCGGCCAGATCATCGCCATCCGGGCGCCGATCGCAAGCAGGCTCCGGCCGTCGGGGCTCAGGCGCGCCTCGACCCACGGGCCGCACTCGCGATTCGCGTGTACGGTGAGGAACTCCTTGCCGGTGTCGGCGTCCCAGAGGCGCACGGCGTCGGCCGAGACGGTCACCACCCGGCTGCTGTCGCCACTGAAGCTCACCGAGACGAGTCGCCGGGTGCTCTCCCGCAGCGCGAAGAGGTCGCGGCCGTCGCGCGCGTCCCAGACGCGCGTCACGCCGCCCTCGCCCGTGGTGAGGACGCGCGCGCCGTCCGGGCTGAAGCAGGTCGGCAGGTGCGCTCGCGGCCGATCGATCGACACCAGCGTCTTGCCGAGCACCAGGAGCTCGTCGCCCGTCCTCGCATCGTGGATCCGCGTCGTGCGGTGAATCGAGGGCACGCGTTCCGGCACCTTGTAGACGGCGCGCTCGTAGACCACGAGCACGCGCGTGCCGTCCGGGCTGAAGCTGGCCGACGCGATCGAGTCCGTGAGCACCGGTCGAAGAGGCGCGAGGTCCTTGACGTTCTGGCACGAGAAGGACACGATCTCGTCGCCGCTCTCCACGTGCCAGATCTTCGTCTTGCCGCCGGCGAACCGCGACAGCGCGTAGTTGCCGCTCGGGCCGAAGGTCGCCGAGAGGATGCCCTCCATCTCGAAGCGTGCCACCTCGACGCCGCTGGCAGTGTCGGCGATGCGCACCTCGTCGCGGTGATCGGCCGCGAGTGTCAGGACGAGCCGTCCGTTCTGGCTGAAGCTCGCCTCCTTGAGCGCGCCCTCGCCGGGCTGCACCACCGACAGCGTCTTGCCGGTCGTCGTGTCCCATGTGCGGATGGTGCCGTCCTCCGAGGCGGCCAGCACGCGCGTGCCGTCCGGCGCGTACCCGCCCGCGATCAGCCGGCCGCCGTGGCTGCGAAGCCGGATCGGCAGCTCGCCCTCGACGTCCCAGATTCTCGCCGTCCTGTCGAGCGATCCGGTGACCACGCGGCGTCCGTCCGGACTGAACTCCGCGCACGTCACCGCGTCGCGATGGCCGCGAAGAACCCAGAGGAGCTCCCCGCTGCGCGCGTCCCAGACCCGCACCGGCTTCTCGTCCGCGAAGGTGACGATCTTGCGGCCGTCCGGACTGAACGCTGCGCCGCGGATGCGCGACTGGTGACCGCGGAGCGCGATCGGGCCGGTGCCGGTCTCGGCGTTCCAGATCCAGGCCGTGTCGCTCCATTCGGCATTCTCGGCCAGGGAGAGCACGCGCGTGGCGTCCGGGCTGAAGACGGTCGACACCAGCCGGATGCCGCTTGCCGGCCCCTCGAGGACATGGATCTTCTCGCCGGTCCGCGCGTTCCAGATCACCACGTCGCTGCGCGACGTCAGCACGCGGTCGTCGGGACCGTAGTCGACGCTGGTCACGGCGCGCTCGTCCGGCTCGAGGACACGCGTCACGCGTCCGGTCGCCGCGTCGCGGACGCGCGCCGTCTCGCGATCGCCGCTCGCGGTGACGATCGATCTGCTGTCCGGACTGAAGACCAGCAGCGGCGGGCCGCCCCACGCCGAGAGCTGGAGGACCTGCTTCATGGTGCGCAGGTCCCAGAGGCGAAGCGCCTTGTCCGACGAGACGGTGGTGAGGAATCGCCCGTTGCCGCTGAACTCGAGCTCGCTCGTGCCGTCGACGGGGAGATTGCCGAGCTTGACGCCGACGCGCGCATCCCACACCGTCACCGTGCCGCCGAGCGATATGGTGACGACGCGGCGGCCGTTCGGCCCGATCTGCCCGATGGTGGCGTCGCGCAGCACGGCGAGCTCCTCGCCGGTCTCCGTGTTCCATATCCGCACGCGATTGTCCGCCGACCCGGTGAGCACGCGAGCGCCGTTCCAGCGAGGCGTCAGACCGGCCACCGCGTTGTAGTCCTCGAACCGGTGGATCTCGCGTCCGCTGGCGATGTCCCAGACGTGCGCGGCGTTGTCGAGTGACGACGTCAGCACGCGCAAACCGTCGGGCGAGAAGCGCGCCCGGTTGACGGTGTAGCCGTGATCGGAGAAGGTGCGCACCTCGCGCAGCTCCTGGAGCGCGACGATCAGCGCGTTGTTCGCCTGCAGACCCGGTGCGCGCCGGGCGCCCTCGATGGCGAGTAGCAGGGCGAGACCGGGGTCGGTCGGCAGCATCGCTGTCGATCGCGCGGTCAATCGCAGGCCGTCGGCGCGGGCGAGCTGGCGCGCGAGGTCGTCCTTCTGCTCCTGGACGGTCTGCAGCGCCTGCTCCTTCTTGCCCTTCTCGTAGTTGACCTTCTCGAGAAACCACAGCGACCCGCCGAGACCTGTCGCCAACAGGAGGAAGAGCGAGATGACCGAGGTCGCGAGCACCGGGTTGCGCTGTGTCCACCGGATGAACCGCCGGGTGGCGCTCGGCGGTCGCGCGCAGATCGGCTCGTACTCGCGGACGCGCCGGAGCTCCTCGGCGAAGTCCAGCGCGGTGCGGTATCGGCGGCTGAGGTCCTTCTCCAGCGCGGTATCGATGACCACCTTGAGCTCGGGCGAGATGCGCGGGTTGAGCCGCCGCGGGTTCGGCGGGTCATCGCGCAGGATGGCGCGGAAGAGCCCCTCGCGGGTCGGGGCGACGAAGGGCGGACGCGATGTGAGGCACTCGAAGAGCGTCGCGCCGAGCGAGTAGACGTCGGTGCGACGGTCGAGCTTCGCGCTGCTGCCCTTGATCTGCTCGGGCGACATGTAGGCCGGCGTCCCCGGCGCCTCTCGCGACAGCGTGAAGCCGGGGATGCTGCACTCCATCTCCCGCGCCAGGCCGAAGTCGAGGAGCACCGGCTCGCCGCGCTCGGTGACCATGATGTTGCTCGGCTTGACGTCGCGGTGGATGAAGCCGAGCTCGTGCGCGACGTGCAGCGCCCGGGCGGACTTCTCGATGATGAGCGCGTACTCGTCGACGTGCTCGCAGGGGACCGACGACGCCGCGACCTCGTCGCGCAGCCCCGGCACGCCCTGGGCCGACTCCCCCACGTCGAGCGACTCCGCGTCGCCGAACGCGGGGAGGTTCGCGGCGCGACGCTGCTCGAGGATCTTGTCGGCGAGGGTCTTGCCCTCGACGTACTGCATCGCGATGTAGGGAACGCCCTTGGCGACACCCGCGTCGTAGACCGTGCAGATGCCGGGATGATCGATGCGCGACGTGATGCGCGCCTCGCTCATGAACCGCTGCACCGCCTTGGCGTCGGGGACGAGACCCGCCGAGATGACCTTGATGGCGACACGGCGACCCAGCGACTCCTGCCTGGCCTCGAAGACCACGCCCATGCCGCCGCGTCCGATCTCGCGCTGGATCACGTAGTCGCCGATCCGCCTGTCGGTCGGGAAGGACGAGACGGCGACGACCGAGTCGCCCGGCCTGCCGCGGACCGACTCCACCGGGACGTGGCTGTCGATGAAGTCCTCGAGCTCCGGAGCGACGTCGGGATAGCGCGAGACCAGCTCCTCGCGGTCGGGCCGCGCGCCGGTCTCGAAGGCGGCGAGGAACTCCGCGATGGCCTCCTGGAGACGGGGATTCGTCTCCGACGAATGCCCCGCCGTCGTGGTCGGGTCGTCAGCGGCCATCGCTCCTCCGGAGGTGTCACGGGCTCACGGCGACGGACGGTTGCCGGATCAACCGGCGCGTCACTCGCCGCCCGCGCGCTCCAGCCACGTCGCCCGGGAAAGTGGGAGCACGACCGCCACCACACGCCCGAAGATGCGCTCGCGCTCCAGGGCGCCCCAGTGACGACTGTCCTCCGAGAGCAGCGAGTTGTCGCCGAGGACAAAGTATTCGTCGGGTCCGAGCGTCGTTTCGCGCAGTCCGAAATGGCCGCTGCGGCGGTATCGGCACTCCTCGAGGCCGGCGGGTTTCTCCACGATACGGCCGTCGATCGAGACCTCACCGTCGACAATCTGGACGGTCTCGCCGGGGAGGCCGACGACGCGCTTGACCAGGCCGGGCGAGTCGTCGTCGGCCCCGCCCTTCGGCGAGCGGAACGCCACCAGATCCCAGCGGCGCGGGCCCGAGAGGAGGTACGCCGTCTTGAGGACGAGGACGGTGTCCCCCGCTCGCTCGTCCCGGACGCTGTCGCCCAGGAGAGTCGGCTCCATCGAGCTCGTCGGGATGCGATACGGGGCGATCACCAGCGCCCTCAGGACCAGGAGCAGCGCGAGGGCGCCGACGACGACCCAGAGCAGCCGGACCGTTCGGCGCAGGACGCGGTGCTTCCTCGAGGGAGTGGCGGTATCGGCGCGGGACACGGATCACTCGAAAACGACGTCTTCGAATCGCAGGACCCAGTATACCGGGAACGCGAACGGGTCGCTCGCATCGCCACCGGCCCGCGTCGGATCGAAGACCGACTCGACGGGCTCGAACGGGTCGGCGGGCCTCACGCGGCGTGGGTCGGTCTCCTCCGGCTCGACGAGCGAGTGCGCGATCTCGGTGGCGAGGAGAATGCCGCCGACGCGGCGATACTTCCGGAACTCCGCGACGACCACCTTGCCCGCGAAGCGCGGGTGGCTCACCCGATAATAGACGCGCTCGAGAAGCCCGGTCGCCGGGTCGGGAACGAGGTAGTACGCGGCGTGCGGTGACGGGATGCCGAGCGGCACGGCCCAGACCCCGGGACGGTCGGGCTCGTCCGCGGTGACGTCCTGCCAGAGCTCCCACTGCGGATCGGCGATGGCGAGCGGCAGGAGGCAGAGCATGCGGGCCGAGCGCAGGTGGTAGTCGAGCGTCTGCTCGGCGCGAGCGGTCGGCGGCCGGTCGGAGAGGTCGAGCACGTGCCGGTATTCGTCGCCGCCGATCGCCAGGAGGTTCCAGTCGTCCGGCTGGAACTCCATCGTCTGCGCCGGGAGTCGCATGTGCGGCGGGTCACCCTCGACGGAGACGCGCGCCCGCACACGCCGGAGGGCACGGGCGGCGTCGAGTCCGCCGTGGGCCGTCCAGAGCTTCTCGAGCGTCACCGCGATCGGCACGCGGCCGATCGGCTCGATGGTCGCGGCGCCCGAGGCGCATCCGCAGAGTGCGCACGCCGCGAGCAAGCCGAGGTGCCTCGATGCGAAACCCACCCGAAGTCCTCTGGTCCGGCGAGCGATCGCCGCCGCGGTCGCCCTCGCTTCATGGTCACGACGGGCGCCCTGCGCGCCCTCACCATCCGCACCCCTCCTTATCGGAAAGCGGACTCGCGAGGTTGAGACCCGATCGGCGGACTTTTCCCGAATCGCGGTAAGTGCTCCGGTCAACCGGACGATAGAGAAATGGCGGGAGAGTGGCCGGGCCCTGCGACCGTCCCGATCTCGAGGCACGAGGGGTCGCATGGCGCTTCCGGCGAGGGTGTCGGCCGGCCAGCGGTCGCGGCTCGGGAACCACGGCGAACGATCATCGTGAAACAGAAGCGGATGGACTCGAACTGGATTTCGCGTCTCGCGCTCGCCGCGGTCGCGCTGTTCCTCGCATCGTGCGCGGCATCGTGCGCGAGTGTCAACCCGTGCACCGGCGATCCGTCCGTCGATCTGCTTCACGACGACCCGAAGTGCCGCATGAACGCCGCCGTGATCGCCAGCGAGAAGAAGCGCTACGATCTGCTGCCGCTCCTCATCGAGAACCTGAGGCACCGGAGCGGGGACGTGCGGCTGATCACCGGGGTCGCGATGAGGCGGCTGACCGGGCTCGACGCGGGCTTCCGATCCTATTCGAGCCTCGCGGAGCGCGACCGGGCGATCGAGAAGTGGAAGGATTGGTGGGACGCGTATCGACGAGGCCGGCAGCCCGCGACCGCGACGGGCGCGCCGGTCGCCGACGAGCGTGACCGCCACGATGATCAGCGCCGGCGGACCCCGGCGCGCGCTCCGGCGCAGCGCGACGATCGACACGAAGCACGGGAGGCGATGTCGAGACCATGAGCGAATCCGAATCCGTCAGGGGCGAGCGCGGGCTCAAGCACGAGATCGAGTGGGATGGCAAGACCGCGATGATCACCCTCGAGGGCGAGGTCGACATGCGCGTCGCGCCCTCCCTGCGAGGAATCCTCCATGACGTCATCGAGAAGGGTCCGGACCAGGTGATGGTCGATCTCTCCGGCGTCCCCTTCATCGACTCCTCCGGCGTCGCCACCTTCGTGGAGGCGCTCCGGCTGCTCATGCAGGGCAACCGGAAGCTGCTCCTGAAGGACCCGAGCGAGGCCGTGCGTTACACGCTGAAGATCACCCAGCTGCTGGGCGTCTTCGGGCTCGAGGAGCAGAAGAGCTGACGGGTGGCGCGATGATCGGCTTCGTCCAGACGCTCGGCAGGGGCACGCTCAACTTCGTCGGCTACCTCGGCAGTCTCGGGTACCTGCTGCGCGACGGCATCTGGTGGATGACGGTGGCGCCGTTCGTCGGCAAGGGGAAGATCCGCAAGGACGAGACCGTCGTCCAGATGACGCGGATCAGCCTCAGATCGTTCGGCATCGTCTCGCTGGTCATCTTCTTCGTCGGCATGATCCTGGCGTTCCAGATGGCCTACGTCCTCAAGCTCCTCGGCGTGGTCGACTACGTCGCGGACGTCATCGGCGTCGCCATGGTGCGCGAGATGGGGCCGCTGCTGGTCGGCATGGTGATGACCGGTTACGCGGGCGCCGCCGTCGCCGCCGAGATCGGCACCATGGTCGTCTCGGAGGAGGTCGTCGCGCTCGAGGCGAGCGCGCTCAATCCGGTGCGCTTCCTGGTCGTGCCACGGCTGCTCGCCGCGATGATCATGATGCCGCTGGTGACGCTCGTGGCGATGTACACGGGAGTCCTTGGAGGGTTCTTCGTCGGCGTCTACCTGCTCGACATGGAGGTCGTCGAGTACAGGCAGCGCACCATCGAGGCGCTCTCCTTCAACGACCTGATGACCGGTCTGATGAAGGCCGAGATGTTCGGGATCATCATCGCCCTGATCGCGTGCAAGGAGGGACTCTCCGTGACGCGCGGCGCCGAGGGCGTCGGGGTGGCGACGACCAACGCGGTCGTGCGCTCGATCGTGACGATCATCATCAGCGACCTGATCTTCACGACGGTGTTCTTTTACTTCATGTGATCTCAGTGAGTGCTCCGTGAGCTCGATTGCGGCCGAAGCAGGTGATCGGTGACGCGCCATGCCGACGCGGGATCTCGACATGACGGTGGAGAGGACCGAGGAGCCGGAGGAGCAGCCCGAGCGGCAGCCCCGGCGGTCCGAGGACCAGGCCGATGAGCTCCCCACGACCGCGCCCGAGGAACGGGCGGAGGCCGAGGCGGAGTCACGCAGGGACGTGGTGATCCGCGTCGAGAACCTTCACAAGTCGTTCGGAGGCAGGCCGATCCTCAAGGGGATCGACCTCGAGGTGCGTCGCGGCGAGACGGTGGTCATCATGGGCGGCTCCGGCTGCGGCAAGTCCACCCTGCTGCGGCACCTGATCGGCTCCATCGAGCCGGACGAGGGGCGCGTCGAGATCTTCGGCGAGGACCTCAGCACGCTCGACCACGACGGCCTC
>JBFFXF010000251.1:0-11310 GCA_041569895.1 Planctomycetota bacterium | reverse complement strand
GTCGGAATCGGTCATCGGAGTCGGTCATCGGAATCGGAGTCGGTCATCGGAATCGGAGTCGGTCATCGGAATCGGAGTCGGTCATCGGAATCGGAGTCGGAATCGGAATCGGAGTCGTCCAACCAGAGCCTTCGAGGACGAGGACGGGCTCGGGAACGGGGACGGGCTCGGGAACGGGGACGGGGACGGGAACGGGAACGGGGACGGGAACGGGTACGGGTACGGGTACGGGCACGGGTACGGGCACGGGTACGGGTACGAGGACGAGGACGAAGGGGCCTGGAAATCCCCCACCACGAAACTTACAATGCTCCACGGTCGAAACGGGCGCCCGGACTCACGGCGAGGTGATACGAGGTGCGTCACCCGGGAGGGAAAGATGAGGCTCACGGGCATTCTCCGGCTGCTGACGATGGTCGTGGCGCTCCAGGTGGCGGCGACCGCCGCGGCGGAGGTCAGCGGGTATCGGTTCCTGCTTCCGGTCGTGGAGGCCGAGGCGGGGGACTCGCTGACGCTCACGGTCGAGGGCGAGTACGAGCAGTCGGCGCAGGGGTTCGTGATGGCGGCGCGGTATCCCGCCGAACAGCTCGCCATCGATCGCGTTCAGGTCGAGGGCACCATCCTCGAGGCCATCGACGTCGATTTCTTCGATGTCGAGGTCTCGCCGGCGGACGGCGTCCTCATCGTCAGTGCGCTCATCGACACGCTGCCTCCGTTCGACGGTGACCTGATCCCGAACCTCGGTTTCGCGCTGGAGCTCTTCCACGTCGAGGTGACGGTGTCGCCGTCGGCCACCGGCGAGCTGGCGATCACGCTCGAGGATGGGCTCGGCGT
Source organism: Planctomycetota bacterium (assembly GCA_041569895.1). Taxonomy (GTDB): domain Bacteria; phylum Planctomycetota; class UBA8108; order UBA8108; family JACQVS01; genus JBFFXF01. Next base: position 10,476 of record JBFFXF010000251.1, on the reverse strand, counting down.
GCCGCCGGTGCGCAACATGTTCACCGTCGACAACCAGACCGTGCCGGTGACCGAGTTCGGCGGCGGATCGATCCGACTTCCGGGCGCCGGCATCACGCCGGGCGACGGCGCGCGATTTCGTCGCGGCGACGCGAACGTCTCGGCGCTCGTCGACATCGCCGACCCGATCGTCATCCTGCAGTTCGTCTTCTACGGCGAGGCCGCGCCGCCGTGCATGGTGGCGGCGGACGCGAATGACGACGACGCCATCGACATCTCGGATCCGATCTATCTCCTGAAGTTCCTTTTCGACGCCGGCCCGGGCCCGCCGCCCCCCTACCAGTCGCCCGGCCCCGACCCGACTCCGGGAAGGCTCGGCTGCGCGAGATCGATCCCCATCGACTGACGGTCGGCGGAAGCGCGCGTGTGGCCCGTCAGGCCTGTGGTCCGTCGCGCACGACCTCGTCGCCGGCGGTCGGCTCGGTCTCCTCGGCCGGCTCGCCGGCCAGCTCGTCGACCCCGCCCGCGGTGCTGCTCTCCTCCGGTCCCACCGTGCCGGCGGAAGACACGGCGCCGACCCGCGCGGCGAACCAGAAGACGCTGCCCGCGCCCGGCTCGCTCTCGACGCCGATCTCCCCTCCCATCAGCTCGGCGAGCTGCTTCGACACCGCGAGGCCGAGCCCCGTGCCGCCATAGCGTCGGGTGTACGAGCCGTCGGCCTGCCAGAAGGGCTGGAAGAGCTCGCTGCACTCGGTCAGCGACATGCCGATGCCGGTGTCGACAACCTCGACGCGCAGCACCTGGTCACCGGACCGCTTCGTCGAGCAATCGCACCGGACGAGCACGCCGCCGAAGTGCGTGAACTTCACGGCGTTGCTGAGGAGGTTGCGAAACACCTGACGGAAGCGTATCGGATCGCCCCGCACGCGTCGCGGGAACCCGCTCGAGAACTGCATCCGCAGCGTCAGTCCCTTGCGCTCCGCCTTCTTTTCGTAGCTCTCGACCACCTTCTTGACGACGTCGGCCGGAGCGAACTCGACCGTCTTGAGCTCCATCTGACCGAGCTCGAGCTTCGAGAAGTCGAGGATGTCCGTGATCACCGTCATCAGATCCTCGCAGGCAGCGTGCGCGGTGGAGACGAACTCGCGCTGCTCCCCGGTGAGGTCCGTCATCAGGAGGAGGTTGAGCATGCCGTACGCCCCGTTCATCGGCGTGCGGATCTCGTGGCTGACGTTGCGGATGAACTCCGACTTGGCGCGCTCGGCGGACTCGGAGCGTTTCCTGGCCTCGTACAGGTCGAGCTCGATCGCCCGGTGCGCGAGCTCGAGCCGCACGCGTTCCGCGAAGATGGCCAGCAGGGACTTGCTCATGCGCGGGTGCTCGAGCGGGCGGTCGTGGAGCGCGACCACGAGTCCGAGCCGGTTGCCCGACTCGTCGACCAGCGGGATTCCCAGGTAGCTCTCCGCATCGAGCTGCCCGAGCACCGGATCGTCCGGAAAGAGCTTCTTGATCGATTTCGGGAAGTAGCAGAGCTCGTCGCTCAGCACGAGGTCGCAGGGCGTCCCGGCCAGGGCGAACTCGAAATTGTCGGCGAACCCATCTCCGGACCACACGGCGAGCGTGCGGACCCGATCGCACGCCAGCGACGTCACCACGCCGATCAGCACGTGACGCACGCCGAGTCCGCGGGCGATCGTCCTGGCGAGCACCTGGAAGACGCCCTCGCCGTCGGGCACGACGTCGTCGCCGATCCGCCTGAAGCTGTCGCGCACGAGCTCGAGCATCGACTCGAGCCGCTTTCGCCGCGCTCCCTCGGCGGCGAGATCGCTCCGCAGCCGGGCGTTCTCGTTCGCGAGGCGCCCGGCGCGCTCGTCCGCCTCCTCGACGCCGCGCGCCAGCCGCTGCCGCGCCGACAGCAGCTCGAGGAGCTGGCCCTTGAGCTCGGTGACCGTCGCCCGGAGCTCGGACGCCAGCGGTGCGTCGATTCGATCAATGAGCTCGTCGAGATGCTCGAATTCGAACAAACTTTCGGGTCTCCGGTGCCGAAGAATGAGTCACTCGCCGCTGCTCCCGACGGACCGGCGCGGCGGGCCGGTATTCCCCGAAGCGGGAACGCCGGGAGGCGAGCGGCGGACCACAACCGACTCTCGCCCCGCCTCGATCGAGACGGAGCCCGTCCGCTTCCCTTATCGGCGAAACGACGCGTGCTGAACGCAGGAAAACGCCGCATGCGCAGTCCGTAACTCGGCCGTCGGGCAGGGTGTTGCGAAACGAGGCAGGAACCGATGCCCGCGGCGCTCGCCGGCGCTCGCCCGGACGCGGTCACCCGGTCAGCTCGGGGCGACGACGCGGTGGACGAGCTCGAGGCTGACCCGTCGCAGGTCGTCGAAGAAGGTGTAAAAGAGGGGCACGACGAAGAGGGTGAAGAAGGTCGACGTCGACAGCCCGCCCACCAGGACGACGGCCATCGAGCGGTAGTCCATCCCCTCGCCGGTCTGCGGGAAGATCGCCAGCGGCAGGAGCCCGAAGATCGTCGTCAGCGCGGTCATCCACACCGGACGGAAACGGATGCGCGCCGACTCGAGGATGGCGTCGTGACGGGCGATCCCCTCGCCGCGGCGGCGATTGATGGTGTCGACGAGGACGATGGCGTTGTTCACGACGATGCCGACCAGCATGATCATGCCGACCATGGCGCCGGCGTCGACCGGCACGCCCGTCAGGTAGAGCGCCCACATCGACCCGAAGAACGCGTGCGGGATCGAGAGCACCACCGAGAACGGCAGCAGGACCGACTCGAAGAGAAAGCCCATGACGAAGAAGACGAGGCACATGGCGAGCACCATGGCGAAGATGGTGCTCTCGAGGTCCTCGGCGAAGCCCCCGCGTCGCGGGTCGGTGGTCACCTCGAACCCCTCGGGCACGGAGATGCGCGCGAGCCGCCGGCGGACGCGGTTCTTGAGCTCGAAGGTGTTCTCGGTCTCCGCCTCGACCGTGTAGGCGAGCGTCATCTTGCCATTGACCCGCCGGATCGAGCCGGGCCCGGGGTACCTCGCGTAGGTGGCGAGGTTCTCGAGACGGATCGGCACGCCGTCCTCCCGGTACACGGGAATCGCGCGCAGGTCGTCGATGTTCTCCTTGTCGGAGTCCTCGTAGCGGATCCAGAACGGCAGCTCGCGGTCCTCGGTCTCGTAGTCGGGCAGCACGGCGCCGCGGATCGCCCACGAGACCATGCTGCCGACCGAGCCGGCATCGATGCCGTGGTGCTGCGCCCAGTCCCGCCGGACCGTGACGCGCACCTCGTCGCGCTCGTCCTCGCGCGCCTGGACGACGTCGGTGATCTCCGGGAACATCTCGCGGTCGAGGAGGGCGCGCTGCACCTCGTCTCCGAGCTCGGAGACGATGCGGAAATCGCCTCCGCGCACGAAGACGCGCACGCGCTCGCCCCACCCCTCCCGGGAGAAGACGTCGCCCTCGAGCTCGACGCGGACGTCGGCTATGCGCGGCAGGAACGGCTTGATTCGTTCGAAGAACTCCTCGCGACGGACGCGGCGACCGGGCTCGAAGAAGACGTTGAGGTTGCCGTCCCGCGAGTCGAACCACGACGTCAGCGACCGGATGCCGAGCTCGTCCCGGCGAGCGTCGAGCGATGCCTCGAGCCGCCCGAAGACATCGTTGGCTTCCGAAAGCGAGGTGTTCTTCGGCAGCGTGACGCGGAACTCCACGCGGCTCGACCCCTCGCCCATGTCGTCGCTCTTCTTCATGCGGCCGGAGATCAGCCAGACCGAGCCGACGACCAGGGCGAAGAGCACGAACGCCTCGAAGCGGTGGCGGAGGCACCAGTCGAGGAACGACTGCGTCCAGCGGTTGACGCGCGAGGGGCGCAACACCGACGCGGCGTCCATCCCGGCGGTGCGGTCGTCCCCCGTTCGCTCGCGCGGGACGCCCTCTCGCCGCCCGCGGAAGAAGTGGATCACCCCCTGCGGGATGAAGATGAGCGCGACGACGAGCGACGCCAGCACGCTGACGCAGAGCGGCCCGCCGACCTCCTGGTAGATCGCCTTGAAGCGCGGGTCGCCGAGGAACATGATGGGCAGGAAGACGACGACCGTCGTCAGGGTCGCGAGCGACACGGCGAGTCCGACCTCGCGCACGCCCTCGACCGCCGCCGCGATGCGCCCGAGCCCGCCCTCTCGCTTGCGCACGATGTTCTCGACGACGACGATCGAGTTGTCGACGAGCATGCCGATGCCGAGCGACATGCCCATCAGCGACATGATGTTGAAGGTGCCGTCGCGGAAGTAGATCCACACCACGGTGATCAGCAGCGAGAACGGGATCGCCAGCGTCACCAGCAGCGTCAGCCGCACGTGACGGAAGAACGCGAAGAGCACCACCATCGCGAACAGCCCGCCCCAGATGCCGTTCTCGCGCAGCGAGTCGATCGAGATCCGGATCACCTGTCCCTGGTCGAGAAACGCGTGGATCTCGACCCTCCTGACGCCCGGATACCAGCGCGGCAGGTTCTCGCGAATCTCGCCGTTCATCAGCTCGCCGACGCGCTCGCAGACGTCGATCGTGTTGGCGAGCGAATCCTTGTGGACGACGACGACGTGCGAGAAGAGACCGTTGACCCTCGACAGGCGGTCCTTGATGGCGCGGTAGTAGCCGACCTCGGCGACATCGGTGATGCGCAGCCTGTCGTTGATCGGGTAGTCGCGGATCTCGTCGAAGCTGCCGAACTTGCCGACCGACCGGACGAGGTACTCGCGATCGCCATCGCGGATCTTGCCGCCGGTGATGTTGAGGTTGTCCGAGGCGAGCCGCTGGATCAGCTGTCTGACTGGGACGGCGTGACCGGCGACGCGGTCATTGTCGAGGCTGACCGTGACGCGCTTGTCGATGAGGCCCCAGAACGTCACGCGGGCGACGCCGTCGATCGCCAGCAGGCGGTTCTGGATGACGTTCTCGAAGACGTCGTTGACGTCGACGCGCTCCTCGTCCACGTCGAGACCGACCGACGCGACGTAAATCGGCATGTCCGAGTCCATGCGCCCGCGCCAGAGATGGTAGCGGTCGACCCCCTCGGGCCAGCGCAGCTTGGCGCGGTCGATGCGCTCGCGGATGTCGGCGGCGATGGTGTCGCCGTCGACGTGCGGGTCGTACTCGACGCGCAGGTGGCAGCTGGTCGCGCCGGAGCGGCTGAAGATCTCCTCGACGCCCGGAATCGTCCGCAGGAGGTCCTCGGCGGGCTTCGCGACCTGCTCCATCACCTCCTGCGGCGTCCCGTCGGGCACCGGGATCCAGATCGACACGGCGCCCATCGAGATTCCCGGTGGCGCCAGCTGCACCGGGATGCCGGGGTAGGCGACGATGCCGACGACGAGCAGCGCCACGAACAGGACCAGGATGGTCACCGGACGGTAGATCGTCCAGCGCACGAACAGCGAGTCGTCGCGTCCGGCGTCCACCGCTACGCCCTCCTGTCCGTCAGCGAGTAGATGACCGGGATGACGAAGAGCGTCAGTACGGTCGAGCTCAGCAGCCCGACGATCACCGTGATCGCCATCGGCGCGCGGATCTCGAGCCCCTCGCCGACGCCGAGCACCGACGCCGCGCCCGGCACCCAGTTGAGCGCGCCGGTCAGCGGCAGGAGGCCGAGCACGGTGGTCGACGTGGTCATCAGGATCGGGCGCAGGCGCAGCCGTCCGCCCTCCGCGATGGCGTCGAGCTTCTCCCGGCCGGAGCGCCGCAGCTGGTTGATGCAGTCGATGAGCACGATGGCGTTGTTGACGACGATGCCGGCGAGCACGATCATGCCGACGAAGCTCACCACGCTGAGCGAGATGTCGAGCAGCCACAGCGCAACCGCGATGCCGACCGACGCGAGCGGGATCGAGAAGAGAATGACGAACGGCTGCACGAGCGACTCGAACTGCGCCGCCATCACCACGTAGACGAGGAAGATCGCCAGCACCAGGGCCCAGATCAGGCTTCGCTGCGAGGCGACGAGCTCGGACTGCTGCCCGCCGAAGCCGACGGTGAACTCGGGAGGCACGTCGATTCGCTGGATGACCCGCGTGATGTCCTCGGTGGCGCGTCCGAGGTCGAGCCCCGCCAGGTTGGCGGTGACCACCGCGGCGCGACTCTGCCCGATGCGGCGGATCTCCGACGGCCCGAAGTCCTGCACCACCGTGGCGACGTCATAGAGCGCGATCGGCCGGCCGCCCTCCGCGCCGCGGTTGATCAGCATCGACCGCAGGTCCTCGACGGAGGAACGGTCCTCCTCGCCGAGACGCACCCGCAGATCGACCTTGCGATCGCCCTCGGTGAAGCGCGTCGGCACCTCGCCTTCCACCTTGCGCCGGATGGCGTTGCCGATCGTCGCCACGTCGAGTCCGTACTTCATCAGCAGCTCGCGGTCGAAGGTCAGCTGGAGCTCCGGATAGCCGCGGCGCGAGCTCGACTTGACGTCCTTGATCGACGGCAGGCGTCGCATCGCCTCCTCGACCTCGGAGGCGAGCTGCCGCAGACGCGTCAGCGAGTAGCCCTTCACCTCGACCTCGATCGGCGTCTTGAAGCTGAACAGCGTCGGGTTGCGCAGCTTGATCGTGGTGTCGGGAATGCCGGAGAAGACCCGCCGCACGCCGGCCTTGACCTCCTCCTCGAGGACACGTGGCGCGCCGGTCCCGGCGATCCGCACGAGGATCCGCGCCGTGTGCTCGCCCTGCTCGCCGGCGTCGAGCGAGTCCTTCTCGACGCCGACCGTGGTGGTGACGCTGGCGACGTTGGACTGCTCGATGATCCGGCGCTCGAGCGGCCGGATGCGGTCGTCGGTCCGCTCGATGCGGGAGCCGATCGGCAGCGTCACCTCGACGGTGAACTCGCCCTGGTGGACCTCCGGGATGAGCTCCGTCCCGAGACGCGGGAAGATCAGCGCCGCCACCAGCGCGCTGACCACCGCGGCGGCGATCACCGCGCCGCGATGGCGGAGCGCGGTGCGGATCAAGGCGGGATAGCCGATCTCGATGCGCGCCCAGGTCGCATCGAACGCGCGGAACGCCGCGCCGGTCGATCTTCCGAAGAACGACGACCAGATCACGCCGCAACGCCGGGCGAGCGCGCCGAGCGCCGTGGCGACCGCGAGCATGAGGTACCCGAACCCCTCGACCACCAGCTGCGCGGTGTAGAGCGGCAGCAGAACGGGCCAGAGGAGCCTGCGACCGCCCCTCGCCGAAAGGGCGACCCGCAGCCGCGCCGGTGACGTGAATCGGAAGCGTCGCAGCGGCGACCGGTCGGCAGCCCCCGACGCCGCTTCCGACTCTCCGGCGGAAGCAAGCGGGGCGAGACGACGGGCGACCAGCGTCGGAATGAACGTGAGCGACACCGCGAGGGAGACGACCAGCGACACCACCACGGTGATCGCCTGGTCGCGGAACACCTGTCCGGCGACCCCCTCGACGAAGACGATGGGAAAGAAGACGGCGACGGTGGTCAACGTCGACGCGGTGACGGCGGCCGCCACCGCCCGACCGCCGCGCACCGCGGCGATCCTCGGCGATTCTCCGTCCTCGCGACACCGGAAGATGCTCTCGAGGACGACGATCGAGCTGTCGACGAGCATGCCGACACCGAGCGCGAGCCCGCCGAGGCTCATGATGTTGAGCGACACGCCGAAGATCTTCAGCGCCGCGAAGGTGGCGATCACCGAGAGCGGGATCGCGAGCCCGACGATGGTCGTGAACCAGAAGTTGCGCAGGAAGAGGTAGAGCACGGCGATCGCGAGCGCCCCGCCGGTGATCACCGTCACGCCGACCTCGTCGAGCGCGTTCTCGATGAAGCGCGACTGGTCGCTCATCAGGACGACCTGCTTCCCGGGCGACAGCCGCGAGGCGATGAAGTTCGGCCGGCCGGGCGGCGGCTGGCCGAACGAGAACGGCGAGCGGCGGTCGGGAGGCTTCTTCTTCTCCGCCGCCTCCTTCTTCTTGCGCTCCTCGCCGCCGGCTTCCCGGCGCTGCGCCAGGCGCTCGCGGCGCTGGATCTCGACGAGACGGGCGCGCTCGGCGGCGGTGCCGAAGACCCGGTCCCGGACGCGCCTCGCCACGTCGACGACGTTCGCGTCCGCCTCCTTGTGGACGTCGATCTTGACGCACGGGGACCCGTTGTAGCGCGTCAGCACCTCGGGGTCCTTGTAACCGACGTACACGCGCGCGATGTCACGCAGCCGCACCGGCACGTCTCCCTGGCGCCGGATGACGACGTCGGCGATCTCGTCAACGCGGAGGAACTCATTCACCGAGCGCACGATCAGCGCGTCGTCGCCCTCGTAGAGCACGCCGCTGGCGAGGTTCTGGTTCTCCTCCGCGAGCCGCCTCGAGATGAGCTCCATGGTGACGCCGCGAGACGGCAGCAGCTCCTCGTCGACGTCGATGCGGATCTCCTTCTCGTAGCCCCCGCGCACCTCGACCGCCGCGACGCCGGCGACGAGCTCGAGGTCCTTCTCGATGAGCTCCTCCGCCTCGATCCGCAGGTCGATCAGGTCGCGGATCTGGTCGTCGCCGGCGAGCTCCACGCCCGGTGCCCGCTCGCGGTAGAAGCCGAGCTGCAGGACGGGATCGAGGGTCGGGTCGTAACGCAGGATGATCGGACGCTCGACCTCGTCGGGCAGGATCGCCTGATCGACCTTCTCGCGCACCTCCATCGTCGCCTGGCCCATGTCGGTGCCCCAGGCGAACTCGAGGATGATCTCCGAGAGCTCCGCGCGCGACACGGAGCTCACGCGTCGCAGACCCTTGACCTGCGACAGGACGCTCTCGAGCCGCTCGGAGACGCGGTCCTCGACATCGATCGGCGCCGCCCCCGGATACTCCGTGCGGACCGTGACCGTCGGATAGGACACGTCCGGCATCAGGTTGCGGGGCAGCTGGCGGAAGGAGATGAAGCCGAAGACGAGCACCGTCGCGACGACCATCATCATCGCGACCGGACGTCGCGTGCAGAGCGCAATCACTCCGTGGTCGTGATCGGCGCGCTCGTCCTGGTGGGCCACGCTACGACGCGCCGCCGGCGGACGCGGGCTCCTCTTCCTCGATGCGAGAGCCGTCGCGGAGGTTGTTGTGACCCTGGACGACCGGTCGCGCGCCGGCGGGGATCTCGGTCAGCCGCGTGCCGCTGGCGTCGGTGATGCCGAGGACCTCGACCGACTCCGCCGAGGAATGCCCCTTCTCGACGAGGTAGCGGTGCGCGACGTCCTCCTGCACGAGGAAGAGAATCGGCTTCTGGTTCTCGTAGACGATCGCCTTCTTGGAGACGAGCAGCGCGTCATCGCGCGTCTCGACGACGATCTCGCCGCTGATGTACATCCCCGGCCGCAGGCGGCCCAGCGCGTGCGGGTCATCGACGCCGACGATGACGCGAACCATGCCGTTCTCGGGATCGACCGCGGGGTTGATGACGTCGACCGTGCCGCGGAAGAGCTCTCCCGGAAAGACCTCGCTCTCGATGCGGACGAGCTGGCCGACCGCGAGCCGGCCGAGCTCGCGCTGGGGCACGAAGAGCCGCGCCTCGAGCTGCGCCGGGTCGACCACCGAGAACGCCAGCGTCGACGGACCGACGAGCTCCCCCGGGCGCAGCTCGAGGAACGTCAGGCCGCCGGAAATCGGCGAGCGCAACACGGCTCGCGAGAGCTGGTACTCGGCGGTGCGGTGCTGGAGCTCGGCCTCGCGCGCCGATTGCTGCGCCAGCGTCAGATCGGCGCGGGCCTTGGCGAGCTGGATCTCGGCTGCGGCGGCGTTCAGTCGCGCCTCCTCGAGCGCGTAGCGCTTCCCCTCGTACTCCTCCTTCGAGATGATGCTCTCGGCGCCGGCCTCCTCCGAGTAGAGCTCGGCGAGCCGCTCGAACTCCGACCGCGCCTTCTCGACGAGGAGCCGCTTGGTCTCGGCGGTGCCGCTGAGCTCCTCGACGGCGAGCTCCGACTGCCGCACGCGCGTCCCGGCCTGCTCGCGCATGACGTCCTTGACCTCGGCGGTGAGCCGCAGCTCCTCGTCGCGCAGCTGGACGATCGGCTGGTCCTTCTCGACCGTATCCCCCTCGCGGGCGAGCACGGCGCCGACGACCCCGCTGATCTCCGGGTAGACCTCGGCTCGCTCGACGGCGACCAGGTCCGCGTGCACCCGGAGCGTCGATGACACGGTGCCGCGGGTGAACTCGCCGAGCCTGACCAGGACAGGCGGATCGAGCTCGGAGGACCCCGAGCCCGCCGAATCGACGGTGGCGCCCTCGGTCGGCTGCCAGCAGCCCGAGAGGGCGGCGAGGCCGACGAGCAACGCGATCGACAGCATCAGCGAGAAACGGTTCACGACGTGAGCCACCTCGACACGGGACATATTTACGCCATTGTAGCCTCGTCTCGGCCGCGACAACAGTCTGGCGGGGCGGGGGGCGAAATTTCCTTGCAAGGGGGGTGGGGGGGAGGGGCAGCGGTGGGAGGGCTTCGGC
>JBFFXF010000250.1:0-11354 GCA_041569895.1 Planctomycetota bacterium | reverse complement strand
GGCGGCCGGATCAGTCCGCGAAGTCTCTCGGCGGGAGCGGCCCCGTCCAGCCCGGGAACGGGGTCTCGGGGAGGGTCATCTTTCTCTGCGGCGGCGACGTGCGGATCGGTGCGCCGTTCGGTCCGCGCTCGATGACGAAGCGACCGGCGGACTCGTCGAAGCGCATGAACTCCCGATTCACCCCCAGCCACCTCTGCAGCCGCAAGTCGATGGTCGCCTTGCCGAGCTCCCCTCGCTTGACGAAACGACGAATCGCCTCGGGCTCGCCCGACGCCGGGAACTCGAGCGGCGGCAGCTCGTGGATCGTATCCATGCCGAGGAGCCACGCCTCGGCAAGGTGCAGCAGGCGGACGAGGCGAAGCGCCGCCTCGGCGCCTCGGGGCTCGGCCGCGATCGCGCCGACCATGTCGTCGTTGGTGTCGATGCCGCCGAGAAGCGAGGTGAAAACCGGCTCGAGGAAGACCGCGACCATGCGCTCGACGGGGCTCATGCCGGCAAGCGGCTGCGCCGCATACTCGAGGTGAGTCCAGAGGTCGGGCCCGCACCAGCGCACGTAGCGCGCGAGGAGCTCGAGGCGCGCCTCGTCGCGAGGGAGGCGGCTCTCGAGCTCGCGGATCAGGGGAAGGTGCGGCGCCGACTTGCTCAGGGCGGACGCCAGCGCGTCGGCCGTGGCGTAGCGGTAGTTGACCATGACGAGCTCCCTTCTCAACACCGACGCCACGCGGTGAAAGAGCCAGAAGCTCAACCGGGGACGGTCGGGGGCGATCGCCCCGATCACCATGCGGGCGGCCTCCTCGTCCTCGGCGCTCGCGACGATGGCGTCGAGCCAGGGCCCGGCCTCCTCGTACGTCTCGGCGCCGTCGAGCCGCCAGAGGCGGTAGCGCGTCTCGATCGCCGTCCAGTTGAGCGTGACGATGGCGACGACGATGCCGGCGACGCCGGCGAGCAGCAGCGCGAGCAGCTTCCGCTCGGGGCGTTTCGGCATCGGCGTTGCTCCCTCTCTGGCTTCAGCCGCGCGTCCCGCGCTGGCCACCCGCATCGTGCACGGTTGTGGAGGCCGGGTCCAGCGGACACTCGCGTCGACTCGCCCCGCCAGTGATCGGGGATGTCGTTGAGGATCGGAAAGAAGCGCGCCCGCGCAGGTTGGCTCGGCGTTGGCCCGGAAGGTGCCCGCCCGGGGAGATCGGTCCGGCGCGGCTTCCTCCGTTCGCCGGAAGTCGCCGCGCCGGTCCGTGACGCTCGACTGACACCGATTAGCCAGCGTCAGTCATCATCATCATCATCATCATCGTCATCGTCGTCGTCATCGTCGTCATCGTCATCGGTCTCGACCACTCGCAGCTCGTACCGCACGCCGAGCTGGAAGTCGGGTGGCTCGACCTCGGGCGTGTCGGGGTCATCACCGCCGACGACCGCGGTGAACTCGATGGTGTGCTCGCCTTTCGAGAGCGGCGCGACGAAGACCCAGTAGCCGTCGGCCATGGTGCCGCCGAGCGGTCCCCGCGGGGCGTAGAATCCGCCGCCGTACTCGTTGTCGACCGCATCGATCAGCGACCCCTCGCGGATCTCGAAGATCGAGCCGCCCGGCGGCGACTGCGCCCGATAGGCGAACATGTCCGCGACCGGGAACCCGTCGATGACGCACGTGAGCGACGACGCCGGGTCGATGAAATCGTTGGCGATCTGCCGGCACTCCTCCGGCGTGCACTCCTCGGGACTGATCCACAAACTGTTGAGGATCGAGATGAAGAGCGCCTTGCCCTCGGGCACCTCGCACATGTCCCGCACGAACGGCTCTTCCGGGGTGCCGACGCCGAACGTTCCGGTGATGAAGAAAACGTCATCGCCCTGTCCGAAGTCCTCGTCCTGGCCGGCGCCGCAGTTGGAGCCGTCGAGGTCGGTGATCGGATCGCGCCGCTCGCCCTGGGGGACAAAATTCTCGTCGAACGGCGGGTCTCCGGTGGGCCCGGGCTGGTTCAGGGCCCAGTTCCACCAGATGCCGGCGAGATCGGAGTACGTCGTCCCGAACGCTCCCATGTTCGGCGGGATGATCCGCGGCACGCGGACGCCGGCGCCTCCACCCGCGAGGTCCGCGACGACCGATGTGCACGGAAGGAACGGCTCGGACCCGCCGAGGAAGAGCCAGTTCAGCAGGCTGGCGGCATCGCTGACGTCGAGGTCGCCATCGCCGTTGGCATCGCCGTTTCGCACGTCCGCCGGCCTGCCCGCGCACGTCGCGAGCTCGACGGGCGCGCGGCCTCCGAGATAGAGGTAGCCGAGCAGATAGGTCGCATCGCTGAGGTCCCTGGCGCCGTCACCATTGACGTCGCCGTTTTCGATGGCGTACGGGGGAAAACCGCCCGGCACCAGAGCCAGCAGCCCTCCCGAAAACACGACCGATACGGTGATCACGAACGAAACTGTGGCGCACATGAGAAGTCTTCTCATGGCACGCTCCTTCGCTCTATGTGGAACGGCACGATTCTGGAAGGGCGTCTGGCCGGCGCTTCGCGCCAGGACGGAGAGTCGCTCGGCCAGCCACGCCACTCACAGTCGCGCCGACCTGTTTCGCGGTCTGCCCTGGAATGGAAAGGACACCCTCAACTGCGCGCAGACCATGCGCACGGGGATGTCCGTGCGGGCGTTACGCCGCTGTGCCTTCGCGGAAACGGTTGCGCACGCTGCCCCGATCATCGTTCCCTCCTTCCTGCCCGGCGCGCGCTCGAGAGGAGAGGCGAATGTGCACGCTGCCGACCCGGATACAGTCCCACGTCGCCTGCCACGAGTCCGGCCACACCGCCTCACCGGGGAGAGGCCTCGAACCGGAAATGCCCGCACTCATCCCGACCGACCAATCGCATAGAGGTATCACAGGCGATACCGCCCCGTCAAGCGGATCAGCGCTCGACGCGCAGCAGCTCGGCGGCGTACTCCTCGACCGGCACGACGATCCTCGTCCCGGACGACTTCGCCCTCACCCAGCGGCGCCTGCGCCGGTCGAGGACGTGCGCCGATTTCGGGCGGGCGGCGAGCTCGAGCGTCACCTCCTGGGGCCGGTACGCGTTGTGGCTCGCGAGCACGACGACGTCGCGCCCCTCGCCGTCCTGGAAGAGGCCGAGGAGCACCTCGCCGGCGGTGATGCGAAACCAGTGTTCGTCGGGGACCGGCTTCAGGCCGTCCGGGACGGCTGGCTCGGCGCCGGTGGGCCGATCCTTGGCGGTCGTCGTGATCGGCGTCGAGTAGACCGCCGTCGGGAGGCCGATCGCCATCAGCTCGTCGCCGATGGCGGCGAACCTGGCGTTGACGCGGCGCAGGTCCTCGCCGAGCGCGTCGAGCTTGCCGGTCGCCGGATCGACGACGACGCCGCCGTAATGGAACAGGTACCCCTTGAGGCCGAACGGGATCGACGTCGCGATGGTGTAGCCGACGCGGTTCGGGTTGCCGGCGCCGACCCGCCCGGGGGCCGCGTCGCAATAGCGCAGGAACGGCACGCCCCGCGACCTCGCGAGACTCGACGCCTTCGCGAGATGCCCCCAGTGCCCGCCGCGCTTCCAGTGGAAGTCGTAGTAGCCGAAGAGGTCGAGCCCCTCGACGCGACCGACGCGACTCATGCGGTACGTGCCGACGTAGGCCGGGTGCGTCGGGTCCCACATGTGGACGTTGGCGACGTCGCGGCTGCGCCCCGCATACGAGCCGCCGATGGAGTCGCTCCAGAGGTGATAGGCGTAGACCACGTCGTTCCCGCGCAGTCGCTCGCACAGCGCTCGGGCGCCGTCGACCTCCTTGTACACGTGGTGCCCCGGCGCCAGCAGGTCGACGAAGATCTGCATGCCGTGCCGCCTGCAGATCTTCGCCCGCCAGTCCTCGTAGCGGCAGAGGACGGTGTTGAAGTGCGCGCGCCGCAGCCCCCGCACGAGCGTCTCGAACGACTTCGGATCCCGCGGCAGCGCATCCGCCGCGTAGCCCATGTTGAAGATGATGGCGAAGCGTCCGGGACGGCGCGCTTCGTCTTCACCGGCGTGAGCGCCGTCGAGGAGCAAAACAGCGAGGAGGCCCACTACCAGGGCGGCGAACACGGGGCATCGCCGCGAGCTGAGCAGTGCCGGTCGGTCTCCTCGTGCGTGCGTCGGCATCGCCGCCCATTCTCGCGCGTCGAGCTCCGGATGTCACGTTTCCGGCGCGCTTCGGTCTTTGCCGGGGAGCAGTATGCGGAAACCTGGACGCCGGGTATGATCCGGACACGGACACCATCGAAACCACCCGTACGGAGAGAACCAGATGTCGTTGACGCTCCTCTGCATGCTGTCACTCCTTCTCGACGACGACGTGAAGGCCTGGCCCGGTTTCCTCGGCGCCGGCGCGAACGCGATTCCACCGGAATCGATCGCGCTCGAGTGGGCGCCCGACAGAAACATCGCGTGGAAGGCAACGCTGCCCGGCTACGGCCAGTCGAGCCCGGTGATTCGCGGCGATCGCGTCTGGGTGACGTCGGTCGAGGGACCGCTGAAGGAGACCTGCCATGTCGTCGCGCTCGACATGGCGAATGGCAAGCAGATCTGGAAGCACTCGCTCGAGAGCTCGACCAGGGTCGAGTCGACGAACTACGTCAGCCGGGCGGCGCCGACTCCGGTCGTCGACGCCAGCAGCTTGTACGTCTTCTTCGAGAGCGGCGACCTGCTCGCCCTCGAACACGACGGCGACGTGCGCTGGAAGCGGTCGCTGTCGAGTGAGATCGGAGAGTTCAAGAACCGGTTCGGGCTCGGCGGCTCGCTCGCGCAGACGCGCTCGGCGATCCACGTTCTCGTCGACCACGAGGGCCCGTCGTACCTGCTGGCGGTGGCCAAGGAGAGCGGCAAGACCCTGTGGAAGACCGACCGCGCGAGCCGCATGTCGTGGAGCTCTCCGGCGGTGGTCACCGTCGGTGGTGAACCTCAGATCGTCGTCAGCTCGAGCGGCTCCGTCGATGGGTACGATCCGGCGACGGGGAAACTCCTCTGGTCGCGCGATGACATCGGCGGCAACACCGTGACGACGCCGATTCCGTACGGGGATGGTCTGTTCCTCGTCGGCGCCTCCGCGGGCGAGCGCGGGCAGTTCGCCGAGGTCGCGCCGAGGTCGAACGTCGCGATCAGGGTCACGGAGCAGGAGGGCGAGTTTCGCGCGACGACACTGTGGACGGCCGAGAGGGCGCTCGCGTCGTTCGCGTCGCCGGTGGTCCACGCTGGACACGCGTACTGGGTGAACCGCGCCGGTGTCGTGTTCTGTTTCGACGCCATGACCGGGGAGCAGAAGTACTCCGGCCGCATCGCGGAGTCCTGCTGGGCGACGCCGCTCGGTGTCGGCGACCGCATCTACTTCTTCGGCCGCAGGGGAACGACCACCGTGCTCGCGTCGGGCCCCGAGCTCAGGAAGATCGCCGAGAACAGGCTGTGGGATCCTGAGGAGCAGCGCGCCGATGGCGCCGGCCGCCAGCGGGACCGTTTCGGTGGCCGCACGGTGTACGGCGTCGCCGCCGTCCCCGGCAGCCTGCTGATCCGCACCGGAGACACGCTCCACTGCGTCAGAGAGGAGGGCGTCCGTTCACGGTAATCATGACCTCGGAGAGCTCGTCAGGTGCTCGCCGCATGGTAGCCCACGAGCCTCTTTGTCTGCGGGTCCCAGAGGTTGAGTCGCAGGCAGGCCAGGATGTCTCGGGGATGCAGCGACGTCACCTGCGGACTCTGCAGCTCCGGTACCGCGGCCATGGCCTCCGGGAGCCGGTAGAACGGGATCAGCGGGTTCATGTGGTGAACATGGTGGTATCCGATGTTCCCCGTGAACCAGTGCATGATCGGACCGAGCTTCATGTAGCTCGAAGACTCCGTCGCGCCGCGGTAGTAGGTCCATTCGGATCTCGGCAAGACGAGCATTCCCTCGTAGTTGTGCTGCGCATAGAAGAGGTACGCGCCGACGGCGGTGGCGATGGCCAGCGGCAGCAGGAAGGAGAAGAAGAGCACGGGGAATCCCGCGACGATCCAGAGCCCGGCGACGATGCCTCCATGGACGACGAGTGACAGCGCCCCGTCCCAGTACTTTCGCGGATTCGACACCAGCGGAGCTATGCACAGACTGAACATGAACACCGTGAAGTAGGCGAACAGGAGGGTGAGGGGATGACGGTTGATGCGGTACCGCACACGCTGCATGGTCGTGGCGTTCCGCCACTGCTCGGTCGTCATCAGCGGAAACGACCCGACGTCCCAGGTCACAAGGGGCACCGAGCCATGGCCCGGCGGTATCGGCTTGCCGACGTGGGAATGGTGAAAGTTGTGGCTGTAACGCCAGTACCGCGGCGGCGTCAGCATGACGAGGCCGCACGGGTAGAAGAGCCACCGCGCGAGCCGCGAGCGACGCAGGAGGGAGCCGTGCATGAAGTCGTGATACAGGATGAACGTCCGGACGAGCAGCAGACCGCCCACGAACGACACGATCAGACGCACCGGCCACCACGGGAGGATGGCGGCGAGCACGAAGACCGCGGCGAGAATGCACAGCGTCGAGCCAACGCTCCACCAGCTCCTCGCGACGTCCTCGCTCGCGAACGGCCGCGTCGCGGCCAGGAGGTCCTTCTTCTTCCGTTGTGGTGATTCCCTGACGCGAAGCATCCGTCGCTCCCCGCAAGAAACGTCCTGGCGCGCTCCTGCGCACTCACGAGCGGTTTTGCAAAAGACGTTCCATCGTGCAGCCTCGCGTGGGCGCCGCCGGGAGCTCACCGCAGAAGGGGGAACTTTCTCGCACGACCTGAAAA
The DNA here is from genome assembly GCA_041569895.1 of Planctomycetota bacterium. GTDB lineage: Bacteria > Planctomycetota > UBA8108 > UBA8108 > JACQVS01 > JBFFXF01. The sequence goes on along the minus strand of JBFFXF010000250.1, from coordinate 4,567 downwards.
AAAACACTTCTGCAGATCTCTGGCCTCCGGTCCTCGCACCAGGGGTTGGTGTCGTGGTCAGCCTGCTCTGGTCTTTTCCGGGGGGCCGGCGTCGGCCATCATATCAACGGGCCTCACCCGGCGAGGAGGAGCGCCGCTCGTGCGACGCAGAAAGCGAGTCATCGTCCTGTCGTCGGTCGTCGCGGTGGTCGTCGCGGTGGCGACGATCGCCCTCGTGGTCCACCCGCTGGTGGTCGAGCACTGGCTGATCCGCAAGCTCGACGAGCCGGGCGACCACTGGGAGCCGACGGCCGAGCGCTTGCTCGACATGGGCAGCCGCCGCGGCGTGCGGCGCATCGTGGCGACGTGGCTGGAGCACTACCCCGACGATCCAGCGGAGTTCACGAAGGACTGGGCGACGCGCATTGCCCATGACCCCGGGATCGACCCGCGGTGGGCGCTCCCGGGCTTCGGTGACGCCCTGCGCAGCGAACGCCCGAAAGTCCGGCTCGCCGCGGCGACGCTCCTGTCGTGGGAGGAGTGGCGGTACGACGAGCTGATCCCGATCCTCGCCGACGCGCTGTCGATCGACGACGTGACGACGCGCAGACACGTCGCGATCCTGATTGGCGTCCACTTTCCCGGAAAGCGTTCGGCGGTGCCGCCGCTCCTCGGATGCGCGGACGATCGTGAGGAGGACGTGCGCCAGGCGGCGGTCTGGTCGCTCGGTCGCATGCACGGCGTGGCCGACGCCGTGCCGGCGCTGGTCGAGGCCCTCGATGACGCGAGCCCGCTCGTCGCGGCTCAGGCAGCGCAGGGGCTCTCGCGCTTCCCGGAAGCGGCGACGCATTCGGTTCGCGCGCTCCTCGTGTCGCTCGGGGCGCGGGACCCGGTGCGCGCCGAGGCGGCAAGGGCCCTCCTCGAGCTCGGCGAGCCCGCGCGCGACGCGCTCCCCACCGTGCTCGCCGAGCTCCGCGAGGGCGACTGGCAGGGGCTTCACGACGCGAAGTTGCCCTTCTGGTTCACCGATCTGCTCGGTCTCGAGGCGCCGCGGCTCCGGGCGCACGACGCCCGGGCGGAGTTGCTGCCGCTGATGGCCGTGCTCGAAGATCCGCCGGACGGTTTCGTGGGACTGCTGATCGGGCTTCTCGATGATGAGAGCCCCCATCTGTCACTGTCTGCCGCGTACGCCCTCGGCATCCTCGCTCCGGTGACCCCCGAGGCCGGGAAGGCGGCCCCGGCGCTCGCGCGCGTGCTGGGGCGCGGCGCGGACTCGCTGCATTGGCGGAACCCCGAGTTCGACGGCAGTCCGAACTGGATCGCCGCATGGGCACTGGGGCGCATCGGTGAGGCGGCGCGCCCGGCGCTCGAGGCGGCGCTCGGGTCGTCCGATCGGGCGACGGTCATCGCCGCAGCGCGGGCCGCCTCCGGACTGGGCGAGCCGACACCGAGCACGATCGCCGCCCTGCGCAGTGCGGCCGTGAGCACGGACATCGCGGTCCGTGCCCATGCCCGCTGGTCGCTCCTGCTCCTCGGGGAGGACGGGCCCGGCGCCATCGAGGCGGTGCTGAAAGCGTCACGGAGCGAGGACAGCGAGCTGCCGCGATTCCGCACGTCGTCTCGACATTCCACGTTCCTGCTCGGGCAACGGGCGGCCGATCTCGTCGATGCCGTCCCGGTCCTCCGCGCGGCGGTCGAGGAGGGCAACGATCTCGCGGGGCGCATCCTCGCTGAGCTCGCAACGCGGATCCCGGCGGCGGCCAGCGAGCTCGTGGACCTGAGCTGCACGCGGAAGGGGCGGTCACGCTCGATCGGCCGATTCCCGCGAGACCCGGCCACGCTCCAATCGGCCTCGAACGACCTCACGAAATCGCTGTTCCTGGTCAGCCTGCTCCACGGCACTCCCGAGGTCGTCGAGACGATCTCGAGCTCGATCAGGGCGAGGCGACACCGGCTTCCGCTGGACAGTGTGGCGAGATGCCTCAACGCGCTGGCCTTCGCGAGCGATCGGTCCGAGGGCACGTTCTCCGACCGCGTCGCGCGGTTTCGGTGGCTCGCCGAGGACCTGCGAGGGACTGACGGCATCGAGAGCGAGCCACGACTCGCGGGCACGCTCGCGCTCCTCGCCCCGGACGATCGGATTGTCTGGGACTGGATCGGGTCGATGCGGGACTCGGCCGAGCGCTTCGACGACGTCAAGCGCTCGATACTGCCCGCCTTTCTCGTCGCGGGTCTTCCGGCCGGGCGTGTCCCGGCGTTCAGGCCTCTCCTCTCGAGCCGGGACGATCTGGTTCGCGCGTACGCCGCGGCGATTCTTGTTGACGCGGGGCATGACGTCGGCGTGATCGATCCTCTTCGCGGCGTGCTGTCCGCGCCGCTGGAGGGACAGTCCTGGGAGTTCCAGCCGGCGAAGCGCGTCGCGGCGCGCGCTCTCGGAGGCATCGGCAAGGACGCTCGCGAGGCGCTCGGCGAGTTGAGGGAGGCGCTCTCGTCGCCCGATCGGACGCTGCGCCTCTTCGCCGCGGAGGCGATCTGGCGCATCACCGGCGACGTCGAGGCCGGTGTCCTCGCCGACGCGCTCGAAACGCCTCCGACCGGCATCGCGTGGGTTCAGGATCGGATCCACAGCGATTCCCCCCTCACCCGCCTCGAGACCCATCACGCCCTCCGCATCCTCCGCGACATGGGCCCCGCGGCCCGTGACGTGGCCGACGCGGTGCGCCGTTTCGTCGCCAGGACTGACGACCCGCGCGCCCGTGAGGAGGCGCTTGCCGTGCTCGACGGCATGGGCGTCGCCCGGACTCGGTGATCGCGAACGCGCACGATGCGATGATCGCTCACGCGCATCGGCGCGATTTGTCGAGTACGCGCAAAACTCCTTGAGGTGTCGCGCACTCTTCAGTAAGGTGAGCCATCGAGGTCGTCGATCCCGCGCGACGGCGGCCTCACCGGGTCGAGTTTACGGTGGGTCGAGGTTCTCTCTCACGGGGTATGTTCCAGTTTTCACGGGGGGATTGTCATGGGCGCGACGCGCTGGTTCTCCGTCCTGACCGCGGTGATTCTCTGCTCCGTCGGGCCCGTCCGGGCGCAGGAAGCTCGCTTCGTTCGAGCGGACGTGAACGCGAGCGGCGCGATCGACATCAGCGATGCGATCTTCCTGTTGAACTTTCTGTTTCTTGGCGGCGAGGATTTATCGTGTCGCGACGCGAGTGACGCGAACGACGATGGATCGCTCGACATCAGCGATCCATCGTTCATTCTCAACTTTCTCTTCGCGGGCGGTCCGGCGCCGCCGCTTCCCGGAAGCGGCGAGTCGAACTTCGACGTGACGCACTGCGGCGAGGATCCGACGCCCGACACCCTCGACTGCGTCGCGTTCACACCGTGTCCGCCGCTGCCTCCCGAGGAGGTCCCTCCACCACCGCCGACCGTGACGCGCCTGCCGAGAGTCACCGGCGAGTCCTTTGTGACCGTTTCAGGGACCGCCGAGGAGGCCGAGACGGTCGAGATCTCCGGCGGCGTGTCCGTGGTGACCGCCGACGTCGTGGACGGCGCGTACGAGGTCGTCGTCGAGCTCCTGCGCAACCGCCAGAACCGGCTCTTCGTCACGGCGATCGCCGAGGACCTGCGCAGCGCGGCGACTCCCGCCAAGGTCATCCAGGACTCGACGCCACCGCTTCTCTTCATCGACTTCCCAGCCGGCGGCGCGACGCTCTGTGACGACGCCACGGTCATCGCCGGCCGCGTCAGCGATCGGCTGAGCGGCTTCATGGGGCTCGAGGTCACCGTCGAGGGCGTTCGCGCCAACGTCGACATCGGCATCGGCACGAACGGCACGTTCGAGCGCGCGGCGGTGCCTCTCGTCGATGGCGCCAACACCTTCACGGTCGTCGCCACCGACCTCGTCGGCAACACGGCGACGAAATCGGTGACGGTCATCAACGAATGTCCCGAGGGCGGACGGCTCCAGATCGTCTCGGGAAACAGCCAGAGCGCTCCGGTGCTCGGCCTGCTCCCCGAGCCGCTGGTGGCGCGCGTCATCGACTCCACGAGCGGCGAGCCGATCGCGGATCGCGCCGTGACCTTTCGCGTCGCGCTCAGCGACGGCGCGCTCTCGGCGAGCGCCGACGGCAGCGATCCGGCGCGCCGCCTGACCGTGCGCACCGGCGCGGACGGAACGGCGAGCGCCTTTCTGCGCCTCGGAACCGATGCGGGCTGCGCCAACAACCGGGTCGCGGTGACCGGGGAAGACGTCGCCAACACCATCTTCTTCTGCGAATCGGCCGATCCGGCTCCCGCCGATCAGATCAACATCGGCAGCGGCAACAATCAGCGCGGCGAGGCGGGCGGGCCCGCGCCGGCGCCGCTCCGCGTCTGGGTCAGCGACTCCTGCAACGGCGTCGCCGGCGTCCCCGTGACGTTCTCGGTCACGCGCGGCGGCGGCAAGGTCAACGGCGAGGACGCGGTGATCGTCACCACATCCGAGACCGGACACGCCGAGGTGGACTTCGTGCTCGGCCCGCGGGCGGGCAACAACTTCGTTCAGGCGACCTTTCAGACCAACCCGCTCGGCCCGGCGACGTTTCAG
>JBFFXF010000249.1:0-11398 GCA_041569895.1 Planctomycetota bacterium | reverse complement strand
TCTCGGCCCTCGGATCTCGGACCTCTGATCTCGGACTCGGACTCGGTCTCGGTCTCCGCCAACCCGGCCCCGACGGCGACCACGAGCACGACGCCGGCGGTCTTTCGGGCACGGGCACGGGCACGGGCACGGGCACGGGAACGGGAACGGGAACGGGAACGGGAACGGGTACGGGCACGGGTACGGAACGGGGCCCCTCAGTACCGAAAAATCGCCGCCACCCCGCTCTCTCCCGGCACCCGATGGCGGTCCGGGTGCACGTAGATCACCTCGCCTCCGCGAGCGACGACGAGCCCCGCGAGGTCGTCGAGGAGGTCCTCGCCGCCGGGGTCGCGGTGGCCGTCGTTCGACACGCGCGACACCTCGCCGCTGGCCGGATCGAGCTCTCCCCAGACCTGGCGCGTCTCGTCGACGAGGAGCAGCTCGACCCGTCCTCCGGCGGCGGCTCGCGCGGCCTCGGCGAGGACCGACGTGCCGCGACCCTTCGACCGCGCCTCGTCGAAGCGCTCGAGGCACGCGTTGCAGTGGTTGCTCCAGCCCGTCTGGGTGAGCTCCCAGGCGCGGCGGCCGATCTCGGACTCGGGAGTGGCCTCGGCGTCGCAGACGATGGTCTCCCGGTGGAGAGAGCCGACTCGCGTCACCCGCCGGTAGATCGGCGCGTACCGCGCGCGCGTCGCCAGGAACACGGGATCGCGCCTGCCCTGCCTGTTCAGGAACGCGAAGACCCGCTCGTCGATGGCGTGGAAGAACTTCTCGAGCTCGGCCTCCGGCTGCGCCTTCTCCTCGCCCGGCGAATGGTAGATCGGCGATGAGTCCTGCGAGCGCCCGCGATGGTAGTGCACGTTGGAGCGATCGAGGTCCGCCGCCGGAACGACCTCGGCGATGGTCGAGGGGAGCTTCACCTCGTCGACGCGGCGGATCGTCTCGCGATCGCCCTCGAAGAGCGCCACGAAGCGCTGCGTGATGGCGACGACGAAGTAGTTGCGGCTCACCCCGAGGTGCCGGAGAAGCGGACGGGTGTGGAACGACGCGCCAACGACGGCGAGCGGGGCGTCGACTCCCGGCAGGTCGTGGCAGCTCAGCCGGTCACTCGACGCGAACACCGCGAAGCCGTTGCGGCGCTCGCGCCAGAGGTCGTCGTCGGCCAGTCCGTCGAGGCGTCCCATCAGCTCCTTGCGGCTGTCGGGGTAGCGGCTGGCGAGCGACTCGTCGACCTCCTTCAGGAGCTGGCGGTAGACGAGCGGATTGCGGCGGCGGTCGGGATTCTTTTTCTCGACCGGCATGAAAAGCGAGACGCACGGCGGGCGACGCGCCCCGACGAGGTCCATGACGAGCTCCCTGGTGACACCGGTGATCCGCGCATCGTTCGCCATCGCCGCTTCCTTTCTCTCGCCTATGCCGGGCGTCTTCCTCGGTGGACAGGACGATGATAACAAGAGAAGGGGTCGACATCGAAACTCGAGGACCCTCCCGTTCGCAAAACTTCGAGATCGGCAACGGGGACGAAGGCGGCGGAGATCGGCTACGCGAAGATCTCCGTGATCGGGTCGCCCACCGCGATGGGGTGCGGACGGTCGAGGTGGTCGCGGATCTCGGTCTCCGGCCAAATCAGCTCGCCGCCCTCGTCCGCACGGCGCCCGGTGAGGCAGTGGTAGGCCCCGGCTTTGTGGTCGGTCAGCCGCGATTCGCGGCGGCCTGTCCGCTTTCGGCGCGAGTCACTCGGCGACGAACGTCAGGGCGCGATCGAGCTGGGCCTCGAGCGTCCACTTGAACGGGGCGTAAAACGACCAGACCGGCAGCCCGGCCGAGCGCAGGGCCCGCGCCGTCCAGTGGTGGCACTGGTGGAAGGCGTGGTAGTCGTGGGTGGCCGGGTACCAGGTCGAGCGGCCGACCCGGATCGGCTCTGTGGAGCTGCGCTCGGCGTGGAGGTGGGCCTCGATCGCCTGCCGCCCCTCGACGGTGAGCTCGAACGACCAGAGCCGCGCCGGCGGCTGCGGCGTCCGCTCGCTCCAGGGAGCGCCGAGCCGCGCCACCTGGACGATCCCGTCACTCGGCCAGAACATCGCGTTCATGGTGCCCGAGCAGCCGGTGTCGCCGTCCAGGTAGTACCTCCTGTCCGCGTAGCTCCACTCCTCGAGCCGCGACATGTCCACCCCCCCGGGATCGTCGAGCGGGAAGAGCCCGATGACGCTGTGCCAGCTGTCGACCGACACGACGATCCGGTGCGTGATCGCATCCGCCGGCGCATCCGCGGGCGGCGGCCACAACCCGGCAACGGGAGCGGCGCACCCGCCGAACCAGGCGGTGATGAGATAGAGCGAGGTGAGCGTCAGAAGAGTGAGCAGGGTGGAGCGGAGGCGGTGTTTTTTGCGGGGGGGTTTGTGGCGGGGGGGTTTTTTGCGCACGGGGTTTTCCACGTTCGATACCGAGGCCGGAGTCCGAGTCCGATTCCGACGCCGACTCCGATTCCGATTCCGGCTCCGAGGCCGACACCGAGGCGATGCCTCACCGGCGTAAGGCGGCGGCCTCGATCTCCACCAGACGCCCGTCCGGGTCCCTCCAGAAGACTGCGATCGATCCGACGTCCGCCTCGTCGAAGCCGTGCTCTCGGAGGTCGATCCGTGTCGACCAGGAGGTTTCCTGGAGCGTATACACGCCTCGAACAATCAGGTCATGGTTCGCGCGCCGACCGACCACTCGCACCCACCGGGCGCCCTCCATTCTCGGATACGGCACGACGAGGGTCACGATCGGCCACTCGAGCGACACCGCGGGTCGGCCGTCGAGATCGCGAAGCGCGACGCCCCGGCCGAGCGCACAGCTCACGACGAGAGCAGCGATGCATGGCGCCCCGAGCGTCCACATCGGTCTCGGACATCGGCCATCGGTATCGGACATCGGTATCGGAATCGGAGTCGGAATCGGTCATCGGTATCGGTCATCGGTATCGGTATCGGTATCGGACTCGGCATCGGTCATCGGTCACCGGTCTCGATCCTCGCCAACCCGCTCACTCCCCCACATCCCGAACCACCAGCACCCTCAACCCCGCCCCCTTGAAGATCGGCTCCGTCTTGCCATCGAAGAGGTTGATGCACCAGCCCTCGTCGCGTCTCGCGTCGAAGGTGGTCGATGTCCAGAACGCCTCGGGATTGATCGCGAAGGCGGGATCGACGGCCGGATTCGAGCGGCCGAAGTCGATGAGGCTGCCGAGCTCGCGCACGTCCGGGAGGCGCCAGTCGTCGTGGAGGACGCCGCCGTGCGCCTCGGCCTCGGTCGGATCCAGCGTCCAGGTGCCGTCGGCGGCGAGGATGATTTCGTCGCCGTAGAGGAGCGCGTCCTGCCAGACGAGCCCGCGATCGAGATGGACGGATCGCTGCCACATCAGCCCCGTCGATCGGTCGATGACCGTGCCGCCGCCGACGGTCTGGAAGCGCGCCTCCCCCGGCGGCAGACAGTCGACGATCGACGTCGCGTCTTGACCCGGGAACCGCGTGTCGGCGCACGGGACCGGCTCTCCGGCGTCGTCGTAGCACTCGGTCTGGCCGCTCGGCGGCAGGCACGCCGCCCCGACAGGGCAGTCGATCGACGCGGGCGCCGGACCGTCGCGGAAGAGCCACCGGAGCAGTCGGACGGCATCGGTGACGTCGATGGCGCCATCGCCATCGATGTCGCCGTTTCGCGCCGCCACCGGCGATCCACCGGACGCATCCGGCGGTCGAACGGCCGTCAGGAAGAGAAAGCCACAGAGCGTGGCACACATCAGAGGCACTCTGGCGATCGCCGTCGGCGAGGGTCGTGGTCGTCTCATGGGGTACTCACCATCCGGACTCGGTATCGGACATCGGAATCGGTCATCGGAATCGGTCATCGGAATCGGAATCGGTATCGGAGTCGGAATCGGAGTCGGAATCGGAGTCGGAATCGGTCTCGGACATCTGAATCGGTATCGGAGTCGGTACCCTCAGTATCTCCCCGATCTCCATCGAAGCAACCGCAGAGTCAGACCACCGCGCCTCGCCCAGCGATTGACTCCCCGCATTCCCCCGCCGAGAATGACCCGCCCATGGACGAACGCCCTCGGCGCAGGTTCTCCCTCGGCTCGATCGGCCCCGCGATCATCGTCGCGTCGGTCGTTCTCGGACCCGGGAGCATCGTCACGAACTCGCGCGTCGGGTGGCAGTTCGGGTACGACATGGTGTGGGTGCTCGCCGGCGCGATCCTGCTGCTGATCGCGGCGACGGCGCTGTCAACGCGGCTCGGCGTCTTCCTCGACGGCACGCTCTGCGAGGAGCTGGCGCGGCGAGCCGGACGACCGCTCGCGGTCCTCGCCGGGGTCTCGCTCTTCCTGGTGGCGACCTGTTTCCAGTTCGGCAACAACCTCGGCATCCTCTACGCGATCGAGCCGCTGCTTCCCGGCGGCCGCCTGCAGTCCGGCTGGCTCGCCGCCGGGCTGTTGCTGGCGATGAACGGCGTCGTCATCGGTGTGCTCCTCGGCTTCCGCCAGCTCTACAGGCCGGTCGAGCGTCTGATGAAGGTCCTCGTGGGCGTCATGATAATCGGGTTCGCCGCCAACCTGCTCTTCGCGCGACCGTCGGTGATCGGCATCCTCTCCGGCCTGCTGCCCCGCCTTCCGGGCGAAGCGGCCGAGACGCTGCTGCCTCGCGTCGTCGAAAACCCCGACGGCGGCGTCGCGGTGATCGACCACCTGTGGCCGCTCCAGGGCCTCATCGGCACGACGCTCTCGATCGGCGGCGCCTTCTATCAGTCGTACCTGGTGCGGCAGAAGGGGTGGACGCGTGAGCACCTCGACCAGGGACTGGTCGACTCGGTCGCCGGCATCAGCACGCTCGGCCTGATGTCGCTGATGATCATGATCACCGCGGCGAGCGTCCTCCACGGCAATCCGGACGTCACGGCGCTCGGCAGCGCGGCGGACGTCGCCCTGCAGCTGCGACCGCTCTTCGGCGTCCTCGCGACGGCGCTCTTCTGTCTCGGGATCTTCGGCGGCGCGGCGAGCTCCTTCCTCGTCAACGCGATGATCGGCGGCACGGTGCTCTCCGATGGAATCGGCAAGGGCGGCTCGATCGATGGCCGCTGGCCGAAGGTGTTCACGGTGGTCGCGCTGGTCTTCGGCATGGCGGTCGCGATCGCGGCCCGGACGGCCAACCTCGGGACCGGCGACCTCATCGTCTTCGCCCAGGCGATCACGGTCCTCGGTAACCCGCTGCTCGCCGGCTGCATGCTCTGGCTCGCAACACGCCCCGACCTGCGCGCGGCGCGAGCCGTGCCACGGTGGATGCTCGCGCTGACATGGGTGGCGTTCATCGTCGTGACGTTGTTGTCAGTGAGAACGGGCTACCGCATCGCGGCGGAGTTCGTCGGCCCGTGACCATGGTCCCCGGGGTCCGCCCCGTCCCCAGGGCTGCTCGACACCGCCAGCGAAACTCTGCGACGCATCTATAAGGAAGGCAGGAAGAAGAGGAAGGCAGGAAACGAGTCTGACTATCAGTTCTTCCGTTTCCTGCCTTCCTGAGTTTCCTGCCTTCCTCATGAATCGTCTGACAGCACGACCCCCGAAGTCGACTCTCCCTGCCCGAAGTCGGCGCAAAGAAAGTCCGAGCAATCTCACTCCCCCAGCGGCGTCGTCAGCGGGATGATCCACTCCGCGTGCGCCAGGCTGCGTCGTTCCTTCGCGAGGTCGACCGTCGGGTCGATGAAGCGCTGGTACGGGCGGCCGTTGAGTGAGGCCTTGCACTCGACGCGGACCTCGATATCGGCCTGGCCGTCCCTGCCCAGCTCGCGGGCGAGGAAGTGGGCGAACTGGAGGCACATGTCCGGCCACCTGCCGACGCGGTCGGACTGTCTCGAGGTCAGGTAGCGGCGCGGGTTGATTCGCCACGTCCTGCCGGTCGTCGGATCCCTCGCGATGAATGTCGCCGTGGCTCGTTTCTCGCGCAGCTTCATGTGCCAGGCGAAGCGGTGGCCCTCCTCGGTCCAGTGGACCGAGCCGGGATAGAGGAAGTGCCGCAGCGGCATGAACACCTGCACGGCGGCCCAGACCCCCAGGAAGGCCAGCGTCAGCGTCTGGACGCGTCCGGTCGCCGGCGCGGCGGGAGGCGTCGATCCGTCCGCGCCACGCGGCGCGAAGAAGAAGACGAGGCGTCGCGGCCAGTCGGGCTCGAAGAAGAGCAGCGTCGCCGCCAGCATCAGCACCGGAAAGATGCCGATTCCGAAGAGCCAGTTGTTCAGCGTGTGGAAGAGGACCACGCTCGCGAACGCCCAGGGCCGCGACTTTCTCCAGATCAGGAACGGCACCACGAGCAGGTCGAAGAGCAGACCGCCGTATCCGAAGAAGACGACCGCGGACTCGGTCTCGAGCCAGGAGCCGATCAGCGGGTAGTCGGACCGCCGCGCGAGCCAGCGACGTATCGGCTCACCCTGCAGCCAGTCCCAGTTGATCTTCGCCACGCCGGCGTAGAAGTAGACGATGCCCACCTGGAAGCGGAGGAGCCACAGGTACCACGCCGGGATCGTCGAGGACCGGATGCGCGGTCGCAGCCACGCATCGAACGACCGCGCCCGGTGCGCCGGGATCACGGCGAGGAGAAACGCGAGCAGCGCCGTGAGATAGAGGTGATTGAGATAGCGCGTCTCGTCGAGCAGGAACCAGTACGTGAATCCCAGAAAAAAGAGCACGGACGTGACGCGGTACAGCAGACCCGTCATCACGCAGAGGGCGAGAATCCCGACGACCACGAAGTGGACGTACATCCAGTCGCCCGGCCACGGGTGCACCCACTCGAAGCCGTAGTACTTGAAGTGGAAATCGGGCGAGATATAGTAGCTGCGAATCCAGCCGTTCTCGAAGAAGCGCCAGACCTCCCAGAACAGCACGGCGCCGTACATCATGCGGAAGACCGCGATCGAGGCGATGTCGACCGGCTCGAAGAGCCTCTCGCGCAGGCGCGGGAGCCACTCGCGGGGATGCAGTCGACGGAGGTTCATCGGACCCTGAATTAGAAGCGCGCCGTGGGTCGCTCGCTTCCGGGCACGACGAGTTCGTGCGGCGTGAGCTCGCGGTTGCCGGCGTCGTCCACCGCGCCGGCCGTGACGCGACCGTCCGGGGGCGCCGCGATGTCGATTCGCCAGTCGACGACGCCGGCGTTCACCGACACGACCTCGGCCGTCTCGCCGTTGACCGTCACCGACGCGATCTCGCCGTCGTCGTGCGCCACGCCCTCGAGCACGATGCGGCCTCCCTCGCGACGCGCCGAGGTGATCACGGTCGCCGGCGGCAGCTCGTCGACGGAGTCGAGGAGACGCGGGAACGGCACGTCGCGGACCTCCGTCGCCACGGCGTCCTCGCCGGTGAGCGGGGCCTCGCGCCGGTAGGTCGCGGCCTCATCCTTCTCGAGGTGATCGCGGTCGCGCTCGGTGATGACACGGACGTGGCGTCCCGCGCCGTGAAAGTCGTGCAGGTAGACCGGGACGCTCGACCGCGTCACGGGATCGACCCGAGCGCCGCCGCCGCGCCCGACGAGCGCACGCCGTCCACGCCCGTCGCGACCCGCGACCGTCACGCGCCGGAAATGGCTCTCGGCGCGGCCGGTGGGGTTGTTGTCGCTCATCTGGATCAACGGCAGCCCGCGGTCGTAGAAGCTGTCGAAGACGAGACCGTCGACGGTGATGGTCCCGAACTGCGTGCTCGCGTCGTCCATGCCGCGGTTGAAGGGCTCGGCGCTCGTGCGCGCGATGCGGATGTCGCGGTAGACGTGGTTCTCGAACGCCGGCCGGTAGATGCCGTATGCAGCGTTCGAGATCGACACGTTCTCGATCAGCATCGACGGGATCTGCGGCCGCAGCCCGTAGTGCACCTGCCAGATCCGCAGCTTCCTGAGGACGTGCGGGTGCCGCGAGTCCGGCCCGGTGCGGTCGACGCGGTCGAGGCGCTCGCCGAGCGGACCGCCGAGCTGGTTGTTGCCGGCGAAGACCATGCCGTAGAGCCCCTCCGTGTGCGCCTCGTTCTCCTCGAAGCGCGAGATCGGGATGGTGCGGATGTCGACGCGCTCCCGGCTGCCGTCCGGCATGACGATCGGCATGCGGCTGTCGAAGCGGCTCGTTCGCTGGCTGTCGTAGCGGAAGCCGTACTCGTCGTTCTCACACGACACGTTGCGGACCAGCGTGTTGCGTCCGTTCGCCCACCAGAACGCGGCCCCGTCGTTCGGATCGAAGGGGAGCGCCTGGTCGCGCAGACGCCGCCCGCCGAACGCGTGCACGCCGAGGTTGCGGTCGAGCAGGTTGTAGATCTCCGTGCCGTCCTCGAGGAAGTACCCGTGGCCGACGCTGCGGTAGCCGACGCAGTCGCGGACGACGAGGTAACGCGTGCCGTGAATGGTGATCCAGCGGTTGTGCGAGTCGACGATCGCCGCGCCGATCACGCTGCTGCCGCGCATCGTGTCGCCGACGATGTGGAAGTGGATCGGGTAACGCCCGAGGACGCCCTCCTTGCCGAGATGCGCGAAGCGCACGTGACCGATGCTGCCGCGGCTGAATCGGTGGTAGAGCGTGTGGCCCCGCACGCCGTCCGGCTCGGCGCTCTCGATGATGACGTTACGCGAGAGGTTGGCGACCTCGCTGCGGAAGTCCCCCGAGCCGAAGTGGACCCGCTCGAGCGGCTCGTCGAGCTCGACCGTGACTCCGTCGATGCGACGGATCGTCCGGCGCTCGGTCTCGCCGCCGCCCCGGCGAAAGGTCCTCTGCCCCCTGTGCTCCGATCCCGTGACGATGACCTCGTCGCCGGCGCGCCAGCCGGTGACCGGCTCCGAGAGCGTCACCGACCTGTCGCCGGGCCTCGCGTCGCGGCCGAGCTTCACCCACGTGCGCCCGAGCGGCGCCCCGTGCAGCTCCATACGCGCCGAGCAGCAAACGAGCGCCGGCGCGTCGTCCTCACTCAGCCCCTCGAGGTGGCGCAGCCGGATGCGCGCCGTGTGCGACGCCGGGATCGGACGCTCGGGAGTGCCGACGAGCAGCGCGGGAAGCGCGCCGGGCCGCGGGGTCCCCGGCTCGCCGTCGGCGCTCGTCCCCTCGAAATCGCACGCGAAGCCGCTCTCGGAGCACGTGGCGCTGTCCTGGACCTTGAGCACCGCGACCTCGAGGAGCGTGTCGCGATCGTCGGCGAACCGCAGCGTGCCGGCGACCTGGATCAGCCGGATGACGTCAGCGCTGCTCGCGTCGTAGACGACTCGCGTGCCGCGGCCGACGAGCACGCGATCCCCGGCTCGCGGGACGCGCCGCGGCGTCCACGTCGACGGGTCGGTCCACCGCCCGTCGCGCACGGAGCGCACCGAGAAATCGACGTGCCCCCGGTGGCGCGGATCGTCGTTCGGAAGGGCGCACAGGCACGGAAGGAGTCCGAGCACGAGCGCCGCGAAACTACGCGATGGTCCTGGCGTTGGCATGGTATCCTCCTCGACATCTTCTGCAGACGATACCGGATCGCTGGCCGGGGTGTGATGAAAAACTGCGGCGCGACGCTCGCCACGGCGCTTGTCCTCGCGATGCTCGCGTTCTCGGTCGCGGCGCACGCGCACCTCGGCGTCGATGCGCAGCTCGCGAGGCTCGATCGCGAGATCGCCGCCGACCCGGAGAACGCCGGGCTCCATCTCCGCCGCGGCGATCTCCATCGGCTCCACCGCGACTGGCCCGCGGCCGTGCGCGATCTCGACACGGCGCGACGGCTCGACCCCGGCCTCGCCGCGGTCGACCTCTGCCTCGGCAACGTGCTGCTCGACGCCGGCGAGCCGCGGCAGGCGCTCGAGCCGCTCGGGCGCTTCATCGAACGCCATCCCGGCCACGGCAAGGCGCGGCTCCTCCTCGCCCGTGCGCTTCGTGATGCCCGCCGGACGCGCGACGCGGTCGCCGAGTACACGCGCGCCATCGAATGCTTCCTCGAGACCGGGCGCCCCGAGCCCGACTGCTACCTCGAGCGAGCCCGGACCCTCGCCGAGGATGGCGAGGAGCGCCTCGACGAGGCGCTGCGGGGGCTCGACGAGGGGATCGCGGCCCTCGGTCCCCTGGTGGCGCTCCAGGCGTACGCGGTCGAGCTCGAGGAGCGCCGCGGGTGCGCGGAGGATGCCGTCGCTCGCATAGATCGGCTCGTCGCGACCCACCCCGCGCCGGAGCTCTGGCTCGAGCGGCGCGCCCGCGTCCTCGAGGAAGCGGGACGACCGGAGGAGGCGTTCGCGACCTGCGCGTGGGCTCTCGACGCCCTGATGGCGCGCCCGGCGCATCGCCGCCGGACCGCGGTCCTCGTGCGACTCGAGAAGCGGCTCAACGAATCGATCGAGCGTCTCGACCGCGAGCTCAGTCGCGATCGCGCAGAACGAGCTCCGCCCGCCGCACCGAGAACGAGTCGTTCCCCGAGAACACCAGGTGGAGCGTCCGGCCGTCCTCGCTGATCCACCTGGTCGGGAAGCTCGCCGTCTCGCCCGGCCCCGTGTCCCAGAGCTCGGTGAAGTACACCGTCGTCCACGGACCCCAGGGCTCCGGCGCATCGAAGACGCCGAAACCGCCGCGGAAACGCGGGTCGAGGTCACGCGTGCGTCCGGCCCGCGTACGCGACCCCGGAAGCACCTGCACCCAGAAGTAGCGCCCGAGCGCGGCGACGTGACTGATCCCGGAGCGATAGCACCGGCCGGCATGCTCGAAGACCGCGCCGCGCTCGGCGATGTCGTCCGACCAGACCGGCGCGCCGTCGCCGTCGACGCGCACGAAGAACTCCCACGCGCCTCGCTCGTCGATGCGATCCCGCGGCACGCGCGCGAGCACCATGCGATCGGCCGCCGTGTAGGCGTCGTCGCTGTCGAACGAGTACGTGTAGACGTGGCCATCGCGAGCGCCGGCGAGGTCGCGGCCGAACTGCAGGAAGGTCGGCGCGCCGAAGCTCTCGGTGAGCTTCCAGTCGATCCACTCCCACGTCGCGCCGTGGTCCCTCGAGCGGGCGAGCTGGCTGTTGCCCGCGTTGCGCGCCCAGAGCCAGAGCACACCGCCGACCGAGAGGATGCCGCTCGCCTTCTTGCCGGCGGGACCGTCGCCAATGGTCTCGCCGCTCGGGCTGCGGATGTTCACGCCGGTGAAGTCATCCGGTCCGCCGCGCACCACCGCGAACCCCATGCTCAGCTTTCGCGGCGCGAAGGGCTCGAAGCCGCGACCGTCGCCATAGGCCGTGTAGAGCTCGCCGTCGTCGGCCCACGTGATCGGCCAGTTGTCGCCGCCGGGGGCGCGGCGTCGCACCGAAGCCAGCGGCGCCCAGTCGATACGGCGCACCACCGGGCTGGGCGGGCAGGGCGGTGACCCGGGCGCGCCGGTCGCCTCCGGCCGCTCGATCACCGCCTCG
>JBFFXF010000248.1:0-11408 GCA_041569895.1 Planctomycetota bacterium | reverse complement strand
CTTTTCGCATCGGTCGTTTCGCAGCGTTGGCCGGCGGCTTGTCGGCCGGCGGCTCGTCGCGAGCCGCTGTCGCGAGTCGATACCCGGAATGCCTGTCGCGGCGGCGGCGCGAGCGTCGTGGTGGCGCGAACCGGCGGGGAGGGACACGGGAACCGCGGCCGGCGCCCCGGCATCAGCCGGAACGCCCGCCGCGCCCCCATACTTGCTCATACTCCGGAAGGGTGGAATCACCGGGGGAGTGTGCCCGGATCGCGGTACACTGTAGAGAGCACATGTCACGGAACTGTCACGAGAACAGCGGAGAATCGGATCGGGCGATGGCGCCTGGCGAGACCTCGGCGCCACTGGGCAATCACGGTCCGGACGGTGCCGGTCCTGCCGCGGTGACCGGGCCCGATCTCGACCCGCGGTCGCCCGTCGTCGAGGCCAGGCGGCTGGTCATAAAGATAGGCACCAACGTGCTTTGTCGGAACGATGGCGAGCTTGCACTGGGGCGCGTGTACGCGCTCGTCGAGGAGATCGTCGACGCCAGGCGGAACGGGCGCGAGGTCATCCTGGTGAGCTCCGGGTCGATCGCGCTCGGCATGAAGCAACTCCGGCTGGCGGAACGTCCGGTCGCTCTCGTCGACAAGCAGGCGTGCGCCGCTGTCGGGCAGTCGCGCCTGATGGACCTCTATCAGGACGCATTCGACCGTCTCGGCGTCACGGCGGCGCAGGTGCTCCTCACCGAAGACGACTTCGCCGACCGCGCGCGATACCTCAACCTGCGCAACACGTTCTCCCGTCTCCTCGAGCTCGGCGCCGTCCCGATCGTCAACGAGAACGACACCGTCTCGACGAGCGAGATCGAGACGCGACTCGAGCCCGGCACCTCGACCGTCTTCGGCGACAACGACGTGCTGTCGGCGCTCGTGGCGTCGAAGCTCGGCGCCGACCTGCTCGTCATCCTGAGCGACGTCGACGGCCTCCACGACGCGCCGCCCGAGAGCCGTCCGGGCTCGCGGCGGATACCGATCGTCGAGACGATCACGCCGGAGCTCGAGGCGCTCGCGAAGGGAGGCTCGACACGCGGCCGGGGCGGCATGAGAACGAAGCTGCGCGCCGCGAGGGTCGCCGTTCGCAGTGGTACGAAGGTGGTCATCGCGCGCGGCGCCCGGCCCGGCGTGCTGCGATCCGTGCTCGCGGGCGAGGACGTCGGCACGCTCTTCCTCCCCGGCAAGCGCCTCTCGAGCCGCAAGCGGTGGATCGCGTTCGCGACCACCGTGGCGGGACGCGTCCACGTCAACGAGGGCGCTCGAGATGCCCTGGTCGATCGACGCGCGAGTCTCCTGTTCGCCGGCATCTCCCGGCTCGAGGAGGAGTTCGCGCGCGGCGAGATCGTCAGCATCCTCGACCAGCAGGGACACGAGTTCGCGCGCGGCATCGTCAACTACTCGAGCGACGAGGCGAGACGCCTCGTCGGCCGCAAGACCGACGAGATCGTCGCCCTCCTGCGCGACCAGGGCGGAGACGGTCAGCCCACCGAGTTCATCCTGCGTGACAACATCGTCATCCTCGGCCCCTGACGCGCGCCCTCGAGACCGCACGACGCGGTCCGGAGCGCGACCGTCAGGGGTAGAGGAGAAACGGCTGCCGCCGCAGCTCGAAATCGGCGAGCGCATCCTCCCACGACCGCGCGATCTCGTCGGCGCTCCGCCCCGCCTCGATCGCGAGCCGGAGCCGGTCGGTGCCGGCGAGGCGGTCGAACGCCTTCTCGCGGAAGCGGAAACGATCGGCGTGCAGACGGCGGGCGGCGACGATCACGGCGACGGCCGTCATCTCCGGGCGGTATGTCGCCTCGTCGGTGACGTGGACCTCGATGGCCGCGCACGCCTCGCCCTCGTACTTCGAGAACGTCGGGACGAATCCGGTCGGCCGGAACCGGACGCCGGGAAGCGCGAGCCCCTCGAGCGCCGCAGCCGCCGCCGACGCGTCCAGCCACGGCGCGCCGACGAGCTGGAAGGGACGCGTCGTGCCGCGGCCCTCGCTCAGGTTGGTGCCCTCGATCAGGACGAGACCGGCGTAGAGCAGGGCCGTGAGGCGCGTCGGGATGTTCGGCGACGGAGCGATCCACGGCGCGCCGCCGATGGCCGCCGGCGAGACCGCGCCGCCGCACGGAACGACCTCGAGGCGGACGTCGATCTGCCGCTCCGCGCGAACCATGCGCGCGAACTCGCCCACGGTCATGCCGTACCGCATCGGCATCGGGTGCGGCCCGACGAACGACTCGAACGCGGGCTCGAGGACCGGTCCGCCGACGGCGCGGCCGAGCGGGTTCGGTCGATCGAGCACCCAGATCTCGACACCGGCCTCGGCCGCGGCCTCCATGCAGAGCTCGAGCGTGCTGAGGTAGGTGTAGGTGCGCACGCCGATGTCCTGAATGTCATAGACGATGGCGTCGACCCCCTCGAGCTGCTCCGGCCGCGGCTTCCGCGACGCGCCGTAGAGGCTGTAGACGGGCACGCGGGTCCGGGGATCGACACTGTCCTCGACGCGCTCCCCAGCGCGGGCGATGCCCCGCACTCCGTGCTCCGGCCCGAAGAGCGCCACGAGCTCGACGTTCCCGACGGTGTCGAGCAGATCGGCGACGTGGCGGAGGCGGCGATCGACGCCGGTCTGGTTCGTCACCAGCGCGACGCGCTTGCCCGCCAGCGCCGAGAACTTCGAGTCGACGAGACCGTCGAGTCCGCACCGCGCCGCCGGGCGCGGCGCGCATCCCTGCGGCGCGACGACCGCGATCGCGAGAACGACGCCAGGGAGTGACGCGACAACAAGCGGAGCGCCACGCCGGCTCACCAGGAGCGACCCTCGACCCGCAGCAGGGCCCGCTTGAGGTCGAGTCCGCCGGTGAACCCGCCGATGGCGCCGTCGCCGGCGACGATCCGGTGGCACGGGACGACAATCGGCAGCGGGTTCCGCCCCACCGCCTGGCCAACGGGGCGCGACGCGCGCGGACGACGGATCGCCCGCGCGATGTCGCCGTATGACCGCGTCTCGCCGTACGGCACCTCGAGGAGCGCACGCCAGACCAGCTGCTGGAATCGGGTTCCCTGCCGCTCGAGATCGATCGGCGTGGTGAAAGCCCGGAGCCGGCCGTCGAAGTACTCCGAGAGCTCCGCGATCATCGATCGCGTCAACGAGCTCCCGGAGCGCACCCGCGAGACGCCCGCGAGCTCGTGGGCCCACGCGGTGAACCCCGCTCGCCGGCGACGCATGACGATGCGGCGTACGCCCGCGTCGCTCGCGAGGATCCAGATCGCGGCGATCGGACCGGAAGAGACCGCGACACGATCCACGGCGAGTGGCGGCGGCCCTCGACGATCTCCGCTTGAAGGGACGTCGAGGACGGCGCCAGAAACGGAGGCCGCGGGCGCGGCGACACGGCGACGACGACTCATGAGCGTTACCCTCTCTTTTCGGCGGGTATCATACGTTCGCCGGACGCGATGACGCAAGACTCCCGGGACTCTTCGCACGCTCGGCAGCCCGTGAGTGTCGATAAAGATACGAGTGTATTCAGCCGTCGAACGATTCGCCGCGCCCGTGTGCCAAACAGTGGGAACGTGCGGGGTTGTGTCGAAGAAATTCCACTTGCATTCTGCCGAGGGATCTCGAAAATAGACGGCGCTTGTATATTACAAGCATGGGGTTTGAAGGGGCGCGAACGCGGCGCGGCTGGAACAGAGCCCGGAACTACTATCAAAGTGGAGTCTTTCAGGTAGCGTCGACCTGTGGGAGCCTCTACGGATCAAGCACGAAGTGACACGCGAATGGAGGCAGGCTGATGACGATTCCGATCGAGCTGATTCGCTCGCTCCCTCTTTCTGAACTGCGTCGTCTGGTCTCGATCAAGGAAAACCAGGAGCAGATCCAGGTTCTCATGGACAAGCGCGATCGCCTCTTCGAGGAGGCGCGCCTGATCCAGAACCAGATCGACGAGCTCATCGAGCTCGGCTCCGGGCGCACGCGGAGGAAGCGCAAGGGACCGTCGGTCAAGGCCCTGTGCGTGGAGGCCCTGACGGGGTCGAGAACGGGCATGACCGCCGCTGACGTCAAGAACAAGATTCTCGAGTCGCACCCCCACCGCAACAACCGCACATTCTACAACCAGGTCTTCATCGCGCTGACGCGGAGCCCGGAGTTCACCAAGCTGAAGAGCGGCAAGTTCATCCTCTCGGGCAAGAAGACCACCAAGCGGCGCGGTCGCAAGAAGAAGATCGGCTAGGCCAGGCCTCTCGCTGCTCACACGATCGCGCGGGCGCCTGCTCCGCGCCCCGCCCCTCGGCGCCCGATTGACGGTGTCACCGCAGGCAGTCGAGCTCGCTCGAGTCGGCGGTCCCGTCCGTCCCCGCTTCCGGAAACGGCGTCGGCGGAGCGTCTCCCGACAGGAAGAGAAAGTTGAGCAGGTAGATCCCGTCGCTGACGTTGACGCCGCCGTCGTCGTTGACGTCACACGCGTCGAGACACCTCGGCGTCCTGCTGCCGAGGAACAGGAAGCCGAACACGGCGCTCGCGTCGCTGATGTCCTGCCCGTGGTCCTCGTTGCAATCGCCGCGGCCGAAGGCGCGCACGTCGTCGACGCAGCGCCCTCCCCGAAACTCGAAGGCCCCGACATCGGGCGTGAAGAGGCCGTCGCCGTTGGCGTCGACGCGGCGACAGCCTCCGGTCGCGTCGAGCCCCCCGACCTCGCCGAGAGCGTCGAGGTCGTGCAGCGACGAGCCGGCAGCGAGGCGAAAGTCCCTGGCGGCCACGTCGACGAAGTCTTCCGGCGTGGCGCTCGAGTTGCCCGCCAGCGAGGGGGTCGCGCCGCCGAGACCGTTGCCCCACGCGTCCACGCATTCCGGCAGCTTCGGCGACGGGCTGTCCGCCGCGCTGAACGGGAAGAGCTCCGGCGAGCCGACGGCGCCCTCCGGGAAGTCCCAGACGACGTTGCCGGCAAACTTGACGGATCGGGAGAAGCAGAACTCGTCGCTTCCGACCGCGCGCGGCACGTGAAGACCGTGCCCCTCTCCGCCCGCGAAGGTGTTGCACACGATGCGCAGCTCGAGCCGTGCCGCCCCACGCCCGTGGACGGAGACGCCGTGTCGCAGCATCCCGGGCGTGTCCGGCTCGCCGACGACGAAGTTGCTGGCGATCTCGAGCGACGCCGTGCCGGCCTTCCTCACGCTGGCGGCCGTCGACACGAGCACGCCGTTGCCGGTGTTTTCGAGCGTGTTGCCGGCGATGCGGCCACTGATCCCCGCCGCCGTGTCGAGGTAAAGCGAGACGCCGTGATGCGGCAGGAGTGAATCCTGCCCGAGCCCGTGGCCGGTCACGCGGTTCCCGGTGACGTCGACCTCGAGCTCGCCGTCGAGGCGCGTGCCGAGGTCGATGGCGTGGACCGCCGCGCCCTCGAAGACGCTGTCGCGCACGCTCACGTGAAGCCCTCCCATCTCGCCGGCGACCGCCGCGACTCCCTGCAGCTTCTGCCCGACGAACCGGCAGCGCGAGACGTCGAGCTCGATGCGTGATCGCGGCGCGCCGGCGATGAAGAGGGCCGCGTCGCCGCCCTCGAAGTGGATGCGCTCGAACTCGAATCGCAGCTCGGCCGCCGGCACGTCGTCGAGCTCGATGGCCGCCACCCGGCCCGACGGTCGGATCTGCGCGACGCCCGACTCGGGACCGAGGACGCGGATCGACTCCGCCCTCGTCGGCAGGACGATCGGAAACGATTCGTCGCGATACAGCCCGGGGGCGAGATGGACCGTCGAGCGACTCCCGGGCGCGACTCGAGAGAGGGCGTCCTCGATCGTGCGGGCCGGGGCGACGGACGAGCCATCGCCACCCGGCGGGGCGCCGGGATCCACGAAGAGGTCGTCTGCGCTCGCGCGCGCCGCGAGCATCACGACGGTTGCCGTGATGAGACACGCGCCCCGGCCGGGACCACGGCTCGCCCGCCTGTTGAAACGCTCTCCAGTCGACACGTCGGTGCTCCTTTCGACCCCCGAGCGCCGCAGAGACTGCTGACCCGAGACCCGTTGAGCGTAAGTCGGATACTTGACGGTTGTCAAACGGTTTTTCCGACCGCTCGAGCAGGCGGGAGGGGATGCGGGACGGGCGGAGACGCCGGCCGGAGATCAGCGGTGCCGCTGACGGCCCTTGTGGCGCTTTCTCGACGTCTTCTTGGCGCCGGACTTCTTCGACTTCTTGCGGGCGGCGGTCGACGGCCGCCTGGACTTCGATCTGGCCGGCGCCTTCGAGGAACGGCTCGCCTTGGCGGCGCTTCTCCTGGCACGGGCCGCCGACTTCTTGGTCGGCTTTTTCGCCGTCTTCTTGCGCGTCGGCGCGCTCCGGGCCGCGGTGCGCGGCTTCTCGGCCGTCCTCTTGCCGGTCGACTTCGCCGTCTTCTTGGCCGTCTTCTTGGCCGTCTGCCCCGTGACGGGCGACGCCGCCGACTTTCTCGCGCGTGCCGCTCGGACGCGCGCCGCCGCCGGCAGACGTCCCGCCCCGGCGCGACGCGGCGTCGCGGCGGTCTCGGCCTCGAGTCGCTCGTGCAGACCGAGCTTCTGGCTCGCCGCGCGGCCGATCTTCGAGGACGGCGACTTCTTCACCAGGTACTCGAGCAGAGCGCGCGCGAAGGGCCGGAGCTCGTCTCCCTCCTCCATGAAGTGGAAGCCGATGTAGAAGAGGTCCTCGGGCTTGAGGTCCTTGCTCTTGGTGAGGTTGGCGACGAGGCCGGGCGTGTCGTCGTAGATCAGCGCTCGCATCACCTGCAGGCCGAGGTTGGCCCGGCGCGCGTGCGGCGACAGGTCCTTCGAGCTCTGCCTGATGAGCGCCACGGCGAACGTGTAGCGGCCCTCGGCGGTGATCAGGTGGTGGTCCCAGAGCACCTCGAGATAGCGGGAGATCTTCAGCCAGCGATCCTTCGAACGACTGCGACGGAGGCTCTCGACCTTCTGGTAGATCTTGCGGCGGAGCGGCTCCGGGTCGATGCTGCGGACCAGATCGAGGAAGAACTGCGCCCGCCGGTCGTTCCTCTCGTGGAGCGTCATGAACCGGTTGATCGCGCGGTCCAGGTACTTCCGCTTCACGTCCTGTGGGTAGTCGCGCACGATCGCGTGCAGGCGGTGCGAGAGGTCGGTGTCGACGGTGTCGGAGAGCACCGAGAACAGGTCGCCGATCGCCGCCGGCATCGAACGCAGGGCCTTCTCGGCCGCGTCGCGGACGCGGTAGCGCGAGTCGCGAAGGAACGGCAGGATCGCCTTGGCGACCTCGGGACGGTTCTCGCGAGTGAGGCGCTCGAAGACGTGGATGTGCACCGAGAAGTGCGGTGAATCCCGCAGCAGGCTGACGAGCTTGAGGTTCGCGGCGCGCGGCAACTCGAGCCGCTGGAACGCCGAGAGCGCGTGCTGCGCGACGTTGTGCCAGTCGTCGTCGCAGAGGCAGCGCTTCAGGAAGTTGGTGAGCTCCACGTCGACCGGCGCTTCCATGATCGAGCGCGCCAGGGAGACCATCGCGTAGCGGCGGACCTCGGCGGTGTGCTTCCTCTGCGCGTAGTTCTTGAGGATCTTGCGCGCCGCGAGGACGTCCTTCTCGTGACGGAAGTGCCCGAGCAGAATCAGGCAGACGACCTGGGACTGGAGGTCCTTGCGGACCCGGGGCAGCGAGCTGAACTTCTTGACCAGGTTGAAGATAGGCCGCTGATCCTTCGGCGGCAGGTTGTCGATCGCCTCGCAGAGGCAGAGGCCGAGGTGCTTCTGGAGCTCGAAGGGCTCGGCCAGCAGGTTCTCGAGCAGGAAGTCCACCCCCTTCGCCGTGCCGACGCGCGCGAGCGCCGTGGCGATCGCCCGCTTGCCGTGGAAGTCGGCGTTCGGGTAGAGGGCCTTCAGCGGCCGGATCGCCGACTCGCCGATGGCGACGACCACCGACAGGGCGTGCTCGCGGAGCTCGCCCGGCTCGAGGATCAGGGGGATCACCAGGTCGACGACGTCCGACGCCCCGAGCTTCATCAGCCCACGCAGCGCGAGGATACGGAGCGGCTCGGAGTCCTCCCGGAGCGCGCGACCCAGGGAGTGGATTACCGGGCGTCCCTTGATGCCGAGCTCCGTGGTGACGCGCATCGCCGCCATCCGGAGGTCGGGATCACCACCGTCGAGGAGTTCGACGAGCCGTTTCGAAGTTGCATCCATGGTCGTGGTCGGTCCCCGTCTCCTGCCCGTCCCCACGCCGGGAAAAAGGTGACGATGGGGGGTTGCAAAAGGGCCTTCTTATACACGCAGAAACGCGAGATTGCCAGGAATCTCTGCTCGCGGGCGCCCACGCGAGCCCCGAACGCGTGAGTTGGCGTGCAATTCCGATAATACACATTCGAGACCGATCGCGCACCCCCCCACCTGCAGGGTCAGGGCGGGGACCGACTTCCGACGCCATCAGCCAACGCCATCAGTCGTCGTCGACGACCTCGAAATCCGCATCCCGGACCGGCGGCGCCCCGCTGTCGACGCTCCTCGAGCGCCCGCCGGAGCCCTCGACCTCGCGCTCCGGCTCGGGCCCGGGAGGCCTGGACGGCCGCATCGTGCCGCCGCCGACGTGGATACGGAAGGTGACGCGGCCGTCCCGGACGCCGCGCCCGAGGAGCCGGGCGAGCAGGGCCGCCACCGGGGTCCGCACGGCCGGAATCAGCATCAGCGCCCCGAGAGCGTCAGTGACGAATCCCGGAATGATGAGCAGGACGCCGCCGACGAGGCAGCCGAGGGGATCGAGAAGCAGCTCACGGGGCCCGGCTCGCTCGCGGGTGCGGGCCGCGTGGAAAGTCAGGCCACGGCCGATCAGCCAGACCCCGACCGCGGCGGTGACGAAGACCAGCATCCAGGCCCGTCCGGGCCCGATCGCCCCGCTGACCAGGCCGAAGACGGGAATCTCGACCGCCACGATCGCCGCGACGAGCAGCAGGATCTTCCACATCAGAGCTGACCCCGGAATTGCAGAAGGCTGGCTCCGCTCCCGTTCCCGGTCCCGGACCCGGACCCGACAGCCGCACGGACCGCTCCCCGGTTGTCGGACTCCGCCTCGGATCTGGATTCGCGGTTGCGGGCGCCCGATGATGAAGGGTGACCGCCGCTGTCTGGCGGCTCCCGGCCGCGTCGGGGAGTGAGACAGATGAAGCAGGGTACGAAGAAACCGGTCAATGTTCCAGGGAGCGCTTCCATGGGTGCTCGACAATACGACGTCCTCTCGCGGCTCGGTCTCGATCAGGCGGCGGAGATTCCCGGCGCCTGGGCCGGGAAGTGGCTCGGCGGTGGCGCGCCGATCGCCAGCGAGGACCCGGCGACGGGACGCCCGATCGCCTCCGTGCGGGCGGCCACCGCCGCCGAGTACGACGAGGTCGTGGAGCGCGCCCGCGCGACCTTCCTCGACTGGCGGGAGACGCCGGCCCCGGAGCGCGGCGAGCTGGTGCGGCTGATCGGCGTCGCGCTGCGTCAGCGCAAGAAGGACCTCGGCGAGCTCGTCGCGCTCGAGAGCGGCAAGATCCTCACCGAGGGCGAGGGTGAGGTCCAGGAGATGATCGACATCGCGGACTTCGCGGTCGGCCTCTCGCGCCGCATCGGCGGGCGCACCCTCGAGAGCGAGCGCCGCCGGCACCGCATGTACGAGCAGTGGCTGCCGCTCGGACCGGTCGGCATCATCACCGCCTTCAACTTCCCGGTCGCGGTCTGGTCCTGGAACGCGCTGATCGCCGCCGTCTGCGGCGACACGTGCATCTGGAAGCCGTCGGAGAAAACGCCGCTCTGTGCGCTCGCGGTGCAGCGCATCGTCAACGACGTCTGCAGCGAGATGGGCGCGCCTCCGGTCTTCTTCCTCGCCTGCGGGGACGCGGAGATCGGCCGGGCGATCGCCGCCGACGTTCGCGTCCCGCTGGTCAGCGCCACGGGCAGCTGCCGCATGGGAAAACAGCTCGCGCCGGTGGTCGCGGAACGTCTCGGTCGGTCGTTGCTCGAGCTCGGCGGCAACAACGCGGCGATCGTCCTCGATGATGCGGACCCCGATCTGGCCGTGCGCGCGATGGCGTTCGCCGCCGCCGGGACTGCCGGGCAGCGCTGCACGACGCTGCGGCGCGCGATCGTCCAGGAGGGGATCGCGCCGGAGATCATCAGGCGACTGAAGGCCGCCTACGCGTCGCTCGACGAGCGCATCGGCGATCCGCGCGACCCGCAGACGCTCGTCGGCCCGCTGATCGACGCCGACGCGCTCGAGCGGTTCGAGAACGCCATGCGCCGGGTCGCCGACGAGGGCGGGGAGGTCCTCGCCGGCGGCAAGCGCGTCGATCCGTCGAGGCTGCCCGAGGCGCTCCGCGGCGGGCACTTCGTCGAGCCGACCCTGGTGCGGGCGCGGCCGGAGATGCCGATCGTGCGCGAGGAGACGTTCGCG
Source organism: Planctomycetota bacterium (assembly GCA_041569895.1). Lineage (GTDB taxonomy): Bacteria > Planctomycetota > UBA8108 > UBA8108 > JACQVS01 > JBFFXF01. The sequence goes on along the minus strand of JBFFXF010000248.1, from coordinate 962 downwards.
CCGATCCTCTACCTGATGACGGTGTCGAGCCTGGACGAGGCGATCCGCGTGCAGAACGACGTCTCGCAGGGGCTGTCGTCGTCGATGTTCACCCGCTCGATCGGCGCGGCGGAGGGCTTCCTCGGCGCCGCGGGCAGCGACTGCGGCATCGCCAACGTCAACATCGGCACCAGCGGCGCCGAGATCGGCGGGGCGTTCGGCGGCGAGAAGGAGACCGGCGGTGGACGCGAGGCCGGCTCGGACTCGTGGAAGGCCTACATGCGCCGCCAGACCTGCACGATCAACTGGGGCGGCGAGCTGCCGCTGGCGCAGGGGGTCGAGTTCGACGTCTGACACGCGAGTGACGCGTCGTCGCGGCGGTTTTTGATACCGTCGCTCGCCCTTTCCTTTTATGCTCTTCACAACCCCTCGGGTGGCCGCCAGCGCCCGTCTCCGAGGGCACCCCGGACACAGCACGACCGGAGCCGCCCCTTCGTGAACAATTCCGCGCAGAAACTCCTCGAGAACGTCGGCACGGTGATCGTCGGCAAGGACCCCGTCATCCGGCTGGCGCTCTCGTGCCTCTTTGCACGCGGCCACCTGCTCATCGAGGACGTCCCGGGCGTCGGCAAGACGATGCTCGCCCGCGCCATCGCGCGATCGATCGACGCCAAGTTCGGGCGCATCCAGTTCACGCCGGATCTGCTGCCGTCGGACGTCACCGGCGTGTCGGTCTTCCACCCGCACCGCCAGGCGTTCGAGTTCCACCCGGGGCCGGTCTTCACGCACGTCCTCCTCGCGGATGAGATCAACCGCGCCTCGCCGCGCACGCAGTCGAGCCTCCTCGAGTCGATGGAGGAGCTCCAGGTGACGCTGGACGGCACCACCCACCGCCTCGAGGAGCCGTTCTTCGTCATCGCCACGCAGAACCCGATCGAGATGGAGGGCACCTACCCGCTGCCCGAGGCCCAGCTCGACCGGTT
>JBFFXF010000247.1:0-11542 GCA_041569895.1 Planctomycetota bacterium | reverse complement strand
CCCGTGCCCGTGCCCGAAGCTGTCGTCGTCGGCGAGATTCCCGACGTCGGGGTCGGGCCGGGTGGAGCCCGAGGCCGAGACCAGAGACAGAGACCAGAGATCCGAGATCCGAGGTCAGAGATCCGAGGTCAGACGTCGGAGTCGGAATCGGAGTCGGAATCGGAGTCGGAATCGGATCTCGGCGTCGGTCTCGGACGCGCGCTCCGCAGGGATCGGTCCCGACGTCGGGAAGTTGCAGGACGCCGATGGCTTTCCGGACCGGGCCCGGGTCCGGGGACGGAGACTCTTCTACCCCCCCCGACTCTCCCCCGTCGCCAACCCGGTCGCGATGATATGCGCCAGTCGCAGGCACTCGGGAATGTGCGACTTGCCCCGCTGGCTCTCGAGGATCGTCCTCGCGTCCGCCTCGTCGATGCCGGCGCACTCGAAGAAGATGTCGCCGCACTCGTGCGCCGGGCCGGCGCGTTCGATCGATTCGATGCGCTCGGGGTAGCCGGCCGCGCGCAGGGCGTCGGCGAGGCGGTCGCTCGACGGGCGCCGTCGCGTCGCCGCGATGACCGGGAGGCCGACAGCGGCGCCGAGGGCGGGGAGGTCGATCACAGAGAGGCCGGCGATGGTGATGCCATCGAGCAGCACGGCGCGCAGGAGCGGGTGAAAGCGCGAGCGGGTGATCCACGCGGCGAGCGCCGGCGTCGCCTCGCCGCCGTCGATCGGCAGGCGCATCGACAGGACCCCCTCGACGAGGTCGGCGCCGGCCATGACGACGCCGACGACGAGCGTGTCCGCGGAGCGTCCGGAGTCGAAGGGTCCGTCGTCGATGCCGAGGACGTGCGGGGCGCTCACGGCTCGCGCGGCAGCACGATCCACTGCTGGCTGACGCGCTCGCCGCTCTGGTAGAAGATCTGCCGCGTCTCGCGATTGGCGTTGATGCCGAGACGTCGCGGCGATTCGAACGTGAAAGCCGCGCGCAGGGCGTCGAGGTCGAGCCGGAGGACGCGGCTGTCGTCGGGAGCGCTCAGGTCGCGCCATTCACCCTGGTCCGGGAAGCGGTCGAAGTACTCGGCGGGAATCGCGGTGTCGTCGAACGTCAGGTTGATCGAGCGATCGTCGACCGACCGGGGAAAGACGATCTCGAGAGCGCCCTGGCGGTGGCGCGCCGTGATGGTGCTCTGCGGATCGAGCCACGCGCGCGACTCCGGGTAGACCGCGAGCAGGAGCAACGGCAGCATGGCGAGCCAGCCGAAGACCAGCGCGGGGAACGCGATCCACGCGAGGATTCCGGGCGGGCGCCCTGGCTCGAGCCGCACTCGCGAGAGGTATCGCCAGCTCGCGAGCGCGATCGCCGCGCAGGCGGCTCCGGCGCCGAGGAAGGCCCACGAGAGTCGATCGTCTTGTCCCCAGAGCGCCTGCATGCCGACGCCGGCGAGCGCGGCGAGCAGGAGCAGCACGATCAGGCGCGGGAAGAGGGTGCGACGGGAGGGGGACGGATTCGGACGACGCGGGTCCGGAACGGCAGCGCCGTCCGGATCACTCATCGGTCACCTTGACCGCGTCACTCATCGGTCACTTTCACCATCTCGAAGGATCCCTGCGCGTTCGAGTCGAGTCGAGTTTTACGTCGGCCCCAGACGCCGCCGCGCAGTCGATCACGCGCGCGCACCTCGGCCGAAAGCACGAAGTGCCACCCGTCCTCGTGGGTGTCGTCGCGTCCCTCGAGGCGGATCACGGGAACGCCCTTCTGGTCGTCCATCTGGATGGTGCCGGTCATCGGGCCGAGGTCCTTGCGCGCCGGATCATCGTACTTCGGGTCGAACTCGTCGGCCAGCCACACCTCGACGGTCTCGACATCCGAGTTGAATCGCGGCACGACCTCGACATGCATCGGCCCGGCGTCGAGATTCCGCTGCAGCGTTCTGCCGTCCGGCCCGCCGTACTCGTTGACCCGGAACGACAGGGTCCACAGTCCGGGCTCGATGCTGTAGGAGGCGCAGCCGCTCGACGCGACCAGGGCGATGAGCAGGCCGCTCCCGGCCAGTGTCCGTGTCCTTCCGATAAGCGTCGCCGCGCGCATGGTCCTCGATTCGTCTGTCGCCGATTCGTCCGTCGCCGCGTCTCCTGACGCCGGGCGATCGCACCCCTGTTATCGGAGAGCTGTCGCCGGAGCTGGAGCGATCTGACCGGACGAGCTCGCGTGGCGCTCCGGCGGGGACATCCCCCGCAAACGCGCCATTGTACAGCAAACCGCGGGCCCTGTCGAAAACCGCGACGCCAGCGGGAGATCGCGACGGGCTGTGTGAGAATTATGCAGACTTCGACCGGGTGGTGTTGTAGAAGGAACCACGATCACGCTTTCGGGGCATGGAGAAGCGCGGATGAGGGGCGCCCATGGCGGCTGATTTCACCTCCGAGATGGAGCTCGCGGCGCGGCTCGCCCGCGAGGCCGGCGAGCTGACGCTGCGTCACTTCCAGAAGGGCGTCGAGACCCGCTGGAAGCCGGACGCCTCGCCGGTGACCGTCGCGGACGTCGAGGCCGAGAAGCTTATCCGCCGCCGCCTCCACGAGTCGTTCCCGGACGACGGCATCGTCGGCGAGGAGGAGGGCGAGCGCGCCGGCACGAGCGGGCGCACGTGGGTGATCGACCCCATCGACGGCACCAAGAGCTTCATCCAGGGCGTTCCGCTCTACGCCGTCCTCATCGCGCTCGAGGCGGGCGGCGAGCCGGTGGTCGGCGCGGTGTACCTGCCCGCGCTCGACGAGCTCGTCCACGCCGCGCGTGGAGCGGGGTGCCACTGGAACGGCGTCGCGACAAACGTCTCGACGGTCCGTCGGCTCGAGGAGGCCTGCGTCGTCTACACGAGCGCTCGCAACTTCGAACGCGGGCCGGGCGGGACCGTCGTTCGCGAGCGGGTCGAGCGCGCGACGCGCGTCATGCGCGGCTGGGGCGACGCGTACGGGTACGTCCTGGTCGCCACCGGTCGCGCGGAGGTGATGCTCGATCCGGTGATCAACCGCTGGGACATCGCGCCGATGATCCCCATCCTCGAGGAGGCGGGCGGGCGGTTCACCGACTGGAGCGGACGCCGGGGCAGCTTGGTCGCGAGCGGCGTCGGCACCAACGGCTTGCTGCATGAGGAGGTGCTGGGCGTGCTCGGCGGGAGCGCCGGGGGCGGGGATTGATCCGATCCGGGATACCGAAGAGACGACTCATGAGGAAGGAAGGAAACCGAGGAAAACAGGAAACAGAAGACTTGAGGGTTCAGCTTCGTGAGCTTCGCTCGAGCCGTCGAACGGACATTCCTGCTTTCCGCGTCTTCCTCCGTTCCTCATAAGTCGTCGTGCCACGCCTGGGACAGAGACCGTGAGGCGACGCCGGCGCTCACCTCGCCGGTGCGTTCTCCTCGATCTCTCGTCGCGCGGGTTCTGCCTTCTCGATCTCGAAGGCGAGGTCGTCGCCGTCGACGGTGACGCGGATGGTGGCGCCGTCCTCGACCTCGCCGGCGATCAGCTTGCGTCCGAGCGCGGTCTCGACGTGCTTCTGGATATAGCGCTTCACCGGGCGCGCGCCGTAGACCGGGTCGTACGACGCGGCGGCGATGAACGCCCTCGCCTCCGGCGTCAGCTCGATGCTCATGAACCGGTCCGCGAGACGCTTGCGCAGCGCCTCGAGCTGGAGCTCGACGATGCGCTCGACCTCCTCGCGGGTCAGCGGCGAGAAGAGCACCACCTCGTCGACGCGGTTGAGGAACTCCGGCCGGAACGTCGCGCTGAGCTCGTTCATGACGCGATCGCGCACGTCGCCGCTGATCTCCCCGGAGGACGACACGCCCTCGAGGATCGTCGGGCTGGCGATGTTCGACGTCATGATGACGACCGTGTTCTTGAAGTCGACCGTGCGCCCGTGGCCATCGGTCAGGTGCCCCTCGTCGAGGAGCTGGAGCAGCGTGTTGAAGACATCGGGGTGCGCCTTCTCGATCTCGTCGAGCAGGATGACGGAGTACGGCTTGCGGCGGACGGCCTCGGTGAGCTGGCCGCCCTCCTCGTAGCCGACGTACCCCGGCGGCGCGCCGATCAGCCTCGACACGGCGTGCCTTTCCATGTACTCGCTCATGTCGATGCGGATCATGTTCTCCTCGGTGTCGAAGAGCGCCTCGGTGAGCGTCCTCGCGAGCTCCGTCTTACCGACGCCGGTCGGTCCGAGGAAGATGAACGAGCCGATCGGTCGGCGCGGGTCCTTGAGACCGCTCCGCGCGCGGATCACGGCGTCGGTGACGACGGTCACGGCCTCGTCCTGGCCCACCACGCGACGGTGCAGCACCTCGTCGAGCCGCAGCAGCTTCTCGCGCTCGCCCTCGACGAGCCGCGTCACGGGGATGCCGGTCCACCGGCAGACGATCTGCGCGACCTCCTCGGAAGTGACCTCCTCGACGAGCAGCGACTTCTCGCCGTCACGCGACTGGAGGCCGGTCTCCATCTCGCGGAGCTGGCGCTCGAGCTCGTTGAGCTTGCCGTACTTCAGCTCGGCGGCGCGGTTGAGGTCGTAGCGGCGCTCCGCCTCGGTGATCTCCTGGCGCACGCCCTCGATCTGCTCGCGGATCTCGCGCAGCCGCTGGATCTCGGCCTTCTCCTTCTCCCACTGCGTGCGCAGCGCCTTCTCGCGCTCCTTGAGGTCCGCGATCTCGCGATCGAGCCTCTTGAGACGCTCCTTCGACGCGGCGTCCTTCTCCTTGCGCAGCGCCTCGCGCTCGATCTCGAGCTGCAGCGTGCGGCGGTGGATCGAGTCGAGCTCCTCCGGCATGCTGTCGATGGTGGTGCGGATCGCCGCCGCGGCCTCGTCGATGAGGTCGATGGCCTTGTCCGGCAGGAAACGATCGGTGATGTAGCGGTGGGAGAGCACCGCTGCCGACACCAGCGCGGAGTCCTGGATGCGGACACCGTGGTGGAGCTCGAAGCGCTCCTTGAGTCCGCGAAGGATCGACACCGTGTCCTCGACGTTCGGCTGATCGACCTGCACGGGCTGGAAGCGCCGCTCGAGGGCGGCGTCCTTCTCCAGGTGCTTGCGGTACTCGTCGAGCGTCGTGGCGCCGATACAGTGGAGCTCGCCGCGCGCCAGCATCGGCTTCAGCAGGTTGCCGGCGTCCATCGCGCCCTCGGCCTTGCCGGCGCCGACGATGGTGTGGAGCTCGTCGATGAAGAGCAGGATGGTGCCCTCGCTCGACTGGATCTCCTTGAGCACCGCCTTGAGGCGCTCCTCGAACTCGCCGCGGAACTTGGCGCCGGCGATGAGCGCGCCCATGTCGAGCGCGAAGATGGTCTTGTCCTTGAGTCCCTCCGGCACGTCGCCCCGCACGATGCGCTGGGCGAGCCCCTCGACGATGGCGGTCTTTCCGACGCCCGGCTCGCCGACCAGCACCGGGTTGTTCTTCGTCTTGCGCGACAGGATGCGGACGACGCGCCGGATCTCCTCGTCGCGGCCGATCACCGGGTCGAGCTTGCCCTTGCGTGCGAGCGCGACGAGGTCACGCCCGTACTTCTCGAGCGCCTGGTAGCTCGCCTCGGGATCCTGCGACGTGACGCGCTGTCCGCCTCGAAGGCTCTTGAGCGCCTCGCGAACGCGCGCGTCGTTGACGCCCGCGTCGCGGAGGATCTTCGCGACAGTCGAGCCGCTCGCCGCCGACAGCAGCGCCAGCAGAAGGTGCTCGACGCTGACGTACTCGTCCTTGAGCTTCTTCGCTTCCTTCTCCGCCTGGCGGAGCACCTTGACGAGGTCGGGCGAGGGCTGGGGGTAGTCCGAGCCGCCGCTCGACTGCGGGAACTTTGCGAGCGCGTCGCTGATGCCGCGCTCGACGGCGGCGACATCGACGCCCATGCGATCGAGGAGCCTCGGGATCAGTCCCTCGCGGTCGCCGAGAAGCGCCGCGAAGAGGTGCTCGAGCTCGAGTCGCGGATGCCCACGCTCCAGCGACGAGCCCTGCGCCTCCTGGAGCGCTTGCTGCGCGCGGGTGGTGAATCGGTTGAGGTCCATCAGATCGCTTCCTCCGTCAAATCCTGCTTCAAATCTCTCCCGTGGCCCGTATCCTACTCTCGTCCTCGTCCTCGTCCTCGGACTCGACACGCGACCGTGAGAGGAGAGTGCACATCGGGTGCCAACCACCAGCAGCTGCCCCATAAGTATCTATTATATAGATGTTTAGAACCTCTCATCTGCGTGTGCCACGGCTCCGCCTGCCAAATTGGCGGGAAACTCTCTGGCAGCGCGACAGGGAATCGTCCTGGCCGCCACTGGAGGGCGCGTGAAGGCGGCCCCGCGCGTCGCGCTCATCGCCACCACGTGCCTCGGCGCCGCCGGCGTCATCTGGTTTCTCGCGACGCGAGCGGGGGGCCCGGGCGCCGGCCCGACCGACCCCGCGGCCCTTTCCGGGGCGGACCTCGCCGGGGCCGACCTCGAGACGCGGCTGCGTGTCTTCTGCTCCAGCTGCCACCTCTTCCCGCCCCCCGACAGCACGCCGCGCCGCAAGTGGCGATCGGAGGTGACGCGGATGTTCGCGCTCGCCGGCCAGGGACCGCCGCTCGGAATCGAGGAGACCGTCGCGTGGTACGAGGCCCGCGCGCCCGAGGAGCTGCCGTGGTTCCCGAGCGTCGCCTCGGGCGGCATCGGCCCGCTGCCCCCGCTTCGCGGACACCAGTACCGTCCCTCGCCGCAGTCACCGCCGACGCCCGCCGTCGCGTCGGTCGAGATCGTCCGGCTCTTCGACGATGAGCCCGCGTCGATCCTGATCTGCGAGATGCGCCACGGCGCCGTCATGCTGCAGCGCATCAACGACACCGGGCGTCCCTTCTCCCTGCTGGCGCGCGTGCCGCATCCCGCCCACGCGCGCGTCGTCGACCTCGACGGCGACGGTCTGCGCGACCTCGTCATCTCGGATCTCGGCTCGTTCGATCCCGCGGATCACCACCGTGGCCGCGTGATCTGGGCGCGGCAGGTGAGTGGAAAGCGCTTCGAGGTGTCCGTTCTCCTCGAGGGCGTCGGTCGCGTCAGCGAGGTCGACGCCGGCGATCTCGATGGCGACGGCGACCTCGACCTCGCCGTGGCGATCTTCGGCTGGCGGACGACCGGCAACGTCACGGTCCTCGAGAACGTCGGCGCGCCGGGGACGCCGCGCTTCCAGCCGCGCCTCGTCGACGTGCGTCCCGGCGCGGTGCAGGCGCGCATCACGGATCTCGACGGGGACTCACGGCCGGACCTCGCGGTCCTCTTCGCGCAGCACTTCGAGACCGTGGTGGGGCTCGTCAACCGGGGCGGCCTGTCGTTCCGGCCGGTGACCATCGGCCCGCCGCGTCACCCGAACTGGGGCTACTCCAACATGGAGGTCGTCGATCTCGATGGCGACGGCGACCAGGACCTGCTGGTCGTCAACGGCGACGCGCTCGACGACGGCGTGCCGAAGGCGTACCACGGGCTGTCGTGGCTCGAGAACCGCGGCGCGTTTCCGTTCGAGGATCGGCGCCTGGTGTCGATGCCGGGCGCCCATCGCGTCCGCGCCGGCGACTTCGACGGCGACGGCGACCTCGACCTCTTCGTCTCGGCGTTCATCCCGCACTTCCCCGTCGAGGAGGTGCGCAAGCCGCTGCGCACGGACGCCATCCTCTGGCTCGAGCAGGTCGAGAGCGGCGTCTTCGAGCCGCGCGCGCTCGAGTCGATCTGGAGCGACCACCCCGCCCTCGACGCCGGCGACTTCGACGGCGACGGCGACGTCGACGTCGTCGCCGGCAACTTTCTCCTCGACCCCGACCGCCAGACCCCGATCCCGTACTGGGTGACGCTCTACGAGAGTCTGGTGTCGGTGGAGTGACGGGATCCGACCCCATCGTTGCAAAAACGTACCCGTTCCCGTGCCCGTTCCCGTCCTCGAAGGGTCTGGTTGCGGAGTCCGATGACCGACTCCGATTCCGACTCCGACTCGGATTCCGACCCCGATTCCGATGACCGAGACCGATTCCGATTCCGATTCCGATGACCGAGACCAGAGGTCAGAGACCAGAGGTCGGAGGTCAGAGGTCGGAGATCGGAGGTCAGAGGTCCGAGGTTTGACACGAGAATGGGGCCCCGCGTATAGTCAGCGGTTCGGGGTCTTGGCGGACTGAATTGAAACAGGGATTACAGAACGACAGCCGGAAGGGAGAGTGCAGCGCATGTCCAGGAAGGTCGGCTTCATCGGGATGGGCATCATGGGACGTCCCATGTCGCTCCATCTCCTTCGCGCCGGGTACGACGTCACCGTCTACAACCGCACCGCCTCTCGTTGCAAGGAGGTCGTCAGCGCCGGCGCGAAGCAGGCGAGCTCGCCGCGTGAATGCGCCGAGGGCAAGGAGATCATCATCACCATCGTCACCGACTCGCCCGACGTCGAGGCGGTGATCTTCGGCGAGGACGGCGCCGCGGAGGGCGCGCCCGAGGGCTCGGTCATCATCGACATGAGCACGATCTCCCCCGACGTCACGCGCGATATCGAGACCCGACTGAAGGAAAAGGGGATCGGGTTCCTGGATGCGCCGGTCAGCGGCGGGGACATCGGTGCGCAGAAGGGAACACTGACCATCATGGTCGGGGGCGAGAAGGCGGCCTTCGAGAGGGTCAAGGACGTCTTCGAGCCGATGGGGCAGCGGATCACCCACATCGGACCGAGCGGCTCCGGGCAGGTCACCAAGGCGTGCAACCAGATCCTCTGCGCTCTGAACATGATCGGCGTCTGCGAGGCGATCGCGCTCGCGAAGCGGTCGGGGCTCGATCTCGAGCTCATGCACCGCGTGGTCACCGGCGGCGCGGCGAACTCGTGGGCGCTCGAGAACCTCGGCGCCCAGATCATCAAGGGCGACTACTCGCCCGGATTCATGGTGCGCCTCATCCAGAAGGACCTCGGCATCGTGCTCGACGCGGCGCGGCGGCTCGATCTGCCGCTCTCCGGAACCGCCCTGGCGAACCAGTACTTCCGGTCGAACCAGGCCCACGGGGAGGGCGATCTCGGGACGCAGGCGATGTTCAAGGTGGTCGAGCGGCTCGGCGGCTTCGCCGAGTAACCTCCGCACGGCCGCGGCGCGAGCCTCACGACGGAAGGAGTCGCCGATGCGCTTCGTATCTTGTCTGTTCGCAGCCCTCCTCTGCGCGTCCGCATCGGCGGAGGAGGCGGGCGAACGCCACGCCGGGAAGAAGCCGAACCGCCTCGTCAACGAGAAGAGCCCCTACCTCCTCCAGCACGCGTACAACCCGGTCAACTGGTACCCCTGGGGTCCGGAGGCGTTCCGCGCCGCCCGCGAGCAGGACAAGCCGGTCTTCCTCAGCATCGGATACTCGACGTGTCACTGGTGTCACGTCATGGAGCGCGAGTCGTTCGAGGACGAGGCGATCGCGGCGAAGCTCAACCAGGACTTCATCTCGATCAAGGTCGACCGCGAGGAGCGCCCCGACGTCGACGAGGTCTACATGGCGGCCGTGATGGCCACGGAGGGTCGCGGCGGCTGGCCGCTCTCCGCGTTCCTGACGCCCGACGGCAAGCCGTTCTTCCTCGGCACGTACTTTCCGCCGCGAGACAGTCCGCGACTGGGGATGGGCTTCCTGACCATACTCGAGCGCCTCGACGAGGTGTGGAAGGAAGAGCGCCAGGACGTGGTGGAACACGCCGAGCGCATCGCGAAGCACCTGCAGCGGGACGTCGGCCCGGAGCCGATGGAGCGCGCGCCGACGCTCGAGGACCTCAAGCGCGGGTTCCGGCAGATCTCGAGGACGTACGACCAGGCCCACGGGGGGTTCGGGTATCCCCCGCGGTACGCGCCGAAGTTCCCGCGCACCTCGACGATCGACTTCCTCCTCGCCTGGCGGTCACTCACCGGCGAGGCGCAGGCGCTCGAGATGTCGACGGCGACGCTCGACGCCATGGCGAATGGCGGCATCTTCGACCACGTCGGCAAGGGGTTTCACCGCTACGCCACCGACCGGCGATGGCTGGTGCCGCACTTCGAGAAGATGCTCTATGACAACTGCCTCATCCCGATCACGTACCTCGACGCCTTCCGCCTCACGGGGGAGCAGCGATTCCTGACGGTCGCGACGGAGAGCCTCGGCTACCTGCTGACGCGCATGCGCAATCCCGATGGCGGCTTCCACTCGGCCGAGGATGCCGACAGCGAGGGCGAGGAGGGGAAGTATTACGTCTTCGATCGGAACGACGTCGACGCCATCCTCGGCAAGGAGCGCGCGGCTCTCTTCGCCGAGCGGTACGGGATAACCGAGCGCGGCAACTTCGAGCACGGCAAGACCGTGCTCCATGTCGCCAGGTCGCTCGAGGACCTCGCCGCGGACCGCAAGAAGGACGTCGCGGAGATCGCCCCGGAGCTCGAGAAGGCGCGTCTCGAGGTGCTCGCTGCCAGGGCGAAGCGCATCCCGCCGCTCCTCGACGACAAGGTGCTCACCGACTGGAACGCGTTCGCGATCTCGGCGATGGCGATCGCGCACCAGGCGACCGGCGACGATCGCTACCTCGAGGTGGCGCGCGGCGCGGCGAACTTCATCGAGAAGAGGCTCGTCCGGGATGGCGTGCTGCTGCATCGCTGGCGCGAGGGCGAGGCGCGCTATCCGGCCTACTTCGAGGACCACGCGTTCCTGGCGACGGCCCTGCTCGATCTCTACGAGGCCGGCCTCGACGAGCGCCACCTCGCCTCCGCCAGGCGTCTCGCCCTGGAGATGATCACCCAGTTCTGGGACGGCGAGAAGGGCGGCTTCTTCCACACCGGACCGCGGCACGAGAAGTTGATCATCACGACCAAGGAGTTCTACGACGGCGCCATCCCGTCAGGGAACTCGGTCGCCGCCTCGTGCCTGAACCGTCTCGCGGCCTACACCGGGGACGCGGAGATCTCCGACAGGGCGAAGACGATGGCGCGCCTCGCCGCGCGCCTCTTCGAGGAGGCCCCGGAGCGCCACCCGGAGCTCCTCGAGGCCGCCGCGGACGCGCTGCACCCGCGCGTCGACGTCGTCATCGCCGGGCCGCCCGGCCCCGACGCCAGCGCCTTCCTCCGCGAGGTCCACCGCCGCTACCTCCCGAACCGCACCGTCGTGCGCACCACCGCGGCGGAGAAGGAGGAACGGGCGGCGCTCGTCCCGTGGCTCGCGCCGATCGACCTCGGCGTCACCACCGAGGGCAAGGTGCGAGCCTTCGCACGACGGGGCGACGGCGAGTTCACGCGAATCGAGCAGCCGGGGGAGCTGGGGGCGTTCCTGGATTCGGGGAATTGAAGAGGAACGCAGATTACGCAGATTGAGCAGATTACGCAGAGTGACGACGCTGCATCGCCACGATCGGTAATCGGAGTCGGAATCGGGGTCGGGGTCGGAATCGGAATCGGGGTCGGAATCGGACTCGGTCATCGGAGTCGGAGTCGGTATCGGTATCGGTATCGGAGTCGGACCTCGGACTCTGATCTCTGTTCTCTGATCTCTGTTCTCTGTCTCTGTCTCAACGAGGACGAGGACGAGGACGAGTGGACCGGG
>JBFFXF010000246.1:0-11557 GCA_041569895.1 Planctomycetota bacterium | reverse complement strand
GGCGCGGACGACGAACGACGAGGACGGGAACGCAGATGACGCAGATGACGCAGATTGCGCAGATTACGCAGATTGGGGAAGAGCCCGGCTCTGATCTCGGTCGTCTGACTCTGCCCTCTGATCTCTGATCTCGGACCTCTGATCTCGGACCTCGGACCTCAGAATCGGACTCGGTGTCGGAATCGGAATCGGAATCGGAGTCGGAATCGGCGTCGGAATCGGAGTCGGACTCGGTGTCGGAGTCGGAATCGTCGGCGATCGAGGACGAGGCCGAGGACGAGGAAGAGGACGAGGACGAAGGACGAAAGGACGGGAGCGGCGGGCACCCGTGATGGACCGGGATGTTTACCGCGCCACCCGCCGCATCCCCTTCTCCCTCGCCGCCGGCTCCGGGTCCTCGTACGGCAGCGCCTCGAGGAATGCGACCAGGTCGGCGATCTGGTCGGGGGTCAGGTGGCTGGTGCGGCCGTGGCGGTCGTCGCGGTTCCGGGTCGTCAGCACGTCGGCGAGCGTCGCCGCCGTGCCGTGGTGCAGGTAGGGTGCGGTGCGGTAGACGCCGAGGAGTGTCGGCGTGTCGTAGGCCGGGCCCATCTTCTCGCCGGGGTCGTCGTTGCCGGTACCGACGTCGTGTCGCACGATCTTCTCGCCGGGCGTCGAGTCGGTGTAGAAGGGGCCGCTGTGACACGTGGCGCAGCCGGTCTCGCCCGAGAAGAAGAGCTCCCGCCCGCGTCGAGCCGCCTCGCCGAGGCCGTTCCTGGCGTGGGGGCTGAGCGGGAAGCCGTGCGAGTTGGTGTAGGCGGCGAGCGCGTCGAGGTCCGCCGAGAGACCGCGGTTCGGCTCGCCGAGCTCGGCGTTGACCTTGCCGCGGATGAGGCCGCGACCCTGCATCAGGAGCCCGCGGATGGTGTGCTCGAAGTCCTGCGTCTCGTCGCGATCGGCGGACCAGTGCAGCGGGTGCGTCCAGGCAAGCCCGGCGAGCGCGGGCGTGTTGCGGAGTCCCTCCGGGTTGTTCCACGTACGGCCGTCGGCATCGCCATCGGGGTGGCAGCTCGAGCAGGAGATCCACCGGCGGCCGACCATCGGCTGCAGCGCCGAGTAGAAGAGCCGCTTGCCCCGGAGGATCTCCTCGCCCAGCGGGTTCTCGGTCACCGGCACGGTGGCGATGGTCTCGAGATTCTCGGGATCGTGGGCCGTGACGTTGAAGTCGAGCGCGTTGTAGACCCAGACGGTGCCGTCGGGAGCGACGCGCACGGCGCGGGGATTGCGACCGACGCGCTCGTAGTCCCGATAGGAGAGCTCGACGTAGTCGTCGTCGATGACGTCGCACGAGAACATGTCGTCGGTGCCCGAGAAGACGACGTAGAGGCGCTTGCCATCGGGAGCGATGGCGGCGTCCCAGGGGTTGGCGACGACGAAGTTGCCGCGGAACGCGTCCATCGGGATTCGCGTCCGCCGCCGGCCCTCTCCGGTGGCGCCGAGGCTGATCACGCTGACATAGGGGAAGATCGAGCCCTCGCCGTGCGCGGCGATCGTTCTCGAGCGGACGTGCGTCAGGTACGCCTTCGGCCGCGTCGGGTGGATGATGATCTGGCGTGCCAGGTTGTCCGTGCTCGCGCCCGGCCACGAGTCGGCCTCGGCGCCGCTCTCGATGTCGATGGCGCGCACGATCGACGTCAGGTACTCGGTCACCAGGAGCCGCGTTCCGTCCGCGGTGAGCGCGAGACCGCGCGGGAATCGCCCCGCCGCGAACGTCCGCGTCACGGCTCGCGTCGCGGTGTCGATCTCGACGACGCGTCCGGGGTACTCGAGCGTCACCCAGATCCTCGTCCCGGCGGCGTCCGAGACGACGCCGTACGGCTCATCGAAGACCTCCGTCGAGCCCGCGACGGCGAACGCGCCGTCGTCGTCGCGCTCGACGAAGACCACCCGGTCGTCGGCGTGGAGCGCGACTGCGAGACGGTGCGACCCGCCGACGAAGCTGACCCCCTCCGGCTTGTGACCGACGGCCACCTCGCCCACCGTGCGCCGGCTGGCGAGGTCGACGAAGCTCACCGTGCCGCTGTCGCGGTTCGAGCACGCCAGCAGTCCGCCATCGGGGGCGATGTCCATGAGGCTGCTGGCGCTGCCGGCGGCGAGCGGAGGCCCCATCGGGAGGAGCGCGAGGGCGGCCAGGCGCAGGATGGCCAGAGCCATCGGCCCGGGGATTTTTCGCTCGAATTGGACGGCGCTCGTCTTAAGATGAGCGACGCGAGGAGAGACCCTCGTATCGATTCTCGTATCGATTTCGGAGTCGATTGGGATTCCGGTCACGGTTTGGTACTGTCCTGTTACGCGGACCCGACGCGGGTCCGGAGTCTGTAGCTCGAAGGAGGATGTTCCATGCGAAGTCTGCTCGTGTCCTCCGCGGTGGTCCTGCTGGCCACTGCGGGTGTCACCCTCGGCGCCGACAAGAAGATCAAGTCGGGCCTCCAGCCCGGCGACTCGGCCGGCGCGTTTAACGTACTCGACTGCTCGGGTCCGAACAAGGGCAAGAAGCTCTGCTATCGGTGAGCGTACAAGGCCCGTCCGGTGGTCACCGTCATGGTGCGGGAGATCACGGACGAATTGACCAGTTTGGTCAAGAAGCTCGACAAGGCGGTTGAGAGCAACAAGGGTGACAAGATGGCGGCGTTCGTCGTCGTGCTCTCCGACGACCCGGATGAGGCGGAGGCGAAGCTCAAGAAGATCGCCGAGAAGGAAAAGATCAAGAACGTCCCGCTGACGGTCTTCGAGGGGGCGTCTGGTCCGAAGAACTACAAGATCTCGAAGGACGCCGACGTCACCGTCATGATGTGGGTCAAGCACAAGGTGAAGGTCAACCATGCCTTCGCCAAGGGCTCACTGAAAGAGAAGCAAATCGAGCAGGTCGTGGCGGACGTCAAGAAGATCCTGCCCGAGAAGAAGGCCTGACGTCGTCGTTTCGCACAGCAATGGAGGGCCCGCCTCCCGTTTCGACGGGAGCGGGCCCGTTCCTATTCTGGAGAGCCGGCCCGATGAGCGCACCACCGCGGATCTCCCTGATTCCGCTCGCGGCGATGCTGGCCTCCGGGATGGCGTTCGCCGGCCCATCGGCCGCCGCCGAGCGGGTCGAGCTCCCCCAGCTGACCAACACCGAGCTCACCAACGCGATTCGCGCGTACGAGGACCTCTCCCGGCTGCCGCCCGGGGACGAGCGACGGGAGCACGTGGTGGGGCGGGTCGACAGGGCTCTCGAGGGAGTCCTCGCGCCGGGGGAAGAGCTGGTGCGGCGGCTCGAGGCCGTCCTGCCCCACGCCGACCGATTGCGGCCCGAGCCCAATCCGGACTTCCACGACGTGCTCGGCAAGCGCGTCGCCGCGGCGGTCCTCGCGATCGAGGATGACGAGCTCGACGAGCTCGCGATGCTCCTGAAGGGCCTGTGGACTGGCGAGCGCGAGCGCCGCCGCACCGTGCCTCGCGGGGACAATGCCGTCGCTCGCATGCTCCTCGCCGAGCAGCTCGGGCCGCTGCTCTCGAAGACGTCGCAGAAAGCGTACGTCGTCAACGTCGTCTTCGAGCTCGTGCAACGCGAGGTGGAGTGGATCGAGCCGGTGGCGCCGAAGCCGGTCCCGGTGAGGACCGCGATCAAGCTGATCGGAGGCGCCTCGCCCGAGTCGCCGACGCTGTTCCCGGTGCTCGATGCCGTCGAGCTGGTCTACGATTTCGCGTTCTCGCGCGAGAGGCCGGGCGACTTCCTCGAGCGGTTCGTCGCCGTGCTGATCGACTGCCTCGGCAAGCTCGAGGTCCGCGTTCGCGGTCCCGGCGGCAAGGTGCTCGACATCGAGGACGACCGCGCCGTGTCGCAATTTCGCGGGTGGTACCGGATCAGCCGCATCCTCCACAAGTGGACCGGCGAGAACGAGTACGTCTGGAGCGAGGACTGGGACAAGTTCTGGAAGATCTACTACGGCAAGGAGAAGGCCCAGGACGACTTCGACTTCGTCGCGGCGCGCAACCGCCAGCTCGGCGTCGTCGTCGAGGGCCTGGGAACCCAGCGAGTGCGCGAGAAGAAGGCCCGCTTCTTCGGCGTCGAGAACAAGAGCTCGAGGTTCCTCATCATCGTCGACGTCTCGTCGAGCATGGAGGACAACAAGGACGGCGTCGACCGCCTCGCGGGTCTGAAGCGGGAGACCATCCGCTTCATCACCATGCTGCAGCCGGGAGTGCACTACAACATCCTGCCCTTCGGCTCGGAGTGCGACATCGGGAGGAGCCTGTCCGGCGGGCACGGCCTGGTGGCCAAGAGGGCCTCGCGCGGCCGCATCGATCGTCCGACGCTCGACTGGATCCGGAACCTCAAGGCCTCCGGTATGACGCGCGTCGATCTGGCGTTTCGCGCCGCGTTCGCTGCCCCGAGCAGCGCCGCCGCGAAGAAAGGGGACTTCCGTCCCGCCTTTCAGGAGATCTACTTCATCACCGACGGCTCGCCGACCTACAAGGACGGCAAGGTGCTGACGGGGCCCGACACGAAGAGGCTGCTCTCGCTGATACGCGCGCTCAACAAGCGGCACAAGGTCATCGTCAACACGTTCGCGTTTCCCCGCATGGCGAGCTTCTTCGTCCGGTCGCTCGCGGCCGAGCACGGCGGACAGATGAAGATCATCCGCGACAAGGACATGCAGCCGGACGGCTGATCTCGACCGCGTTCCGCGAGTGAGCTCTCCGCTCCGAGTACGATGAAGGCGCTGACGATCCGCGATCTGAAGAAGACGTACGCAAACGGCGGCGACGGGAATGGCGCCGACGGGAATGGCGTCGAGGCGCTGCGTGGGATCGATCTCGACGTCGAGCCCGGCGACTTCTTCGGGCTCCTCGGACCGAACGGCGCCGGCAAGTCGACGACCATCGGCATCGTCTTCTCGCTGGTCGAGAAGACGGCCGGCTCCGTGTCCGTATTCGGGCACGACATCGACGTCGACTTCCCCGCCGCCAAGCGCTGCATGGGCCTGGTGCCGCAGGAGTTCAACTTCAACCAGTTCGAGCGGGTGATCCAGATCGTCACCAACCAGGCCGGTTTCTACGGCATCGACCGGAGACTGGCCGCCGAGCGCGCCGAGAAGTACCTCAAGCAGCTCGGGCTCTGGGAGCGACGTTTCAGCTCGGCGCGTTCGCTCTCGGGCGGCATGAAGCGGCGTCTGATGATCGCCCGCGCGCTGATCCACGAGCCGCGCCTGCTCGTGCTCGACGAGCCCACGGCGGGCGTCGACATCGAGCTGCGTCGCGCCACGTGGGTCTTTCTCGAGGAGATGAACGACCGGGGGACGACGGTCATCCTGACCACGCACTACCTCGAGGAGGCGGAGGCGCTCTGCCGGCGGATCGCCATCATCAACGACGGCGAGATCGTCGAGCACGCGACGACGAAGGAGCTCCTGGCGCGGCTCCACGCGGAGTCGTTCGTGCTCGACATCGACGGGCCGATCGACTCCGCTCCTGCGATCGACGGCTTCTCGTTCCGGCTGATCGACCCGGAGACGCTCGAGGTCGAGCTCTCGAGGCGGCGCACGGTGAACGATCTCTTCGTCGCGCTCTCGGAGAAGGGCGTGCGCGTTCGCTCGTTGCGCAACAAGGCGAACCGTCTCGAGGAGATGTTCGTCAACCTCACCGGCGGGACGAACCATGACGGCTGATGCCGCCCCTGGCGTCGATCCGATCGACCCGGCCCGGACACCCGACGGCGTCGCGCCCCCGACGATGCTCCAGGTCAACCTGGTCGCGTTCCGGACCATCCTCCGCCGGGAGATCGTGCGCTTCATGCGCATCTGGCTGCAGACGCTGCTGCCGTCGACGGTGACGATGACGCTCTACTTCATCGTCTTCGGGCAGCTCATCGGCGAGCGCATCGGGACCATGGACGGCATCCCGTATCCGGCCTTCGTGGCGCCGGGCCTCATCATGATGGCGGTGATCACGAACTCCTACTCGAATGTCGTCAGCTCGTTCTTCAGCGCCAAGTTCCAGCGCTTCGTCGAGGAGATGATGATCTCGCCGACTTCCGGCACGGTCATCCTCCTCGGGTACGTCGCCGGCGGGGTCGCTCGCGGCATTCTCGTCGGCTGCATGGTGACGGTGGTGGCCCTCTTCTTCACGCGGCTCGAGGTGCACAGCGTCCTGGTCACGGCGAGCGTCGTCGTCCTGACGTCGGTGCTCTTTGCCACGGGCGGGTTCATCAACGCGATCTTCGCCCGCAAGTTCGACGACATCTCCATCGTCCCGACCTTCGTCCTGACGCCGCTCACCTACCTCGGGGGTGTCTTCTACTCCGTCGATCTGCTGCCGCCGTTCTGGAAGACGGTCTCGCTCGTCAATCCGATCCTGTATATGATCAATGCGTTCCGCTTCGGCATTCTCGGCAAGTCGGATATCGACATCGGAGTCGCCCTCTCGGTCATCGTCGTGTTCGTCGTCGGGCTCCTGGGAGTGGCGTCGTACATGATCCACCGGGGCGTCGGTCTGCGCTCATGAACATCGAGAAAAACGCATCGCGGGAGCCGGCGGCGCGGACGTGCGCGGTCGTGTCCCTCCTGTCGCTCCTGTCACTGCCGCTCCTGCACGCCGCGGCCGAGGACCCGCCTCCCGCGCCACGAACCCCGGAGGAGATCGCCCGCGACAGCCGCGCCGCCGTCGTGGTCATCTCCTCCGCGGACCGCCAGGGCGAGGCGCGCGGCATCGGCACGGGCTTCGTCGTGGCCTCAGACGGCGTCGTGGCGACGAACTACCACGTCATCGGCGACCGCCGGCCGGTCGTCGTGCAGCTCTCCGGTGGCGACAGCGTCGAGCCGACCGCCATCCTCGCCGTCGACCGCCTTCGCGACCTCGCGCTGCTGCGGATACCGGGAAAGGACCTCCCGGCGCTCGAGCTCGGCGACTCGGACCGGCTCGCGCCCGGTCAGGAGGTGCTCTCGATCGGCAACCCGCTCGGGCTCGAGTGGAGCGTCGCGCGCGGCGTCGTGGCGGAGACACGCGATCTCGACGGACGCCGCCTCGTCCAGGTGGCGATGCCCATCGAGCCCGGCAGCAGCGGCAGTCCGGTGATCGATCGACAGGGACGCGTCGTCGGGCTGCTCGCCATCAAGAGCGGCGACGCGCTCGGCTTCGCCGTGCCGGTCAACGACCTCAGGGACCTGATGACCCGCCAGCGCGCCGTGCCGATGAGCCGCTGGCTGACGATCGGCGCGCTCGACCGCAGCGAGTGGGAGACGCCGCTCGGCGGACACTGGCGCCAGCGCGCCGGCAAGCTCAAGGCGACCGGTCGCGGCCCCGGATTCGGCGGGCGCACGCTCTGCCTCTCGAGCAGGGAGGTGCCGGAGGCCTTCGAGCTCGAGGTCGAGGTGCGCCTCGAGGACGAGAGCGGGGCCGCCGGTCTCGCCTTCCACGCAGACGGTCGCCACAACCACTACGGCTTCTATCCGACGGCCGGGTCGTTGCGCCTGACGCGGTTCGCCGGCCCCGACGTGCTCGGCTGGACGATTCTCGAGACCGTGCAGAGCGACGCCTACCTCCGCGGCGAGTGGAACCGCCTGCGCGTGCGCGTTCGCGATCGACGGCTGACCTGCGCGGTCAACGGCGAGGTCGTCATCGACGTCGAGGACGACGGTTTCACGTCGGGCCGCGTCGGCCTGGTGAAGTTTCGCGAGCCCGCCGCCGAGTTCCGCCGCTTCCGCGTCGCTCGCGAGCTCGAGGAGCCGGGCATCCCCGACGAGGTGGTCGCCGCTGTCGACGAGGTGGTCGCCGCCATCGCTCCGGACTCCGGGGACGACGCCGAGCTCCTCGAGCGGCTTGCCGCTCTCGGCGCCGAGACCTCGCGCGTCCTCCTCGAGCGCGCGGTGCGGGCCGAGAACACGGCCGCCCGGCTGCGCGTGCTCGCCCGCCGCGTCCACGAGCGCATCGTCCTGGCGGAGCTCGAGCGCGTCGCGTCGAGCGACGACGCCGATCCCGTGCACGCCGCGCTGCTGGTCTCGAAGCTCGACAACGAGGACCTCGACGTCGCCGCGTACCTCGCCCGCATCGACCGCATGGCCGCCGTCGTCGAACGGCGACTCGCCGAGGACCCGTCCGACGAGCAGCGGCTCGAGGTGCTGATCGCGTACCTCTTCGAGGAGCTCGGCTTCCACGCCAGCCACCTCGGCTACTACCAGCGAGCGAACAGCTACCTGAACGAGGTGCTCGAGGACCGCGAGGGCATCCCGATCACGCTCTCGGTGGTCTTCACGGGACTCGGTCGTCGCCTCGGCCTCGACCTCGTCGGCCTCGGCATCCCGCGGCATTTCATAGTCGGGTACCGCGTCGGCCAGGAGGGCGAGCGTCTGATCGACCCGTACAACGACGGCGCCATCGTCGACCGCGAGCGCGCCGCGGAGCTCAGCGGCACTCCGCTCCGCGACGAGGACTTCAAGCCCGCGACGGTCTCCTCGATCGTCGCGCGCATGCTGCGGAACCTGTTCACCGTCGCCGAGCGAGAGCAGGATCGCGACGGCATGGCTCGCTACATCGATGCCGTGCTCGCCATCGAGCCGGAGGCGACCTTCGACCGCTGGCGGCGCGCCCGGTTGCGCTTCCAGACCGGCGATCTCGAGGGGCTCTCGGAGGACGTCGACTGGCTGCTCGAGCGGAAGCCGCCGGGGATCGACCTCGAGACGCTGCGCGATATCAGCGAGTTCCTCAAGCTGCGACTCGACGAGCGACGCGAGAAGGACGCGCCGCCGCGCTGAGCGTTTGCCCGATGGATCCCGACCCCGGGCTCAGCGCCAGCCGACGCGTCGCGCGTCGACCGCGGTCCCGTGGTGCCCGTGGCCCGAGTGGTCGATGACGTGGTTCCCCTCGCGCTCGTCGAGGTGGAGCAACAGCATGGTGTCGGCATCGCGCTCGAGCTCCGCAGGCGGCGAGAAATCGCGCGAGTATCGGGCGCGCCTCGAGATCCGCACGGCGTCGACCGAGCCGTCGAGGGCGTTCCTCGTGCCGCCGCCGTCGTCGGGGTCGGCCCCGATCAGCAGCGGCAGGGACGACGCCGTGTGCCGGGCGCTGGCCTGTCCCGTGCGCCGCTGCAGCTCGCCGTCGACGAAGATCATCACGTTGCGACCATCGAAGACGCCCGCGACGTGCGTCAGCTTGCCCGTGACGACCGGCGCTTCCGATCGGCCGTGGTGATACTCGTCACCGGCGTGGAACACGAAGAACCAGCGCCCGCCGCGCTCGATGCTGACCGCGAACCCGCCGCCGCTCTTGTTGCCGACCACGGTGGCCCTCGACGACGGGGCCCGGCGGACCTCGACGAGGACCTCGACCGTCAGGGGGTGGCTGCCATCGTACCGGAAGCCCGGGATCGCCACGTGCGCTCCCGCGCCGTTGAACGAGAGACCGCCACGCGTCGGCAGGCGCGGGATCACCGGACGGAGCGACCGGCGCACCTCGTCGATACGCGAGATGACGTCGCGTGCACGCGCCCCGGAGAGCGCGGGCACTGCGAAACCGTACCAGAGCGCCGCGCGGTTCCGCAGCCGCAGCCGTGGAAGCTCGCTCTTGTCGCGGGCGAGCTCCCACCAGGTGTCCGCGAGAAGGAGACTCTCCTCGGCACCGCGGGGTCGATCGAGGTCGGCGCGGGCGGCGGCGGCGAACGCGGCGTTGTTTCCCGCGGCCATCAGCGGCAGACCACGCTCCCAGTCTCCGCGGTAGAGGCAGTGGTACTGCCCGGCGGCGAAGCGATCACGCGACGATGCGCTGTCCGCGCCGGCCGCGGCCCCCGGCTCGACCGCCTCGATCGACGCCCGCGACAGGCTGTACTCCGACTCGATGGCCTCGACGTGCTCTTTCATGACGCGCAGGGCCGCCACGTGCCAGCGCGATCGGGCCCGACGCGCGAGGTCGGTCGTCTCGCGCAGCAGAGTCGTGGCGATGTCGTGACGGCTCACGTCGATCGCGCGCTCGACGAGGTCGATCGACGGCTCGAGGAGCCTGGCCAGCGTCGCGACGTCGCGCGTCGACTTGCGCAGCGCGGCGATGGTCTCGCGCTCGAGCGTCAGCCCGTCGATCTCGAACTGCGCCGCGAGCTCCTCGACCGCCTCGAGGCTCTCCTCGACGGCGCCGGCGCCGGCGGCGAGCTCGCGCGCCTCCTGGAGAAGCACGTACCGCGTCGTCGTTGTCGTCGTCGACATGCGCGCGTCCTCGAGCAGCTTCCTCGCCAGGGCGACCCGCTCCTCGGAGCGCCGGCTGGCGAACTCCTCGCGGTAGAGGTCTCGAAGCACGCGGCGGACCTCGGCCTGCGCACCCGCGTCGGGCTCCGGGGCGCGCGTCTGCGCCGAGGCCACGACGGTCGCGAGCACGCCGGCGAGCAGCAGCCCGGTCCACGGGTGCAGTGGTCCCATACAGGTCGTCCTGCGATGGGTCATCGGTGCAGTGATTCGAGGAATGCGATGAGGTCGGCGAGTTCGGCCCGCGAGTACTCGGAGTCGTCTGGGTGGCCGAAGCGATCGAGGACCTCGAGCAGCGACCCCGCACGGCCGTCGTGGAAGAACGAGTCCCGCTGGCTGACGCTGCGGAGCGACGGCGGATTGAAGCGGGTGCGACCGGCCTCGTCGGCCAGGCCGACATCGAACCGCGCCGGCGACGTGTACTCCGGCGGCTTGTGGCAGCGCACGCACCGGCGCTCCCGGAACGTCTCGCGTCCCCGCGCCACCGCGTCGGTCGGCGCAGCCTCGCCTCGCGCCAGGGCGAGCGAGGGCGGCGGCGTCAGCCAGCGCAGGTACGCGGTGATGGCGTTGACCTGCGTGTCGGTGAGCGCCTTGCCGCTCATCGTCATCTTGACCGTGAGGCGGACCTGCAGATCGAGGTACGGCATGTCGCCGTTCCACGCCCACGGGCCGCTGTCCGTGACGCCGAGAAGCGAGATGACGCGCTTCGGCGTGCCGGTGGTGTCGTCGCCCAGCGTGTCGGCGAGCCGGTTGTTCGTGTGCCCGTCGACGTGGCAACTGTGGCAGCTCATGCGCCCGTCGCCGGAGAGGCGACCGTCGTGAAACAGTACCTCGCCGCGATCCGCGATCGTTGGCTCCGGCGACGGCGGGCCCAGGGGCACCGTCGCGAGCGCCCGGTGCGCTTGCGCGTCGATCAGCGTCACCTCGTCGGCGAACGTGCTGGCGACCCAGGCGGTCGATCCCTCTGCCGCGGCGATGACGGCCGTCGGACGCGCGCCGACCTCGACGCGCCGAAACGCCTCTGCCCGTGAATCGCCGATCGCGACCGCGCCGACGCCGCCGAGCGACACGACGATCGCGCCACTGGCCGTGACGCAGAGTCCGGCGGGGTCGGCACCGCCGATGTCGCCCGCGTCCAGGTCGATGGTCCGTGCGAGCTCGACGTCGCCCTCGCCCTCGAGCAGGGTGCGGAGCGGCGTCACGCCGATCAGGTTCGACACCCTCGCCGCGGCCTCGCCGGCGGGTACGGCATCCGGGACGCGGTTCTCGAGCAACTGGTGGGCGAGGAGCACGCGGCCGCCGTCGAGCGCGAG
>JBFFXF010000245.1:0-11570 GCA_041569895.1 Planctomycetota bacterium | reverse complement strand
GCGACGAGCTGCGCTCCCTCGAGCGCACGACCCTGCGGAACGTCCTCGACGGCGCGGACGTGATCCTGGCGACGACGGTCGGCGTCGCGGGAGACGCGCTCGAGGGAATGGAGTTCGACCTCGCCGTCATCGACGAGGCGGCGCAGGCGCTGGAGGTGGCCTGCTGGATCCCCATCCTGCGGGCGGCGCGCGTCGTCCTCGCGGGCGACCACCGGCAACTGCCGCCGACGATCCTGTCGCGCGAAGCGGAACGCGACGGGCTCGGCGTGACGCTCTTCGATCGCCTGCACGAGCAGCTCGGCGAGGGCTTCACGCGCATGCTCACGGTGCAGTATCGCATGCACGAGACGATCATGGGCTGGTCGTCGGCCGAGCTCTACGACGGCCGGCTCGAGGCGCACGCCTCGGTTCGCCGTCATCTCCTGCGCGACCTGCCGCACGTCGCCGACACCGCGGAGACATCGATCCCGCTGCTCCTCATCGACACCGCCGGGCGCGGCTTCGAGGAGACGCGCGAGGAGCACGGCGACTCGCGGGCGAACGAGGGCGAGGCGGACCTCGTGGCGACGCACGTCGAGGCGCTCGTCGAGGCCGGCGTGCGACCGGCGGAGATCGCGGTGATCACTCCCTACAACGCGCAGGTCGACCTCATCCGGCACCGCCTCGGCGATCGCCACCCGGAGCTCGAGATCGACAGCGTCGACGGCTTCCAGGGACGCGAGAAGGAGGCGGTGGTCATCTCGCTGGTGCGATCGAACGACGTCGGCGAGGTCGGCTTCCTCGCCGACGACCGGCGCACCAACGTCGCCGTGACTCGCGCGAGGCGACACGCCGCCATCATCGGCGACAGCGCGACGGTCTCCCGCCACCCCTTCCTGAAGCGGCTCGTCGAGTACTGCCAGCAACACGGCGAGCACCGCAGCGCGTGGGAGTACTGACCCCACGGCGGCGGTTCCCGTGCCCGTTCCCGTACCCGTTCCCGTGCCCGTACCCGTACCCGTACCCGTCCTCGAAGGCTCTGCTTGCGGAGTCCGATACCGACACCAACACCGACTCCGATACCGATTCCGATGATCGACACCGACACCGATGACCGATGACCGATTCCGATGACCGATTCCGACTCCGAGGGACTTCGCTCAGCAGCGGTCGTAGGAACACTCGTCCAGCGTGTCCTCGTCGGGATCGGTGCCGCACTCGACGCCGGGCGCCGGTGGCGCGCCGCCGCCGAGGAAGAGGTAGTTCAGGATGAACACGGCGTCGGTGAGGTCGAGTGAGTTGTTGCCGTTGCCGTCCGCGGCATCGGGACACGCGGGCGCCCCGCCGCCGAGAAAGAGGTAGTTGAGGACGAAGACCGCGTCGTTGATGGCGATGGCGCCGTCGACGTCGGAGTCACCCCGGCGGAAGCTCGGCCCGACGCCGCCGGGCGAGGTGAGCGTGATGTCGTCGACGCGGAGCGTCCCGTTCGGCTCGCGGTTCGCGTCGCGCGGGTCGGGGTAATCGAGCGACACGGAGACCCCGAACTGCGCCTCCATCTCCGGCGCGCGGGTCTCCTCGTCGAGCGGAAGACCGTCCGGATCGACGACGGTGACGATCGGCTCCGCCGGAGGTTCGTCGTCCTGCGGCCAGACCTTGACGGCGATGGTGACCGGCCCACCGTCCTCGTCGCCGGACGCGTCGACCTCGACCCAGTACCACTCCTCGCGCAGGATCGGCACGGGCGACTCCATGAGCACGAAGCCCCGCTCCTCCGCGCCGGGCCACTCCGGGTGCTCGACGGGCCCGTGGCACGAGGTGAACTCGACGACGCTGATCGCCCCGGCGGGAAACGACTCGCTGGCGAGCTCCGGGAAGACCGACACCGTGTAGGTACGCTCGAAATCGGAGACCACCTGCAGGAGATCCTCCTCGAACCCGATCCGCGTCTTCACCGAGACGCCGAGCTGCGAGGCGGTCTCGAACTTCACCCGCAGCCGCGCGCGAAAATCGCGGCTCTCCGGGAAGCTCGCCGCGGCGACGTCGGGACGCAGGAGCAGCAGGTTGATCCCGAAGAGCGAGCTGTTGGTGAGCAGCACCTCGCCGTCGACGACCTCGGCGGTGCCGGACGGAATCGCCGGAAACGTGGCGCTGCAGGCGGAGAAGTTGACCGCGATCGGATTGAAGAAGTCGTCGAGACCGCCGTCGGCGAAGTCCCACGACAGAAACGGCGCCTGCGCCTCGACCGGGGGAGCGACCACAACGAGCGACGTCAGAAGCACGACAAAGCACGACGCGCGACGCATAGCACCTCCCGGGAGCGAACCCACGAGGACAAGTCTACTGGGCGGTGAGCGCGGTCACAAGCCGAGTCTCCGTTCCCGTGCCCGGCCCCGTGCCCCAGAGGCTGCTCGACTTCGCGGGCGAGACTCTGCGACGGATCTATGAGGAAGGCAGGAAGAAGAGGAAAGCAGGAAACGAGTCTGGTCGCGCCCTGGCAAGCTCTGTCGATCTCGAGGACGCCGTCGAGAAGTGAGAGTTGGTTACGACTTGAACCACGGAGGCACAGCGCTGCCCCAGCGCAGCGCGCGTGAGGACGGGAACGCAGATTACGCAGATTGCGCAGATTACGCAGATTGGGGGGAAACCGTCCTCGAAACAACGCCTCCGGCTCGAACATCGGCATCGGACTCGGTCCTCCGCCTCCGCCTCTGCCTCGAAACCCGGTGTTGAAGCCCGGCCGTGTCACGGTTACCTTGGGCGCCCATGGAAACGTCGACACGATCGAAGATGCGGCCGGGATCCCGGCCCCTGACGCTGCCGGTGACCGTCGCGGTGATCACTCTCGCCGCGGCCTGGTCCTTCCTGGCGACGGGCGCGCCCGCGAGGCGCGAGGCGCCGTTGCGCTTCAATCGCGATATCCGTCCGCTCCTCGCGACCAACTGCTTCCAGTGCCACGGTCCCGACGGGAAGGAGCGCAAGGCGAAGCTCCGTCTCGACACCGAGGCCGGCGTGCGCCGTGTCTTCGTCGCCGGGAGACCCGGCGAGAGCGAAGCGTGGCTGCGGATCACGTCGAGCGACGAGGCCGAGCGCATGCCGCCGCCGGACTCGCACCGCGAGCTGAAGCGCGACGAGATCGAGCTCATCGGCCGCTGGATCGAGGAGGGCGCGAAGTGGGAGGGTCACTGGGCGTTCAACCCGCCGCGGCGGCCCCCGCTGCCCGACGTCGGCGATCCCGACTGGTGCCGCGACGCCATCGACCGTTTCGTCCTGGCGCGGCTGGAGCAGGAGGGACTGCGTCCATCGCACGAGGCGGACCGCGCGCGGCTGCTGCGGCGCGTGACGTACGACCTCACGGGCTTGCCCCCGACGCTCGACGAGATCGATCAGTTCGTGGCGGACGAGCGCCCCGACGCGTTCGAGCGTGTCGTCGACCGTCTGCTCGCTTCGCCGCGTCACGGCGAGCGCATGGCCGTCGCCTGGATGGACGCGGCGCGGTACGGCGACACGAGCGTCTTCCACGCGGACGGGCCCCGCGACATGTGGCCGTGGCGCGACTGGGTGATCGCCTCGTACAACGCGGGTAAGCCGTTCGACGCGTTCACCGTCGAGCAACTCGCCGGGGACCTGCTTCCCGAGCCGACGGTCGATCAGCTGATCGCCACCGGGTTCAACCGCAACAACGCCACCACCGACGAGGGCGGCGCGATCGCCGAGGAGTTCCGCGTCGAGTACGCCGTCGATCGCGTCAAGACGACGTCGATGGTGTGGATGGGCCTGACGATGGAGTGCGGTCAGTGTCACGACCACAAGTACGATCCGATCTCGCAGGAGGAGTACTACCGCTTCTTCGCGTATTTCAATCAGGCGTCCGATCCCGGAATGCAGACGCGCAACGGCAACCAGTCGCCGGTCGTCAACGTCCCGAACCGCCTCGGGCTCGAGCGCGCCGAGCGGCTTCGCGAGCGCGTGCCGCAGCTCGAGTCGCACCTCGCGCTCCGCGCCGAGGAGGCCACACCCGCGTTCGAGGCCTGGCTCGCGGAGGCCGAGGCGAACGTCGGGAGCACGGATCCCACGCCCGGCGGCGCGCTCGCGCACTTCCCGCTCGACGAGAGCGAGGGCCAGGAGACCCGGGACGCTGCGGGCGACGGTCGCACCGTGAAGCTTCACGGCGAGGCGAAGTGGACCGGGGGCAAGCTCGGCGGCGCCCTCGACTGCGAGAAGGGCTTCGTCGACTGCGGCGACGTCGCGGGCTTCGAGCGCGGCGATCAGTTCTCGTGGGGCGCCTGGGTGAAGCCGCGGGGCAAGGCGAGCGGCGCTCCGATCGCGCGCATGGACGACGCCGCCGCGTACCGCGGCTGGGACCTCCACTGCGCGGGCGGGCGAGTGCAGGTCCACCTCATCAACACGTGGCCCTCGAACGCGATCAAGGTGAAGACAAAGGCCGAGCTCGCTCCCGACACGTGGCAGCACGTCTTCGTCACCTACGACGGATCGAGCAAGGCCTCGGGCGTCACCGTCTGGATCAACGGGGAGCGCAAGGAGTGCGAGGTCGAGCAGGACGGGCTCGGCGACACCATCCGCACGGAGAGGCCGCTCCACATAGGACGGCGCAACCCGGGCGAGCCATTCCGCGGCGCCGTCGACGACGTCCGCATCTACGCCCGCCTGCTGACCGAGGCCGAGATCGGGGCGCTCGCCGGCGCCGATCCGATCCGCCCGATCCTCGCGACACCGCGCAGCGAGCGGACGCCCGAGCAATCGGAGACGCTGCGCTCGCATTACCTGCACGCCATCGACGAGCCGTACCGCGAGCTGCGCCGCAAGCTCGACGCCGTCAACGCGGAGATCGAGCGCATCACCAGGCCGGTCGGCACGGTGATGGTCATGCGCGACGACGGCAAGCAGCGGATGACCTTCATCCTCGACCGCGGCAGCTACGACTCGCCGCGCAAGGACAGTCCGGTCGAGCCCGGCACGCCGGCCTTCCTGCCACCGATCGAGACCGGGGCGCCGCCGAACCGGCTGGGTCTCGCCCGCTGGATTGTCCGCGACGACCATCCGCTGACGGCGCGCGTCGCGGTCAATCGCTACTGGTACATGCTCTTCGGCAGGGGGCTCGTCGAGACGATCGAGGACTTCGGCTCGCAGGGCGCGTCGCCGTCGCACCCGGACCTCCTCGACTGGCTCGCCGTCGAGTTCATCGGCAAGGACGGCACGGTCGCGTGGGACACCAAGCGGGCGTTGCGCCGGGTGCTCCTCTCGGCCACGTACCGGCAGACGTCGCGACTGACCCCCGAGCTCGCCGCCGTCGATCCTCGCAACGAGCTTCTCGCTCGCGGTCCGCGCTTCCGGCTCCAGGGGGAGTTCATTCGCGACGGAGCGCTCGAGGCGAGCGGCCTCCTCGTCGACGCCATCGGCGGACCGGGCGTCAAGCCGTATCAGCCGCCGGGGCTCTGGAACGAGGTCAGCCTCAGCGGCAACGTCCGCTTCGTGCAGGACCGCGGCGCCAAGGTCTACCGGCGCAGCATGTACACCTACTGGAAGCGATCGGCGCCCGCGCCCAGCATGACCATCTTCGACGTGCCGTCACGCGAGAAGTGCGCGCTCCGACGACCGCGCACCAACACGCCGCTGCAGGCGCTGGTGACGCTCAACGATCCCCAGTTCGTCGAGGCGGCGCGCGTGCTGGCGGAGCGTGCGGCGCGCGAGACCGACGGAGACCCGGGGCGGATGATCACGCACATGCACCGTCTGGTGACGTCGACCGCGCCCCGCGAGGAGACCCTCGCGATGCTCGAGGAGGCGTACGTCGAGGAGCTCGAGGTCTTCCGCGCGGATCCCGCGAGGGCGACCGCCCTGCTCTCCGTCGGCGATTCACCCTGCGGCGACCGCCTCGGCGTCGCGGAGCACGCGGCGCTCACGGTGGTGGCGAGCATGGTGTTCAATCTGGATGAGGCGCTGGTGCGATGAGGGGGGAAGCGGAGTCGACGGTCCGTGCCCGTGCCCGTGCTCGGGACCGGGAACGGGGACGGGAACGGGAACGGGAACGGGAACGACGAGCGAGCGACATGATCCGGAATGACGTGAATCGAAATCAGGAGATCGGGATGATCGACACGCTCGAGCTCGAGATGACGCGCCGCAGCCTGCTCGGTCGCGGCTCGAAGGTCATCGGCGCCGCCGCGCTCGCATCGCTGCTCCGGCAGGAGCCCTCGCAGGCGCGTGATACCGCCGACCTCGCTCCGGAATCGCTCGCGCGCCAGGGCGGCATCCCCGGTCTGCCGCACTTCGCGCCGCGCGCGAAGCGAGTCATCTATCTCTTCATGTGCGGCGGACCCTCGCACATCGACACGTTCGACTACAAGCCGGCCCTGCGGAAGCTGCACGGCCAGGAGCTTCCCGACTCGGTGCGCATGGGTCAGCGGATCACCGGCATGACCGCCGGCCAGAAGACGTTTCCGTGCGTCGCGCCGATGTTCGAGTTCACCCGTCATGGCCGACACGGCACGTGGGTGAGCGAGATCCTCCCCCACACCGCGCGCGTCGTCGACGACATCACCATCGTCAAGTCGCTCAACACCGAGGCGATCAACCACGACCCGGCGATCACCTTCATCAATACCGGCGTCCAGCAGCCCGGAAAGGCCAGCCTCGGCTCGTGGGTGAGCTACGGGCTCGGCAGCCCGAACCGCGACATGCCCGCGTACATCGTCATGATCTCCGCCGGCCCGGGCCAGAAGCAGGCGCTCTACGAGCGACTCTGGGGGAGCGGATTCCTGCCGTCGCGGCACCAGGGCGTCAAGCTGCGCTCGAGCGCGGACCCTGTGCTCTACCTGAAAAACCCCGACGGCATCGATCGCGCCATGCGCCGGCGCATGCTCGACCGCATCGCGGCGATCAACCGCGGCCACTTCGCCGAGTTCGGCGATCCCGAGACCGCCGCTCGCATCGCGCAGTACGAGATGGCGTTCCGCATGCAGGCGTCGGTCCCCGAGCTGCTCGACGTCTCGAACGAGGCGGAGAGCACGTTCGACCTCTACGGCGAGGAGTCACGGAAGGCGGGGACGTTCGCGCGCAACTGCATCATCGCGCGCCGCCTCGCCGAGCGCGGTGTCCCGTTCGTGCAGCTCTTCCACCGCGGCTGGGACCAGCACGGCAGCCTCCCGAAGCTGATCCGCGGCCAGTGCAAGAACATCGACCAGCCCGCCGCGGCGCTGATCACCGACCTCAAGCGACGCGGCATGCTCGACGACACGCTGGTGATCTGGGGCGGCGAGTTCGGCCGCACCATCTACTCGCAGGGAAAGCTCACCAGGGACAACCACGGACGCGACCACCACGGCCGGTGCTTCACGATGTGGATGGCCGGCGGCGGCATCAAGGCGGGCTTCGAGTACGGCCGCACCGACGACCACTGCTACAACATCATCGAGAACCCGGTGCACATCCGCGACTTCAACGCGACCATCCTCCATCTCCTCGGAATCGACCACAACCGCTTCACGTACAAGTACCAGGGCCTCGACCAGAAACTCACCGGCGTCGAGCCGGCACGAGTGGTCTCGGAGATCCTGGCGTAGCGGGGTGGCGTTCTCGTTCCCGTCCCCGTTCCCGTGCCCGATGGAGCTGCTCGACATTACGGGCCAAACCCTGACGGCAAGAGAGGGGCAACGAAGGCAGGAAGGGCAGGAAGGCAGGAAAAGAAAGAAGGGAGAAGGGAACGCTCTGATCTCGGATCTCTGATCTCTGAATCGGACCTCGGAGTCGGACCTCGGCGTCGGAATCGGAATCGGAGTCGGTGTCGGTCTCGCACGCTTCCCCGACTCGAAAGCCATCGAGGACGAGGACGAGGACGACGGCGGGAGGCTACTTCCAGCTGTAGGGATACTCCCCGTCCTCCATCTCCACCGCCTGCCTCGTCATGCGCAGCGGTCGGAAGGTGTCGACCATCACCGCCAGCTCGTCGGTGCGCTCCTTGCCGATCGAGCCCTCGTAGGTTCCGGGGTGCGGGCCGTGGGGGATGCCGTTCGGGTGCACGGTGATCGCCGCCTGCTCGACGCCCTTGCGCGACATGAAGTCGCCCTCGACGTAGTAGATCACCTCGTCGGAATCGACGTTCGAGTGGTTGTAGGGGGCCGGGATCGCCTCGGGGTGGTAGTCGAAGAGGCGCGGCACGAAGGAGCAGAGCACGAAGCCGGGCCCGTCGAAGGTCTGGTGCACGGGCGGCGGCTGGTGGACGCGGCCGGTGATGGGCTCGAAGTCGCCGATGTTGAACGCGAAGGGCCAGAGGTGGCCGTCCCAGCCGACGACGTCGAGCGGGTGGTGGGTGTAGATGTATCTCGCGATGCGGCCGCGCGCGTTGACGCGCACCTCGAACTCGCCCTCCTCGTCGTGCGTCACGAGCTTGGCCGGCGGTCTGATGTCGCGCTCGCTGTACGGTGCGCTCTCGAGCAGCTGGCCGTAGTTGTTCAGGTAGCGGCGCGGCGGCACGATGTGGCCGTGCGCCTCGACGACGAGCAACCGGTGCTCCTTGCCCGCGTCGAGGACCAGCCGCCAGAGGACGCCGGTCGGGATAACGAGGTAGTCGCCCGGTCCGTAGCGGATCACGCCGAACTGCGTCTCGAGCTCGCCGGCGCCCTCGTGAACGAAGAGCACCTCGTCGCCATGGGCGAATCGGTACCAGTAGCTCATCGTCTCGACGGGGCGCGCCACCGACAGCGTGACGTCGGCGTTGGTGAGCAGCGGCACGCGGCCCTCGACGGCGTCTCCGCGCGCGGGGACATCGGCGGTGCGGAGCAGCCGGTGCCGCAGCGGGCCGGGCTCCTCGAGAGCCATGGTCAACTCGCCGCCGTCGTGGATCTTCTCGACTCGCGTCGGCGGTCGCAGGTGATAGAGCAGCGACTTGTTGCCCGAGAACCCGGCGAGCCCCATCAGCTCCTCGTGGTGGAGCGAGCCATCGGCCTTCCGGAACTGCGTGTGCCGCTTGTGCGGGACGTCCCCGAGTCGATAGTAGTAGGCCATGTCGCTGGTACCCGTCAGACGAGGTTGCCGCGCAACGCCTGCTCGCGCTCGAGCGCCTCGAAGAGCGACTTGAAGTTGCCCTCGCCGAAGCCGCGCGAGCCGTGGCGCTGGATGAACTCGAAGAACACCGTCGGCCGATCCTCGACCGGCCGGGTGAAGATCTGCAGGAGATAGCCCTCGTCGTCGCGGTCGACGAGGATGCCGAGCTCGGCGAGCCGCGTCACCGGCTCCTCGATGCGTCCGACACGCATCTCGAGGTCGTCGTAGTAGGTCTGCGGCACGCGCAGGAACTCGACGCCGCGCCGTCGCAGCTCGGAGACGGTCCGGACGATGTCTTTGGTGGCGAGCGCGATGTGCTGGACGCCCGGGCCGCCGTAGTACTCGAGGTACTCGGCGATCTGCGACTTCCTGCGCCCCTCGGCGGGCTCGTTGATCGGGAACTTGATCCGTCCCGTGCCGTCCTGCATCACCTTCGACATCAGCGCCGAATACTCCGTCGAGATCGATTCGTCGTCGAAGTGAACGAGCTGCGTGAAGCCCATCGTGTCGGCGAAGAAGCGCACCCACTTGTCCATCGCGCCGAGCTCGACGTTGCCGACGATGTGATCGATCTCGACCAGCCCGACGTCGTCGGTGACGCCGTTGGTGACGGCGGTGTAGCCGGGGGCGAACGCCCCGTCGTAGTCGTCCCGCTCGATGAACTGGAAGAGCGTGTCACCGTATCCGTGGACGGCCGCGTGGCGCAGGATGCCGGTCTCGTCGGCGACCTCCGTCGGCGCGATCGCGCCGGATGCGCCGCGCGAGGTCGTCGCCTCGTACGCGGCCGCGGCGTCGGGCACCTCGAGCGCGACCACGGCGACGCCGTCGCCGTGCCGCAGGACGCTGCGGGCGATCGGGTGCTCCCCGCCGAGCGCCGTCGTCATCACGAAGCGGATGTCGCCCTGCTCGAGGACGTAGGAGGCGCGGTCGCGGGTGCCGGTCTCGAGCCCGCGATAGGCCGTCCTCCGGAAGCCGAAACACTTCTCGTAATAGACCGCGGCCTGTCGGGCGTTGCCGACGTAAAACTCGACGTGGTCGATACGACGGATCGGAAAGAAGTCGCTCACGGCGAACCTCCCGGTGGCCCCGCGCCGGCGGGAGCGGCGCCCGGTCGGGGCGGGTTCAGGTCGCTGGATTTCTCGCTCCTCATTGAAAGGTATAACACCGGGCACCGGGTCGGCAAGAAAATAAACAAACTAAATCCGTTGATTTGGTTCTTTTTTTGAACTATTCTTCCAATGGGGACGCCTGCCGCCCCCGCCCCGGGAGAACCGACATGTCCCGACAAAAGACACCCCGTCAGAAGACCGCGCACAAGGCCACGGACAGGACCACGGACAGGACCGCCCACGACACCGGGCGATCGACCGCCGCGAAGGCGAAGAAGACGTCCGGAAACGGCGGCGGACGCGGCCGACAGACTCTCGACGACACCGACCGGCGCGTGCTCGCCCTGCTCCAGGTCGACGCTCGCATGACCAGCACCGAGCTCGCCCGCAAGGTGCGGCTCTCGCCGCCGGGCCTGCAGAAGCGGCTGCGCAAGCTCGAGCGCTCCGGCGTCATCCAGCGCTACGCGGCCATCGTCGACCGCGAGGCGATCGGGCTCGATCTCCTCTGCTTCGTGCACGTCTCGCTGGCGCACCACAAGCCGGAGAGCGTCGAGGGCTTCCGTGACGCGATGAAGGAGCTCCCCGAGGTGCTCGAGTGCCACTACCTGACGGGCGAGGTCGACTACCTCCTCAAGGTGGTCGTCGCCGACCATACCGAGCTCGAGCGCTTCCTTTTCGAGAAGCTGACTCCGGTCGCCGGAGTCGACCGCGTGCGAACCAGCATTGTCCTCAACGAGATCAAGGCCTCGACCGCCCTGCCGATCGGCACGGCCGGCGGGAGCCGCGCGCGTCCGGCAACGAAGGATGGCAACGGAGTGGATACATGACCGCGTCGGACACGACGATCGACAGGAACACCGCAGTGAGCGCCGACGGCAACGTGACTTCCGACCTGACGACGACCCGTGCCCCGTTCATCGAGGAGGCGCGCGGCCGCGGCGAGCTCTTCATCCGCCAGCCCTACGAGCTCTACAGCGAGACCAACCAGGAGACGTGGAGGCAGCTCTACGGCGGCATCGAGCCACGCTGGAGGCAGTACGCCAGCGACAAGTTCCTCGAGGGGCTCGACCGGCTGGCGCTCGATCCGCGTCGCATTCCGACGCTCGAGGACATCAACCGGTTCCTCGCGCCGCTCAGCGGCTTCCGAGCCAAGGCGGTCAGCGGCTACGTGCCGGCGTACCTCTTCTTCGACTGCCTGCGACGCCGCGAGTTCCCGACGACCATCACCATACGCCCGGCCGAGAGCCTCGAGTACCTCCCCGAGCCGGACATCTTCCACGACCTCGCCGGGCACGTGCCCATGCACACCGACCCGGTGTTCGCCGACATCCTCGTCCGTTTCGGCGAGGTCGCGCGTCGCGCCGCGCTCAGGGCCGGCGAGGGGCGGCCGGCGGCGGAACGAGTCCGCGCTCTCGAGAGCGG
>JBFFXF010000244.1:0-11714 GCA_041569895.1 Planctomycetota bacterium | reverse complement strand
GAAGGCGTCTTCCGAGATCGACACAAGCGCGCAACGCACGACCAGCCTCGTTTCCTGCCTTCCTCTTCTTCCTGCCTTCCTTAGAGATGCGTCGCAGACTCTCGCCAGCGCAGTCGAGCAGCCTTTCGGGCACGGGACCGGGCCCGGGTCCGGGAACGGGTCCGGGCTCCTACTCCGTAGTCGTCGGCAGCCCCCGTCGTGCCCAGCCCGGGTAGGTCACGTTGCCCGCCTGGTCGACCTCGCCGTCGTAGCCGCCCCGCATGTCGACGACGTTGGTGAAGCCGGTCGCGATGAGGAGCTGCGCCGCCTTCATTGACCGGCCGCCGCGGAGGCAGCCGACGATGATGCGGTCGTCCTTGCCGAAGCGCGCCTCGACCTGGTCGAGGAAATCGGGGTTCTCGATCATGCCGGGGCCCGCGGGGCTGCGCTCGAGGAGCGGGATGTTGATGGCACCGGGAACGTGCCCGCTCTCGAACTCTCCGCTCGAGCGCACGTCGAGGTAGACGTGCTCGCCCTCGTCGAGGAGTCGCTTCGCCTCTTCGGGTTCGATTCGCTGCAGCGTCATCGTGTCTCTCCGTCCCTCGAGAAACTCATCGTCTTCCTCCGGCCGCATTGTAGCGGCGTCCATTCGATTGGGAATCGAAAACCGGTTCCTGTACCATTGGCGCCATGAAGCGACGTCACAAGCGGTCGACGATCCCCGGCAAGCCGGGATCGACGCCCCTTCCTCTCGGCAAGATCCCCCCACGACTGCTCGACAAGGTGCTGCGCGCGGCGGTGATCTACGATCCCGCGGTGCTCCAGGGCCCCGGGCTCGGGACCGATGCCGCGATCGTCCTGCCGCCGCAGGGCGAGCTGCTGTCGTTGACCTCCGATCCGATCACCTTCACGCCGTCGGAGCTCGGACGCCACCTGCTCGCCGTCAACATCAACGACCTCGTCACCACCGGCGCGTGTCCGCGCTGGCTCCTGCTGACGCTGCTGCTGCCGCCCGGCACCACCGAGCAGGGCGTCGAGTCGATCTTCGAGTCGATCGGCGAGGCGTGCAAGCACTACGAGATCGCTCTCGTCGGCGGTCACACCGAAATCACCGATGCGGTGAGCAGGCCGGTCGCGGTCGGCGTTCTCACGGGCACCGTGAAGCGTGACCGCAAGGTCGACCCCTCGCGCGCGGAGCCAGGGGATCACATCCTGCTGGTCGGCCCGATCGCCATCGAGGGAACGGCGGTGCTCGCCCGGGAGCGCGGCCGGGAGATCGAGTCCGCGCTCGGACGCGCGATGCGGGAGCGCGCCGTCAAGCTGCTCGACGATCCCGGAATCTGCATCCGCGACGCGGCGCTCCTGGCGGCGTCGAGATACCTGACGCACGCGCTCCACGATCCGACCGAGGGCGGCCTCGCGACCGCGCTCCTCGAGCTCGCCGACCTCACCGGGTGGGGAGTCGACGTCGACGCGACCACGGTCGAGGTGCTGCCGGAGACCGAGGCGATCTGCGGGCACTTCGGAATCGACCCCTTCGGCCTGCTGGCGTCGGGTTCCCTGCTGGTGGTCCTTCCCGAGAACGACGCGATGCGACTGCAGCGGACCATCGAGGACGCGCTCGACGTCAGCTCGACGATCATCGGCGTGTTGACCGAGCAGCGCGAGTGCGTCTGGAAGGACGCGCGCGGAAACAGGGCGCACATCCCGGAGTTCGCGCGCGACGAGATCGTGCGCGTCCTCGAGAAGCCGGAGCCGAAGCGCCCGCGACCGCGCGGCAAGACCTCGCAGAAGAAACGCTGACGATCCCGTCGCGCTCGCCGCTCGCCGGCCGCTTACGCGATGGCCGGAATCGTGAACGGCTTCCGGTAGTCGCGCGTCAGCAGCCCGTTCGCCTCCTTGTCGCCGACGAAGGACTCGCTGCCGCTGTCGAACTCGAGCGTGCGGCCGGTGCGGTACGCGACGTTGGCGAGGTGGCACAGCGCCGAGGACACGTGGCCCTCCTCGACGTCGGCGTGCAGGATGCCGTGGTCGCGCTTCCTCACCGCGCCGATGAAGTTGGCGAAGTGGTCTCCGCCGGCGCTGCGGCTCGGTCCCGGCTCTCCCTTGTTGCCGAGGAAGACGCGGTACTCGGTGTAGCTCGGGATCTCCATGTACCCGTCGGTGCCGAGGAAGACGTTGCCGACGATGTTGCCGCCCGAGCGCGTCACGCTGTCGCCCTTCGATCTCCAGCCCATCCCCGGGCCGCCCTCGGGATTGGTGATCCAGTGGCGCACCTCGAAAATGAGCATCTTCTTCGCGGCCTCCGTCGCGCCGGGATACTCGAAGACGGACGTCAGGGTGTTCGGCGTCTCCTGGTCGTCGTCGAACATGAAGTGGCCGCCCATCGCCTGCACGCGCCTCGGATGCTGCACTCCGAGCCCCCACCGCGCGATGTCCATCTGGTGTACGCCCTGGTTGCCGATGTCTCCGTTGCCGTAGTCC
This sequence comes from Planctomycetota bacterium, assembly GCA_041569895.1. GTDB lineage: Bacteria > Planctomycetota > UBA8108 > UBA8108 > JACQVS01 > JBFFXF01. The sequence goes on along the minus strand of JBFFXF010000244.1, from coordinate 9,251 downwards.
CAGTGCCAGTGCCAGTTGTAGTGGAAGCGATTGCGCGTGAACGGGCGCTTCGGGGCCGGGCCGAGCCAGAGGTCGTAATCCACGCCGGACGGCGCGTCCTGCTCCGGGGCGCGGCCGATGGTGTTGCGCCGCTTGTAGCACATTCCCTTCGCGAGGTAGACGTCGCCGATGACGCCGTCGTGGAGCAGTTGCATCGCCTCGCGGATCGCCTCGGAGCTGCGGATCTGCGTGCCGTGCTGCACGATGCGGTTATACTTTCGCGCTGCCTCGACCAGCCGGCGGCCCTCCCAGACGTTGTGCGAGAGCGGCTTCTCGACGTAGATGTCCTTGCCCGCCTGGCACGCCCAGATCGACGACAGGCTGTGCCAGTGGTTCGGCGTCGCGATGCCGACGACGTCGATCGACTTGTCGTCGAGCAGCTTGCGCACGTCGACGTGGCGCGCGATCTTGCGGTCGCCCTTCTCGAGGCCCTTGGCGCGCGCGCGGAGGATGCCCTCGTCGACGTCGCAGAGCGCGACGACCTCGACGCCCTTGAGGTTCTGGAAGCCGCGGATGTGGCTCTGGCCGCGTCCCTTGACGCCGATGACGCCGACGCGGATGGTGTCGTTGGCATCGGCGCGGGCCTTGCCCGCCGCCGCCACGCCGATGGCCGCCGCGGCCGTGACGCGAGTCGTCTGCTTGAGGAATGCCCGGCGATCGATCTGGCTCATGAGTGGCCTCCCGTCTGGTCCTTCTATCGCGCGTGCGCGCACTGACGCCGCAAGCCCGACATTTTAATCGATGCGGATGGTCGGTACAATGATCGGTCGGGTTTCCTGACGCAAAGAACGTCCCGACGCGGAAAACACACGCCGGAGCTCCCGGAGAACAGCCCGTTCGCGGGCGAGAGGCGGATCACCATGGAGCACGAGACCACCCGGAGGAAGGGCGCGGGCCGAGACCGCGTCACGCGGCGGCGGTTTCTGTCGACGGCGGGTCGCGGCGCGGTCGCGGCCCTGGCGCTGCCCGCGATCGTTCGCAGCGGCGCCATCGCGGCGGGCGGCAAGCCATCGGCGAGCGACCGCGTCGGCATCGGTTTCATCGGCGTCGGCGGCATGGGGAACGGCCACCTCGGCCGCTACGCGACGAGCTCGACGCACCCGGCCGTGGCGGTGTGCGACGTCGACGCGACCAGTTGCGAGAAGGCCGCCGAGCGCGTCGGCCCCCACTGCGGCCGGCACAACGACTACCGCGAGCTCCTCGATCGCAAGGACGTCGACGCCGTGGTCATCTCGGTGCCCGATCACTGGCACGCGCCGATCGCCGTGCACGCGTGCGAGGCCGGCAAAGACGTCTACTGCGAGAAACCGCTCTCGCTGACGATCCGCGAGGGGCGCGCCATGGTCGACGCGACGCGGCGACACGGCCGCGTCTTCCAGACCGGCAGCCAGCAGCGATCGTCGCCGGAGTTTCGTCGCGCGTGCGAGCTCGTGCGCAGCGGACGGATCGGCAAGGTCGAGCGCGTGCTCGTCAGCGTCTGGGGCACGTCGGTCCCGTGTCACCTCCCGGCGGAGCCGACGCCGGCCGGTCTCGACTGGAACCTCTGGCTCGGCCCGGCGCCGGCGAGAGCGTTCAACTCGCAGATCCACCCGGCCCGGTGGCGCGCCTTCCGCGAGTACTCGGGAGGCACGATGACCGACTGGGGCGCGCACCACCTCGACATCGCGCAGTGGGGACTCGGCATGGACGGGTCCGGTCCGATCGCCGTCGAGCCGCCAACGGCGGAGAAGCAGTGGGTGACGCTCCGCTACAGGAACGGCATCCCTGTGCGCTGCGGTCAGGTCGGCGTCAACGGCGTCCGCTTCGAGGGGACCGGCGGGCGGATCACCGTCAACCGGGGCTACTTCCTCGCCGAGCCGGAGGAGATCGCTCGCGAGCCGCTCGGTCCGGCCGACGTCCAGCTCGAGCGCAGCCCCGGACACCACGAGAGCTGGCACCGCGCGATCGAAACCCGCGAGCGACCGATCTGCGACGTCGAGATCGGCTACTCGTCGATCATCTGCTGCCACCTCGCCAACATCGCCATCTGGCTCGGCCGCACGATCTCGTGGGATCCGGTCACCGAGGAGATCCTCGGCGACACCGAGGCGGCGCGGTGGCTCGACAGGCCGAAGCGGGCGCCGTTTGCGATTTGAGTGATGGAACGAGGTTCGCCGTGAGTGCAGAGCTGGTCAGGCGGGGACGGGAACGGGAACGGGCACGGGAACGGGGACGGGAACGGGAACGGGGACGGGGACGGGAGCGGGGACGGAGAATGGCGAAGCGCAATTGGGGTCCGAGACGGTTTCACTTCGTGCTGGCGCTCTGTCTGTGCGCCGCGGCGCGACCCGTGCACGGGCAGGCCACGGCCGCGCTGCCCGCGCGTGTCGGCGAGCTCGTCGGCCAGCTCGCCGGCGAAGATCCCGCGGCGCGCGCCGCCGCGGATCGTGAGCTCGAGGGCATCTGCCTGCGCTCGACGCGACCGGGCGCGTCCTCCGAGCGCCGGGCCGTCGCCGGCGCGCTCGTCGAGGCGCTGGGGCGGGAGGACCTGCCGGCGTCGGCGCAGCTGTGGGTGGTGCGCCGTCTCGGCCAGATCGGCCAGTACGAGGCGACCCGACCGCTCGAGCGACTCCTCGGCGATGCGTCGAACCCGGCGCTCCGCGACGAGGCGCGTCGCGCGCTCGAGGCCATCCCGACGATTCCGGCGCTGCGGGCGCTCCGCAAGGCGCTCGCGTCCGCCGAGGGCGAGTTCCGGGGCGCCATCATCCGCTCGCTCGGCCAGCGCCGCGACCTGCTCAGCGTCGGACCGATTCTCGACATCGCGCGGTCGGGCCCGCCGGAGCTCCGCCTGGTCGCGCTCGAGGCGCTCGCGGAGATCGGCGAGCGCTCCGCCCTCGACGCCCTCGTCGAGGCGCTCGAGTCGGCCGAGGGCGACGCGCGCGAGCGACTGCTCGAGATCTACGTGCGGTTCGCGTACCGGCTGAAGGAGAACCAGGAGGGCGGCGCGGCGCGCCGTATCTTCATCCGGCTGATGGAGATGGGTGGGCGCTGGCGCGTCGCGGGACTCGTCGGCATCGGCCAGACCGGGATCCCGTCCGAGGTGCCGGCGGTGATGAAGGCGGTCGAGGACGACGACCCGGCGGTGCGAGCGGCGGCGCTGACCGCGCTCGAGTCGCTGCGCGGCGGTCTGCCCGCGATCGTCGAGCGGCTGGACGACGCGCCGCCCGCGCTGCGCGCCGGTCTCATCCGCGCGCTCGGACGACGGCGCGACGCCGCCACGGACGAGCGGGCCATCGATGCGCTGATCGCCGCCACCGGAAGCACGCACGACGGCGTCCGCGCCGCCGCGCTCGGCGCCCTGGCGAACGTCCGCGGCGAGCGCGCCGCGAACGCGTTCGTCGAGCTGCTCGGCGCGGGGGATGAGTCGGTGCGCGGCGCGGCCGAGCGGGCGATCTCCGCCGCGACGTTTCGCGATGCGGGCGTCGCCGTGGCCGGCGCGCTCGGTGACGCGAAAGAGGCCTCGACGAGGGCAGCGCTCCTCCGCGTTCTCGGACGGCGCGGCGACGTCGCCCACCTGCCGCTGGTGATCGAGGCGGCTTCCGATGACTCCGCGACGACGCGCGCCGCGGCGTACGGAGCGATCGCCGCCATCGCGCCGGACGAGGCGATCGACGTCCTCATCTCGGCGCTCGGGCGGGAGCGCGGCGAGGCGCTCTCCGCGGCGCTCGCGGCCATCGAGCACTGCCGCGGCGAGGAGGTCACCGGGAAGCTCCTCGAGCGTCTCGACGGCGAGCTCTCCGCGGAGGCTCGCGCCGGCGTGGTCTCCGTCCTCGGCACGCGGGACGACCCGCGCGTCGTCCCCGTGCTGATCCAGGGCGCATCGGATCGCGACAGCCCCCTCTGGGAAGCGTCGATTCGCGCCCTGGCGCGCTCGAGCCCTCCCGAGACGCTCGAGCTGCTCCTCGAGGCGGCGCGGACGGCGTCGGGAGACCTGCAGATCGACGCGCTGCGCGGCTGTCTGCGAATCGCCGAGTCGATCGCCGGCAGCGAGCGCGAGAGGGCGCTGGCGATTTACGTCGAGGTGCTCGACCTCGCGACGCGAGACGACGAGCGACGCCTGGCGATCGCCGGAATCGGCGAGGTCGGCGCGCCGGATGCGCTCGAGCACATCGAGCCCGCGCTCGACAACCCGGCGCTGCAACGCGACGCCGGCCGCGCCGCGCTGCGACTCGCCGAGCGGCTTCCCGAGAGCGAGCGCGACCGCGCCGTCGCGCTCCATCGCCGGCTTCTCGAACTCGATCTCGACGCCGCGACGCTCGGGCAGACTCTCAACCGCCTGCGCAAGCTCGGCGCGCCGGTCGACTACGCCAGTCACCGCGGATTCGTGACGCGCTGGTGGCTGCTCGGCCCGTTCCCGAGGGTGCGGCTCGGGGACTGGGTCGCCGCGGTGACCGCGAAGAAGGTCGATACGGGCGCCCCGGTCACCGCCGGCGAGAAGGAGCTGCGGTGGAAACCGCACGAGACCGACGACCCCTCCGGCATCGTCGACCTCGGCAGAGAGGTCGATCCTGGCGACGGGCTCGGCGCCTTCCTCTACACCGAGGTGACAGTCGCCGATGCCACCGACGCCGTGCTGCGCCTCGGCAGCGACGACCAGCTCCACTGCTGGCTCAACGGCGAGAAGGTGCACGAGTTCACCGGCAGCCGCGGCGTCGCGCCGGACCAGGACGCCGTGCGCGCGCGTCTCCAGGCCGGCGTCAACCGCATCCTGCTCGCGGTGATCAACGACGCCGGCGGCTGGGCCGGTGTGCTGCGACTCACCGACAGCGAGGGACGACCGCTCGCCTTCGAGACGGTGGCGCTGAAGAGCGCGGAATGAGGCGGAGTGACGCGGAATGACGGAGGGACGGGACGGCCGGGGGGGGTGCAGGACTGATTCCGATACCGAGTCCGATGACCGAGTCCGACACAGAGATCAGAGATCAGAGGTAAGTTGAGAGACAGTACCGTGTCTCTGATTCTGCGTCAATCTGCGTAATCTGCGTCATCTGCGTTCCCGTCCTCGCCAGGGAAGTCGAGCAGCGTATCGGGCACGGGCACGGGCACGGGACCGGGGACGGGGACGACGGGGACGGGTTTTTGGAGGGGGGAACCTCATGGTGTCGAGGACGGCGGAGAGGGCGCCGACCGCGAGCGAGGCTGCCGAGATCCTCGCGGACACGGCGCGGGCCGTGAAGGTGATGAAGGCGAGCTGGCTCCACGTCGCGCTCAACCTGAAGAAGATCCGCCGCCACGAGCTGTGGAAGCAGTGCTCGCCGCCGTGCGCGAGCTACGAGGAGTACACCCTCGGCGTCCTCAAGCTCAACAAGCACGTCGCGCGACGCATGCTCGAGGCGATGGAGTACACCGAGGAGCACCGCCCGCAGTTGATCGAGGAGTTTCGCAGGAAACCCGACCGCGTCGAGGTCCCGTCGTACGAGGTCGTCAATCAGCTCCGCCGCGTGGAGGAGGCCTTCGGCGACAGGAGGAAGGACCTGCGGGAGCTGCGCTCGCGCGTCTACGACGAGGGAATCGGCCGCGTCATCCTCAAGCGCGAGATCACCGACCGCCTCGGCCGCATGGAAACGGGAAGCGGCAAGAAGGCGAAGCGGGACGAGGAGAACGGCGACGAGGCCTCGCTCGGTGACATCATCGAGCGGCTGATGGAGATCGAGTCGCAGCTCCGCCGGCTCCGCGTCTCGAAGGAGTCGCAGCGGCTCGCCTTCCGTCTCGTCGAGTCGCTCCAGCGCGAATTCGAAACGGCGAAGAGCGCCGACCCGGGAGCTCACTCGTAGCGCAGCGCCTCGAGCGGATCCTGTCGCGCCGCCCGGTTCGCCGCCAGCAGGCTGGCCAGGAACCCGAAGAGCACCGTCGGCACGACGATGAAGAGGAAGTCCGTGAGGATCGGCCGCGCCGGGGTGCCGTCGAGGTAGTACATCGTCTGTGGAAACACCTCTTTCCCGGTGAGCACGAACACCCAGCGCTCGATGACGTCGATGTTGAAGCAGAAGAGCACGCCGTAGACGGTGCCGAGGACGACGCCCGCGACGCAGATCAGCGTGCCCATCCTCAAATAGACGCCGACGACGTGTCTCGGCGTCATTCCGATCGCCTGCAGGATGCCGAGGTCGCGCGTCTTCTGGACGATCTGCACGGTCATGATGATGAAGATCATCAGGCCGACGAGGAGGATGATCGCGCCGAGGATGAGTCCCACCAGGGCCTTCTCGGTCTGCACGGCGCGGAGCAGCTTGCTCTTCTCCTCGCGCCACGTGCGCGCGACGACGAACGGGATGTCGGCCGACGTGATCGCGGCGGTGATCGATTCCTTGACGCCGCCGGCGTCGAGGCCCTCGTCGAGAAACACGCGGAAGCCGGAGATGGTCGTGCGGCCGCTGTCGGGATGCGCGAGGGCGAGGAACTCGCGCGCGTCGTCGAGGTCCATCAGCACGGTGTGCGCGTCGCGTTGCGCGTCGCGGCTCTTGAAGTATCCGGCGATGACGAACTTCCCGACGCACGGCCTGTTGGTGACGGGCGACACGCTCTTGAGCTCCATGGCGGTGCCGAGCAGGCGCGGAATCGTCTGGCTCCCGAGCAGCACCGGCCGGAGCTCGTCGATGTCCTCCGGCGGCTGGCGTCGAAGGAGACGCCAGAGATCCCTCTGCACCCACTCGGGGGACAGCGTGTCCTCGATCGTGCGCGGCAGCGCGGACCACGCCGTGCCGCTCAGCCTGCCGGGGTACTGGTCGAGTCGCGCTGCCTCCTCCTGGGCGCCCCGCCGGACGTACTCGTCGAGATGACCCGCCTCCGCCTCGGCCCGCAGGTCGAGGACCAGCAGCCCGAGGTGCCCGGTGATGTGATCGAAGCCCTCGAAGCGCTCGAGCGAGAAGATCGACAGCGTCTCGACGAACGGCACCGTGGCGCGCACGCCGGACACTCCCTCGACGAGAGCGCGCACCTCGGCGTGATCGTCCATGCCGACGAAACGCGTCGAGGTGACGTTGATGTCGGAGCTCGTGCCGCGAACGCGCTCGATCAGCTCGGTCTTGAAGCCCTCCATGACGGCGAGCAGGATGATGAGAATCGCCACGGCGAGCGAGACGAGGAGGAACGACGCGAAGGTGATGAACCGCGACGAGAGGTACCGCAGCGCGATGAACCAGCTCACCGGCGGCCGGGCGGCGAAGAGGGCGAGTGGCATGCGAGGTTCCTCCTGAGCGCGTCGAGCGTTGGTGTATCAGCTGGTTTACCAGCTGGTTTACCAGTTGGTTTATGATTGAGCCTGCTCGGACGGCCGATAGTATAATCGCGGCTCCCGGCCCGGGCCCGCTTCTTCTGTGCTGAATAGCCCCCGTGCGGCTCACGGGGGTGGACTCCGCGGTCGAGCCTTCGAAACAGGAGTCCGGTTGAACCGACGCGCCCCTCCGGAGAACGCAGCAGTGGCCACTGAAGAAAACGAGCTCCCGCGCGAGGTCGAGGGCGGCTTCGGCGTCGAGCCGGTCCGGTGGCTCTCGGCCGCCGTGCTCTGCGTTCCCTACATTCCCGACTTCCTGGTCGACGACCTGCTCTTCTACTTCGCGCCCTCCCTCGACGGCGCGCGCGAGGCGTACCACAGCCTGCCGCCGGCGGCGCTCGATCGCTGGTCGAGCTACTTCTCGAAGAAGGGCTTCCGGTTTCACCAGAGCGATCCCGGCGACCGCGACGGCGAGGGTCCGTACAAGGTCCGACCGGGCGCGCTCCGCATCGAGCTGCTCGAGTCGGGCCGGCTCTTCGGTCCGCGGCCGTACCTCAGGCTGCCCGACGGCGCCGCGGAGGTGCCGATCGTCAGTCTCGAGAAGAAGCGTCCGCTCAATCCTTGGAAGCCCCAGTACATCCGCGCGCTCAACTTCATCAAGAAGTACGAGCCGCCGCGCCCGATTCCGAAGGAGGCGGAGTACTGCCTCTGGGAGATCGAGGAGTGCGGCGAGGTCTCGGGAAGCACCTCGTGGGAGAACGCCGAGCGCATCCTCCTCGAGCTCGCCGAGGGGAGCGATGACGTGCAGGAGGTCCTCGCCGATGTCTTCTCGAGGCGGCCCGAGGACTTCCCGCTCGGCTCCGAAGTCTACCTGCGGATCCTCGGGAACGCGGGCGACGACGGCTACGCGCGCCTCTGCGATCTCCACTCGCACCCGCAGCGGCTGAAGCGCCGGCACGTCGCGGTGGTGCTCGGGAAGCTCGGCAATCCCCAGGGGCTCGAGACGCTGATCAAGCTCCTCGACGACCACGAGACCGACGTCCGCGACGCGGCCATCTGCGCCGTCGGCAAGGTCGGGCTGCCCCCGGATCACACGGAACGCGGCCGCATGGAGGCGCTGCTCGAGTCGAACGAAATCTCGCATCAGGTGTGGGCGGCGGAGGCGCTCTATCGAGGAGGCGACTCCGAGCAGGAGAAGCGCCTGATCGCGTTCGTGAAGGAGCGCGACATGCCTCTCTACAACATGGGAGAGCTCGGCCACATTCTCCAGGAGTTCGAGCTCGTCCAGGCGGTGCCGTTCCTCATCAAGCGGTTGCGGAGTGATCGCGTCGAGCTGCGCGACGACGCGGCCGAGGTGCTGCGCGAGCTCACCGGCGTCGACCCGGAGCTCACCAGCCAGGGCGACGGAGAGCAGCGCCGCGGAGCGATCAAGGCGTGGAAGAACTGGTGGGAGGACTACAAGCGGAACAAACGAAAGCCATAGCCCGGGTTTTTTCTCGGCGTAGGCGAGAAAAACCCGGGTAGGAGCCTCCTATGTCCATTCAACTTTTCCTGACGCTCCTCCCCGCGCTCTGCGCGGCCGACGAGCTCGAGTCCTGGCCGCCGGGAGTCGAGCGCGTCACCTTCGTGAGCCCCGCCGACGACACCGAGCAGCCGGCGCTCTTCTTCGCGCCCGCGGGCACCGGACCCTTCCCCCTCCTGGTCGGCCTCCACACGTGGTCGTCCGACTATCTCCAGCGTTCGAGCATCCCGTACGCGCGCTGGTGCGTCGAGCGGCGCTGGGCGTTCATCCACCCGAACTTCCGCGGCCCGAACCGGACGCCCGAGGCCACCGGCTCCGAGCTCGCCGTCGAGGACATCCTCGCCGCCGTCGACTTCGCCCGGCGCTCCGCCCCGATCGACGCACGCCGCATCTATCTGGTCGGCACCTCGGGCGGCGGGCACGCGGCGCTGCTGATGG
>JBFFXF010000243.1:0-11743 GCA_041569895.1 Planctomycetota bacterium | reverse complement strand
CTCTGCTCTCTGCTCTCTGCTCTCTGCTCTCTGTCTCCGACCTCCGCCTCAATCCTCCGCCTCAACACCCACCTCACCCTCTGGTTTCTCCCGCCGCATAAAGATTCCTCAACTCCACCGCGCTCAAGTCCTCCCGACACTGTCCCGATCAGCCTGTGAGGGGTTGTCAACCGTTCGCAGGGTTTTCGGAGGATCACATGCTCAGGAAGGTTCTCGTCGTCTTGGGGTTCGTCTGTGTCGTCGCCGTGCTCGGGGGCTGCAGCGGAGGAGGCAGCAGCTCCGATCCGGGCAAGGTCACCGTCAGCGGCGGGAGCGCGTGAGCGCGCGGGACGAGAACGAACACAGGAGGAATCGACCATGAAGACAGGGACGAAGACGATTCACGCGCTCCTCGCGAGCGTCCTCGTTTTGTGCGGCGCCCGGATGGCGATGGCGCAGAACTTCACGCCCTCGGAGTACCGTGTCACGCTCTACGAGGTGGAGCTCTCGACCGACGGCACCACCTGGGTGACGGTCTTCGAGGACTCGGGCGGACTCGCCGTCGACCTCGCCGATCCGGCGACGTTCAACAACGCGTTCGGGCAGGCGACCAGCGTGCCGAGCGGCACGTACGACTGGATGCGACTGACCCTGAGCACGACGCTCGTCTGGTCGCATCCGGATCCACCGGTGTCGCTGTCGAACCAGGCCCAGGTGGTCAGCGGACCGCCGGGACCGGCGCCGGGGCAGATGACGGTCTACTTCGCCACCTACGATGAGGGTGGCCGGCCGAACGGGCCGGGCGGCGGCGATGCCACCTCGAGCAATCCCTTCCTCCTCGGTTCGCCGGCCGAGATCGCCAGGGGGACTCGGACGACGCTCCGGATGATCTTCGTCGTCACCGACACGCTCGAGGATCAGGGCGGCGGCTCGTACGACCTGGCGCCGCCGGAGATGTTCTTCGTCTCGGAAAACGACAGCGCCTCGGAGCTCTCGGGGACCTTCAACGTCGTGCTGTACAACACCGTCAAGCGCTTCGAGGACGACGGCATGGGGGGCTTCAACACCATTGACTGGACCTTCATGTCGGGCCACGGCACGCTCACCTTCGACGGTGCGGGCACCTGGAGCTGGTCCGGCGAGTCGAACGACTTCGACTTGCTCGGCGGCGGCACCGGGGCGCTCGACACGAGCGCCACCGCCTCCGGTCGGTACGGAGTCAACGAGGACGGCTCGTTCTGGATGGTCGCCACCGGCGAGCCCGGGACGATGCGCGGCGCGATCTCCTCCGACAACTCGATGATCGTCGCGACGATGTACGACAGTCAGAGCTCGCACCTGATGGTCTTCGGCGTCTCCCAGGCGACCGGCGCGGGGGTCTCGAACCTGAACGGCGGCTTCTACTTCACCACGTACGGAAGCGAGTACACGGGCGGCGCACCCGACTCGATGAGTTACAGCAGCACGTTCGGCATCGTCACCGGCGACGGCCTCGGCGGTGTCACCGGGACAGCCGACGAGAACTCGCTCGTCGTCACCGACCCGACGGGCACGCCCTCGGTCACGGGCCCGACGACGTCACTCGCGGACCCCTTCAGCGACACGCTGACGATCAACGCCAACGGCACGATGACCAACGCGACCGGTGAGCTCGAGGGCGGCATTCTCGAGAGCGGCGACGCGGCGGCGATCTGCTTCGACTTCTCCAGTCCGTACTCGCCGCGCCACCAGTTCGGCTTCCTCGTGCGCCAGAGTCCGGCGAGCACGTTCAACGACGCGAGCCTCCAGGGCACGTACTTCGGCGGCCACTTCGGCGATGTCTACACGGGCGGCACGTCGACCGAATTCTTCTCGGGCTTCTTCTCGGTCGAGTTCGACGGCGCGGGGAACGCGACGGTGACCACCGTCGAGAACCGCGAGGGCGTCATCACGACCCAGACGTTCCCGCAGGACTACAGCGTCGACTCCGCCACCGGCATCGTCACGTTCAACGACGCGGGCGGCGGCCCGGCCTCGGACTTGAAGGGCGCCATCGGACCGAACGCCATGTCGTTCATCCTCGCGAGTGACGCCGAGCCCGGCGGCACGCCGAGCGACCAGCGCTTCCTCGGACTGGGTCTGCGGCAGTAGATCGGTCGGCAGGAACGGGAACGGGAGGCAGCGCACGCTTCCCGTTCCCGTTTCTCTTCCGGTCCGTACCCGTCCCGGTTACGGCGCGAGAACACGGGTCAGCCGTAGAGCACGTCGAGGGCGAAGGCGTGCACCGGGCCGAAGACCGACCCGAAGGCCCACCAGGCGGCGGCGAGGCCGGCGATCATGAAGGCGGGCTGGTAGATGATATCGAGGTACCGCCGCGCCACGGTGTCGCTCAGGAAGAGCGGCACGATGGCGCCGCCGTCGAGCGGCGGCACCGGGACGAGGTTGAACGCGAAGAGCACGAGGTTGAGGGAGAAGGTGACACCGAGCAGTGTCGCCACCGTGTCGAGCCACCCGCCCGACGCCGTCGCCACCGCGAACAGTCCCGGGCAGGCCGGCGCCTGGAAGACGCCCGTCGCGAGGCCGAGCTTCAGCGGCACCGCCGCGACGAGCGCCAGCAGCAGGCTCGAGAGCGGCCCGGCGAGGGCCATCAGCGCGGCGCGCCTCGGGTAGCTCCTCGCCCAGAAGGGATTGAACGGCGCGCTCGCCCAGCCGAGCATCCACCCGACGGCCAGGAAGCCGAGGACCGGCACGACGATCATGCCGACCGGCTCGCGACGGATGTGCGGCAGCGGATCGAGAGTCACCTGGCCGCCCCGGTACGCCGTCGCGTCGCCGAGCCGCAGCGCCGTCCAGGCGTGCGCCGCCTCGTGAAGAACGACCGAGAAGACGAACACGACGTAGCACATCAGCGCCAGTCCGACGTCGATCCCGCCGCTCACCGGTTCCCTCCGAGATCCTCGTTTCCGTCGAGGTGACCCGTCAGCCTCCCATCGTACTTCGACGCGCACGTCGCTCCTTCTCCACCCGGATGCTACACTTCCGCGCCGGTCGGACGCCCCGATGCGGCGGTCCCGATAACGATCCCGTCCAGGCGAGGTGGTGATGAAGCAGCGCAAGAAGGTGTCCGTGGCCCTCGGGTGGCTGGTCGTCATCCTGCTCGTCGCCGTGATCTTCACGCTCTCGCGTCAGGGGGCGGGCCAGGGCGGCGCGCCGACGGATTTCTCGACCTTCCTGCGGCACGTCGAGGCCGACGAGATCGTGCACGTGGTGATGCGCGGCCACGAGGTCACCTTCGCGCTCGCCGATGGCCGCACGTACACCACGATCGGCCAGGTCGATGACGAAACCGTCAAGCGGCTCTCCGGCCGCGGCGCGGTGGTCAGCTACGAGGAGCAGTCGGATGGCTTCCTCTCGCGCTGGGGGCTGATCCTCATACCGCTGGCGCTCATCTTGCTCTTCTTCATTTTCCTCGCGAAGCAGGCGCGCAACCCCGGCGGCGTGATGAGCATCGGCAAGACGCGGGCGCGTCGAGTCGCCGAGAACGACATCACCTTCGCCGACGTCGGCGGCAACGCGGCGGCCAAGGAGCAGCTGGGCCTGGTCATCGACTTCCTGAAGAGCCCGAAGCGCTGGATCGATGCCGGCGTGCGCCTGCCGCACGGCGTGCTCCTCGTCGGCGCGCCCGGCTGCGGCAAGACGCTCATCGCGCGCGCGGTGGCCGGCGAGGCCGGCGTGCCGTTCTTCTCCGTGTCGGCGTCGGAGTTCGTCGAGATCTTCGTCGGCGTCGGCGCTGCGCGCGTGCGCGACACATTCGACGAGGCGCGCAAGGCGGCGCCGGCGATCGTCTTCATCGACGAGCTCGACGCCGTCGGCCGCCGCCGCGGCTCGGGCATCGGCAGCTCCCACGACGAGCGCGAGCAGACGCTGAACCAGCTCCTGGTGACCCTCGACGGATTCGAGCGCAACGGCAGGGTCGTGGTCATCGCCGCGACCAACCGGCCGGATGTCCTCGACAGCGCGCTCCTGCGACCGGGACGATTCGACCTGCGCATCGCCGTCGATGTCCCCGACCGCGACGGCCGGCTCGAGATGCTGCGCATCCACACGCGACAGAAGCCGCTCGCCGACGACGTGCGGCTCGAGGAGATCGCCGACCGCACCGACGGCGCCACCGGCGCCGATCTCGAGAACCTCGCCAACGAGGCCGCGCTGATCGCCGTGCAGGCCTGCGCCGGCAACGGCGCGGCGAGCATCACGCAGGAGCACTTCGAGTCGGCGCTCCAGAAGGCCGGATCGGGCGAGGCGGTCTTCAACCGGCTCGACGCCATCCTGATCGAGAGCGCGTCGCAGGTCTCGCAGCCGACCGGCAACGTCGAGGCGCGCCTCACCTTGCGCGACGGCAGCGTCACCGAGGGGCGGCTCGTGTGGCTCGACGGCAACTTCGTCAAGCTGCGAGAGAGCGAGGGGACCGAGCGCGTGATCGCCAAGTCGCACATCGCGCAGGTGGTGCCGCGCGCCGGCACCGAGGCGGTCAAGCAGGGCGAGCTCGTCGGCGACCGCTGGTCGCACAGCGTCGTCGATACGGCGTAGCGCCCGCCCCGCGCCTCACTCGCGCAGCGCCCGGCGGATGATCTCGAGCGCCTCGTCGACGCGCGCGCGATCGGTCCTCAGGTGGAGGACGCAGACGCGGATCCAGAAGACACCGTCGATGTCGGTGCCGGTGAGATAGACGCGCCGCGGCTCGTTGATGCGCTCGAGCAGCGCCCGGTTGCGCGCGTTCGCCTCCTCGAGCGGGCAGCCCCCGAATCGGCGCCTGAACGCGAAGAGCGAGAGCTCGGGCGGCGCGGCGATCTCGACGTCCGGCTCGCTCGCCAGCGTGTCGTGCATGTGGACCGCGAGCGCGCGTCGCTCGGCGAGCGCGTCGCGAAAGGCGCGGATGCCGTGCAGCTTGAGCGGCAGCCAGAGGCGCAGCCCGCGCCAGTCTCTCGAGAGCTCGGGAGAGAGCTCGCAGAAGTCGACGTGCTCGACACCGTCCTGCAGCGCGGGCATGTACGACGCGTGGCTGCTGAACGCCTCGCGGAGCGCCGCGGTCGAGCGCACCAGCAGCGCGCCGAGGCCGTAGGGGAGAAAGAGGCCCTTGTGGGGGTCGAGCGCGATCGAGTCCGCGCGCTCGATGCCGCTCAGCGTGTCCAGACACGCCTCGACCAGGCGGAAGAGCGCGCCGTACGCGCCGTCGACGTGGAACCACGCCGAGTGGCGCGCCGCGATGTCGGCGAGCGCGTCGAGCGGATCGACGGCGCCCGTGTTCACCGTTCCGGCGTTGCCGCAGATGAACGCTGGACGCAATCCACGCCACTGGTCGGCGCGAATCTGCTTCTCCAGGAGGTCGAGCCGGATGCGGTACCGCTCGTCGACCGGCACCGTGCGCACCGCGTTCGGATCGATGCCGGCGACGCGCAGCGCCTTGAAGATGCAGTGGTGGGTCTCGCTGGAGAGGTACCAGGTGCCGGAGATGCGCTTCTTCCGGGCTCCGTCGCGCGCCGCGATCACCGCCAGGAGGCTCGACATCGAGCCCCCGGAGGTGAGCACGCCGAGCGCGTCGCGGGGCAGCCCCATGATCTCGGCGAGCCACCGCAGGGCACGCGTCTCGAGCTCGACCGCGCCGGGAGCGGCGGCCCAGACGCCCGCGTAGCGGTTGACCACGCCGGCGATGAGGTCGGCGACCGCGGCGGAGACCAGCCCGCCGCCCGGGACGTACGCCAGGTACCCCGGCCCGGCGGTGTTGAGCGCGCACGGGACGATGCGCTCGAAGACGGTCTCGAGGAGGTCGTCGAGCGCGCCGGGCGTCTCGGGCGCCGGCTCGTCGACCCACGCGTGCGCGTCCGCCGCCTTCTCGATCGACCATGCCGGTTGCCCGGGCAGCGATCGCACGAAGTCGATCACCCGGTCGCGCGCGGCGTCGATGAGCTCGCGCACCGCCTCGGGAGTCGGATCGAGCGGCAGCCCGTCGGGTCGATCGGGTTCGTGGGGCTCGCTGGCGTGCATGGCGTTCACGTGTCGCGCGTGTCCCGTGCGCCGCGGCTCACTGCGGCTCGCGCACCGAATCGGCGAGCTCCGGCAGCAGGTCGAGCAGCCCCGAGCGCTCGGTGCCGCCGGCGGGCTGGTTTTTGACCGGGTCGAAGATGTGGTCCGGCAAGATGCGCCGGAAGAGATCGCGGTAGAAGCACCGGGCGAACTCGAGGAAGAGCTCCGGGCGGCTGCGGTTGAGCGCGCAGGAGTAGAAGCGCTCGAGCTGACGGGAGCACTCGTCGAAGAGATCGTCGAGGCGGACCTCGAGGATCGCCAGGCGGCCGAGATCCATGGTCACCGTCAACTCGGTGTTCTCGAAGAAGGCCTCGATGGCCGCGCCGAGGTTCTTCAGCCGCGCGCAGGGAAGCGCGGCGAAGGCCACGCCGCTCTCGGAAGCGCCCTCGGTCGCCTGCAGGATCGCGTAGGCGCTCTCGAGGCTGCCGCTGAACTCGCGGCACGCTCGCAGCATGCGGCTCGACGCGGCGCGGACGTCGGCCGGCGAGCCGGCGTCGAGCAGGTCCTGCGAGCCGGCGATGAACTCCTGGCAGCCGAAGAGCATGGCGCCGAGCGTCGTGGCGGTCGGCTCGATCGACACCTCCTCGACCCGGGCGCGCACGAGCAGGTCGCGGACGACCGCCTGAAAGCCCCGCTTCGAATTGACGACGATCGGCAGCGGCACGCCATGGCCGCCCTCGAGCAGCAGCTCGTTATAGAAGAAAGGCGTCCCGGCGGCTCGCCGCTCCTCGCCCGTACCGGTCGCGGTCTCGTCGTCGTTCATCGTTTTCTTGCCCGGGAGAGAAAGCGCTCGCGTGAAGCGTGTGGAGGATACACGAAAAGCGCCACCGCGCCATGCAGATTCCGCGTGCGAGGCTCTCGCCGGCACCCTCCGGAGCGCTCCGCCGCACTCGTGATCTGAGTCAGGTTCGCGCGGTCACCGGTCCCGAGACCAGCAGGTGCCGATCACTGACGCGCTCGACACGAGGTCCGCGCACGCCGGCGAGACGGAGCTGCTCCTCGACCTCGTCGGGCGTGTAGGCGGCGAGCAGCGAGCGATGGAAGAGTTCGCGCAGGAGGCGCGAGTCGCGGGCGGCGTGACGCTTCACGAGTCGTCTCGTGGCGGCCTCGCTGCCGGGGCGGCGGAGGTCCTGCACCGCGAGAGAGCCACCCCGACGCAGCAGATGCGACGCCGTGCGCCAGAAGCCGATCGGATCGGCGAGGTGGTGGAGGAGACTGTTCGAGAGGACGAGATCGAACCGGCGTCGCCAGCGCGGGTCGAGGTCGGCGACGTCGCCGCGGACGAGCTCCACCCGGTCCGCCAGTCCGGCGCGACGCAGGTGACGCCGGGCGCGTGCGAGCATGCCGCGCGACGCATCGACGGCGACGACGCGCCAGCCGGGCGCGATGGCGCAGAGCTCGAGCGGGATGCACGCCGGTCCGGTGCCGAGATCGATCGCCGTTCCCGACTCGCCCGCGAGATCCACGATGCGCTCCGCGAGGCCGCGATTCACCTCGGAGAAATCGGCCTCGTCGTACGCCGCGACCTCGGCGGCGTCGTCCATGTGCTCGGGCTCGGGCTGGCGCGGGATCCAGGGCACGCTTATCCGACGAGCCACAGCCGCATGACGCGGATGATGACGAGCAACACGACGCCGGCGAGACAGCAGAGCGGAATCGCCCAGGCCAGCAGGCGATTCGCGCTGAAGCCCGCGGCGCGGGGAAACGCCGGGTACGGGCTCGAGCGCGAGAGCAGCGCCACCCAGTCGGCCGCGAAGGCGCCGGTGACCAGGCGGCTCCACCGCTCGCGCGTGAAGGTGAACGACTGCACGCGCTCGAGTCGCGCGTGGCCGGTCTCGCCGAGAACGCGCGCCTCGAGAGCCACGGTCAGACGGCTGAGGCCGGGAGACGCGTTGAAGACGCCCGAGACGAAACGCGGCAACGACTGCAGGTGTCGCTCGGTGAGCACGATTTCCTCGGCGTTCGACTGCAGCTCGGCGTCGAGATCCGGGATGGTCACGTCGACGCGCATGTCGCCGGGGTTCGACGACGGGTCGAGTCGGACGTTCGCCGGCACCGGCAACGCCAGCTCGGCGGCCACTCCGGAGGCGCTGACGCGGATCGCCTCGAAATCGCGCTCGAGCTCGGCGAGTGCACGGGTCTTCTCCGCGAGCTCCGCCTCGCGAGTGTCCAGCGCCTGGCGCGCGAGCTCCGCAGCGGCGCGAATCTCGTCCGGCCGCCCCTCGACCTGCGTCGCCCAGCTCTCGACCTGTCTCCGCGCCGAGCGCAGCCCCGCGACGAAGGACGCCGCGCGTTCGAGCGTCGTCGCGTGACGTCCGACCTCGACGTAGACCGGCAGCGCGGGGTCAACTCGGGGACGCGCCAGACGCGACTCCAGGAGCCTGCGGAACGCCACGATCGACTCGACGCGCTCGGGGCACTCGGCGACCGCCTTCTCGAGATCCCGGAACGCCGCGTCGTGGCGCTCGACCAGGGTGCGGTACGCCTCGAGCGCGGAGATGCACTCGTTGACCTTGACGCCGACGGCGGACGGGAGCTCACTCGGAACGAGCTCCGCCAGCGCCGACAGCTCGGTCTCGATCTTTTCCGCCTCTCCCCGGATGTGGACGTGCCGTGCGGCGATCTCCGCGAGCGCATCGACGTGGTCGCGGATCTCCGTGACGAGCTTGGTCGCGGACTCGACCATGTCGCGGAAGCGCGAGACCGTCTCGCCGTCGAGCGGTGGTGGCGGCAGCGTCCCCGACCCCTCGCAGCGCGCGCACGTCGTCGTGCCGGCGCCGGAGCAGGTCGCGCACGCTCGAGCCAGCACACCGCGGCGATTGCACTCCTCGCACGTGCGCAGGCCGCCCGTGCACTTGCTGCACGGCAGACGGCGCTTCCCCAGGCAGCGCCCGCAGCGCGACCGCTTGACGTAAGGCTTCCCGCGTACCGGATAGATCGTCCTCGACGTGTAGCCGGCGCCGCCGCAGGTGCGGCAGACCTTGAGGCCGTTCTGGCAGCCGCTGGATCGGCACTCCGTGCCGCCGGCGCCCTGGCACGTCGAGCAGGTCGTCTGCTTCGAGCCCACGCCGAGGCACGTGGCGCACATCACCGTCTTCTGGCCGAAGCAGACGTCGCAGGGGAGCGCGCCCGCCCCGGTGGCCACGGCGCGATCGCCGCGGTCCTCCCCGGCCGTCGATGCGGCGGACGCGGCGAGGGCCACGGCGACCGCGATGGCGGCGCCGATCCGCGTCAGCGGCTGTCCGTCTCGTCTCCCTGGCATGGTGTCGTCGAGATCGTCCGAATCGACAGGGTTGACGTCCGTCACGGCGATTATCAGCATCGAGACGGACAGGTGGAAGCAGAAACCAGGGCGTGCCCATCCGGGCACAGGGAGGAGACATGGAAGTCAAGGACAGCGTGGCGCTGATCACCGGAGGCGCCTCGGGGCTCGGCGCGGCCTGCGCCGAGATGGTCATCGCGTGCGGCGGCCGGGCGGTGATCGCCGATCTCGACGAGGAGCGCGGCGCGGTGCTCGCGGAGCGTCTCGGCGCGCGGTGTCGTTTCGTGCGGGCCGACGTGACGTCGGCCGAGGAGGTGTCGTCCGCGGTGAGCGAGGCGCGTTCGGCGTTCGGCGCGCTCGACATCGCCGTGAGCTGCGCCGGCATCGTCGATGCGGCGCGCGTCATCGGCAAGGAGGGGCCGGTCGATCTCGAGCGCTTCGAGCGCGTCATCCGCGTCAACCTGATCGGCACCTTCAACGTCACACGGCTGGTCGCCGCTTCAATGGCGGGCAACGACCCCGACTCGGAGGGCGAGCGTGGCATCATCGTCAACACGGCGTCGGTGGCCGCGTGGGACGGACAGATCGGCCAGACGGCCTACGCCGCATCGAAGGGCGGCGTGGCGTCGATGACCCTGCCGCTGGCCCGCGACCTCGCCCGCCACGGCATCCGCGTCGTGGCGGTGGCGCCGGGCGTGTTCGAGACGCCGATGATGGCCGGCATGCCGGAGAAGGTCCGCGCTGCCCTCGTCGAGAACGTGCCCTTCCCGCAGCGCCTCGGGCGGCCGTCGGAGTTCGCGATGCTGGTCGAGCACATCATCGACAACCCGATGCTCAACGGCGAGGTGATCCGCCTCGACGGCGCCCTGCGCATGCCGCCTCGCTGACCGAGAAAATTGCCGAAAAAGTGGCGGACAGCCCCCGCGCGCCGGCCGATAATTCAACATGAGAGAGAGGAAACCCGAGGAGACCCGCCCCGGAGGAGGAGATCGGCGGCCAGCGCCGCCAGACACGCCGGCCACGGGCGCCGGTCGAGAGAGACCCGCGATGCCACCGAAGACGCCGGCGACCCTGCCGCGCAGGGTTGCCGCCACCGCCATTGCCGCCACCGCCATTGCGCTCGGCGCGTTGCCGGGCTGCGCGTTCCTGCTCACCAGGTCGGTGTGGGTCGACCGCCCCGAGGCGAGCACGCCCGAGACCGTCGAGGCGAGCGACACAGCGACGAGGTCGCTCGCGGCGATCGTTCGCGAGGAACGCCTGACGCCGGCCGCGTTCGCCGACGGCCTGTCCCAGGTCCTCGGGACCTTCCACTCGGGCCTGCCGATGGCCATCGGCGAGGACACCGGCACGGCGATCGTGCCGATCGTCTGCTGGAGCCCGGCAGAGGGAACGCGACGGCTGGTGACCGGCCAGGAGGCGCTCGCGCGCGGCTGGCTCGAGCTCCTCGCGGAGCGGCGCGCCGGCGAATTCTTCGTCCGCGAGGCGACCAACTGGGGCGAGCGCCCGGTGCTGCTCCTTTCGGGGAGCGTCGTCGGTGACGGCCCGGAGCCGCGCCACGTGGTCCACGACACCTTCATCCCGCCCGGCACGGTCGGGCTCGAGGTGCTCCTCGCCCGGCGGCCGCCGAAAGGACCGCGACGCCTCGAGGAGACGCACCGCATCGAGAGCGATCTGAAACCGCTGCTCGAGCGCTTCCTCGGCTCGAGGCGCACGGTCGGGCTCGCGGTGGTCGAGGACGGCCGCGTGCGGACGATCGAGATCTTCGGCGAGGGCGCGCTCTTCCGGCGGCTCGCCGGCGACATCCTCCGCCGCCACGTCGCCGACGCCCACGCGAACCGCGGCATCGCCACCGACGCGGGATCGATCTTCCCCGGAGGCCGCCCATCCAGGGCGATCCTCGAATCGGCCCGCTCGGTGACCCGATTCGAGCGCTTCCCGGGCGGCACCCGCTTCACCGGCGAGGGCTTCCGGGGCTCGGTCTGCTTCGCACCGGACGGCGAGCTGTTGCGCTACCGGTGCGAGTTCGACTGAGGAAGCGAGGCGGTCCCGGGGTCTTCCCCCGTTCTCTGATCTCTGATCTCTGATCTCTGATCTCTGGTCTCTGGTCTCTGGTCTCTGGTCTCTGGTCTCTGGTCTCTGGTCTCGGACCTCCGTCTCGGGCATCGGAATCGGAATCGGTGTCCGAATCGGTGTCGGAATCGGAGTCGATTCTCTGTCGCACGGCGACGGTAACGACAACGGAGACGGAACACGGATACGGAGCACGAGCACGGGCCCAACCCTGGCCTGGACGGTGGCCGTGACCCGTGGACCGTGGACCGTGACCGTGACCGTCTTGGCGTCGGCCAGCGCGTTTTGTCAATCACGACGGGCGCTTTCGGGAACGGGAACGGGTACGGGTACGAGGACGAGGACGAGGACGAGGACGAGGTGGGGGTG